>JABJED010000440.1 GCA_018665025.1 Gammaproteobacteria bacterium
AGCCGACAGGTTAATTTTGCGGCTTCAAGTTTCTCGCTGATCACTTCAGAAATCATCTGGTCACCCGGAGCAAGCCCTTTGGCGAGGTCCAGAAGAATCTGGTCATTTCGAAGGTGTGGCAACAAATCATCAACAACACTCAGCACCACGTGAGAAGGTAGAGCCAGCACAACAATCTCTGCATCTGCCACGGATTGCGCAATATCCATCGACACCTTCAGCCCTTCAAGCGAAACGTCATCAAGGTACTTCTCATTAATACCGGTTGCCTGGATACTGTCATAGACTTCCTGTTCAACGGTCCAGCCACTGACGTTCAGCCCTTCAGCCAGCCAATTGCAGGCGAGTGCCGTGCCAAAGTTCCCCAACCCCATCACCGCCACGTTTTTCATCTCAGTCTCCTTCATTAAAGCTGTTGTTCGAGCCATTGGACCAGCTCGGTGACAACCTCATCCTTGTTTGTTTCATTGAACATCTCATGCCGGCCACCGGGATATAGCTTGTAACTAAGCTGGCTGAGGCCACGCTTTCTATAGGTGTTGACTAACCTGTCGAGGTCGACCTGTTTGCCATGTACCGGATCCTCTGCTCCTGAAAAAATATAGATCGGCAGGTTCTGTGGAATTCTTAGAAGACTGAGCTTATCCTGCGATATCGCGGATCCCTGGGACATGTCTATTAGCGAAGCCGGGGACAGCACAAAACCACACTGATCATCAGCGATGTAAGTGGCTACCTCTTCCTGGTCACGAGAGAGCCATTCATAGCCCGTCGCCCCTGGACCATCAAAGGGTGCGTTGGAATTTCCAAAAATCGCGTTCTGCATGAGCATGCTCGTACCATCCGGACCATGCCGCCAGCGCTCAAACTTCATCAGCAAGAGGTTTATAAATGCCAGCTTACTTTCCTTAAAGCCCGGTGAACCTGACAACACCAGGGCATCGATCGAACAACCATAGCGTGTGATGAACTGCTGGGACAGCATGGACCCCATACTGTGTCCCAGAAGAATGAGCTTCAGACCTTCATGTTTACCTCTGGCAAGCTGGCCCAGCTCATACATATCGGCCAATGACCTGTTCCATCCATCAGCGCCCATGTACCCAAGCACCGGGCCACTGGTTTCGCCGTGACCGCGGTGATCATTGGCATAAACAGCGTAGCCATTGGCATTCAGCTGCTGCGCGACCCAGTCATAACGGCGTGCATGCTCTCCCATGCCATGAGCAATCTGGACCACTGCCTTCGGGTTATCCAACACCCATGAGTAACATGCAACTTCATGGCCGTCACTGGCCGATAGAGAAAAGGAATCCATCAAACAATCACCTTAAAGAAGATTAGCCAGCATCTTGCGGCAAAGGGAACATAACTACCAATACAGCGCAACACTTCATGTGATATCAAAGAACCAATGTCTAACCGCTACGGCAGGCGCCTTCGCTGTTCCGAAAAGCTCAGCTTTTCATGATCTATGGGTTGGACTACTCCGAGTAGCCATCAAAGAAACCTTTGAATCCTGCCGGCTCGTAGGGACCTACAACAATTTGCTCCAGCACACCGACACCCTGCCGTTCACCATCAGTAGCGGTCACAATCTGTTGCGTATGAATATTTTCGGGTGCTTGATGATCGAGTTGCCTTGGATCGAATGACTCATGACCGGTCGCCAGCTCACCCTTCCAGGCGCCCTGCTTCCATTCCGGATGGCCATAGCCTAGCCCCTTCATCATGAATTTCAGTTTTGGTTCCAGTTTGATCCTGCGCACACCATCATCAAGGTTAACCAGATCTATCTCTGCGGCCTTTGCCAATCGCGTACCCGGGTGGTATTCAATTCTATGTCGCGCAGTAAGCTTTCGCTCCACAAGACCATCCTCAACACCGGGAATCTCTGCCTCCGTTTGATAAAGCGGTGCTTCAAGCCCCTCACGAACCAACGGTTCTCCTTTTGGCCCATCGAAAAATATCGCGTGTGAAATATGGTCATCCCAGATAAGGGGTGCCCAAACAAAACAAATCCCGTCCGGGATAACGGGTGCCCCGCCGGTCTCCCTCTCACCAACCCAGCGAACACCCCAGCTTCGATCCTTGGTACCAAGACAAACTGATTCATCTACTCTGATCTGTCCATCCGGGTGATTGACAACACCACTCCACCGGCCAAACTGGTCAAATCGGGTCGCGTCCATCGCTCGCCGCGTTCCCTGCCACAAAGTCTGGCGAGCTTCCTGTATTGACGCCGTTCGCGCAGAGAAAGTCAGGTCACAGGTGATCCCGCTTTCGTTGTCATCCAGAATGATCCGCGTACGGCGCATCGGTTCAATCACTTCCATTCTAAACGGGCCAACATCCATTTCAGTTCGCTCAACAGGGGCTCGCCTGGAACCATAGAAGCAATGCTGTCGCATATTCGGCTGCACCACACTAAAAGCGCAATCCATAATCCCACGATGAGGATAAACAGCCATGCCGACGCCGAAGTAATAGGAACCGTCCGGCGCGTATCCATTGTACCAAGTGCGATCGTATACATTACGATCACTGGTTGCCGGATGCGCAACCGGCTCCGGTGTCTGGTGAATCGGGAAATCGTCAAGTTTATTTAGCATGAGTCGCAACAACTTTTAGGTATTTCCGAAACACTATCACTACAAGCACCAGCGCGCACCTTCTGTAAAACCTCACCAAGCGCGCAGGATATTTCAGCAAGGATCGCGAAACCGCAAAGACTGTGGAACAATAACGAAATGACACTAATCACCTGGTCCTGGATATTTCTCGCCTTCTACGTCGCCGTAATGGTTGGTATTGGCTTGTATGCACAACGAAAGATCAAACATGCTGACGACTTTGCTACCGCTAGAGGTGCCTACGGCCCGTTTTTCCTGGCGCTGGCTTTCGCCGCCTCCACGGCCAGTGGGGCAACTTTTTTAGGAACTCCTGCGCTTGGTTATGAGTTCGGACTCGCAGCCCAGTGGGGTAACTTTTTATATCCGATCGGAGTTTATTTCGGCGTCCTCATTTCGATGCGGCTCATCGCCACCTCGGGAAACCGATTCGGTAACCGTTCTATCCCTGAATACCTCGGCGATAGATACCAGTCTGAAGGTGTGAGAATTCTCGTGTCACTGCTATCGCTGGTGTTGTTCTTTTATCTGGCAGGACAATTGGTATCTGGCGTCGTCATGTTCGAATTGATGCTGGGACTTGACTCAACGTGGGCACTCATCATTACGACTGCCGTATTGTTGTTCTATGTCGTACTGGGCGGCGCCCACGCTGATATCCTGACGGACGGCGCGCAGGGTGCCATGATGCTGATACTGGCCGTCGTCGTCATTATCATGACGGCTGTGGGCTTCGGTATCGACGGAGGCTTTACCGGAGTACTGGAAAACCTTGAGACACAGAACCCCAACCTTGTGACACCTTTAAACCCGGAAACACCGCTCTACCATTCCTGGTGGGCAATTTTTGTAATCGTGTTTGCCCACATGCCTCTCGGCTTATTGCCACATCTGGGCAATAAGCTTTGGGCGCTCCGCTCTGACGGCGACCGAATGCAGTTCGTTAAGCTTGCTGCGCTGTTTGGCTTAACCCTCGGCATGCTGGGCCTGGGGGGGCTACTGGCACGTGCTCATTTCGGGGATGCACTTTATCTGGATGGCTCGAACCCTAACCAGGCATTACCGATGTTGTTTATCGAGCTTTTCCCTACATGGCTCGCAGCACTCATTGGCGTTGGCGTATTGTCGGCGGTCATGAGCACGGCAGATGGCCTGGTTGTCTCTTCATCACAGATTGTCGCCAATGATATTTACCGTCGAACCATCGTACCGATGACAAAACCCGACCTGACAGAAGACGAGTTGGACCAGCGCGTGCTGACCATCTCCAGAATATCGACCGTCATTATATTGCTTCTTTGTATGGTGATGGCCTGGTCTCTGATCGGTACCAATGTCGCATTGATCGTATGGATCGGGGTGGGTGGCATGATGGCCGCATTCGCTGGCCCGTTGGTTGTCGGCGCTCTGTGGCAAGGCGTTACCCGCCAAGGAGCTTACGCTGGCCTGCTCGGTGGCTTTATCACATTCATCGTTCTCCATGCCCAGTTAATTGATCCAGCCTGGTTTAGCAATGGCACTTTTAAGACGATCTCGAGCTGGCTATACGCCGAAGGCCCAAATCCCTATTCATGTGCAGTACTGGGCGAAATAGTGTCAATTTCGTTCACTGTTTTGGTCTCCAGGTTTACCGCACCACTACCTGAAGAGCACATAAGGGAAATGTTCCCCCGTTAGCGCTCGAAAGGGCGTGTGACACGAGACACGAGCACATGGTACCGTTCCAGTTCCGGGGGTAGACGGTGTATTGCACAAAAGTGACTGAACTGGCTCGTCTAATTGCATGCCACGAATGTGCGGCGATTTATCGCCGCACCGCAATCGTGCCCAATGCTACAGCCAACTGCCAACGTTGTGACGCAATGCTCTATCGGCATATCCCGGATTCCCTTAACCGGTCTCTCGCTCTCTATATCACCGCATTGATATTGTGGGTGATCGCAAACCTTTTCCCATTCCTGGGAATGAAAGTGGGGGGCATCTACCAAGAAAACTTCTTGTTTGCTGGTGGCTGGGCTCTCTATCAGAACGGCATGGGTGAGCTAGGGCTGGTTGTCTTTCTAACCAGCATTGTGTTCCCCCTGGTCACCATTCTCGGCATGATTTATCTGCTGCTGCCAGCTCGTCTCGGTATCGCCCCACCCCAGGCAGGTCGCGTATTTCAGTTAGTAAAGGCCCTGGAACCCTGGAACCTGATCTCGGTTTTTATGTTGGGAACCCTGATTGCCATTGTGAAACTCCAGGAACTGGCAACGGTGGTGCCTGGATTATCACTGGTTGCTCTCTCGATGTTGCTGGTCGTTTATGCCATGGCACGCAGCCAATTCGATTCAGAAACCCTATGGCAGAGAATCGAAAAAATTAAGGCGTTGGATACCTCTGTCACGTCGATACGCAGCGACGACAAAATCCTGCATTGCCACCTATGCGACGGCTTACAAACGACAGGACACAGCTGCAATCGGTGTGGTGCTGCCATCCACCACCGTATTGAAGGCAGCATAGAGCAGACCTGGGCACTGCTGTTTTCTGCAGTACTGATGCTGATACCCGCCAACCTATACCCGGTTATGACCTTTAAAAAACTCGGCAAGGGGGCACCGGATACAATTCTTAGCGGTATCATTTATCTCATTGAAGGCGGACTCTGGGGCCTGGGGCTCATCGTTCTGTTTGCCAGCATCATCGTGCCTATTGCAAAATTGTTGTCCCTTAGCTTTCTGCTTTACTCAGTACAGAAAAATTCGAACTGGAAACCAAAAGACAGAGCGCTGCTATACCGTGTCACCGAAGTGGTCGGCTCCTGGTCCATGGTGGACGTTTTCCTTGTTGGGTTATTATCAGGCCTGGTCAGCCTGGGTTTACTTGCCAACGTTACCCCCGGCATCGGCGCCAGCTTTTTCGGAGCAGCGGTTATTCTCACTATGCTGGCCGCCCACCAGTTTGATCCCAGGTTAATCTGGGACCGGTCTCATCACAATTCAGCGGTAGCCCTATGAGCGATTTTGAAGATTTCGATTCGCCATCCGTAAAAACAAGAAATTGGCCTTCTACTATATGGCTGGTTCCCCTTGTTACAGCACTGGTCGGAGGCTGGCTGATTGTCAGAACATTGACAGATCAGGCACCCGTTGCCACCATTCAATTCCAAACGGCAGAGGGTATCGTCGCGGGTAAAACCAAAATCAAGTACAAGAGCGTCGACATTGGTATCGTCGATGAGATCGCTTTTGCAGAAGGTTTTTCAAATATCATCCTTACCGTCACCTTTAATCAGGGTCTAGAGGGTTTCCTGCGACGAAACTCTCGATTCTGGGTAGTGAGGCCGGAACTCAGTGTTCGTGGCGTGTCTGCGCTTGGCACCCTGATCTCCGGATCCTATATCGAGATCGACCCGGGTCCGGGCGTACCTCAAACTCACTTCGTCGGGCTCGAAGAAACACCACTGATCACAACCGATGACGCCGGCACACAAATTACGTTAATCACTAAAGACCTTGGCAGCATTGGTCGCGGCTCCCACATCTACTACCAGGGTCTTCTCGCGGGTGAAGCACTAGGCTATGAGCTGGGCGGTGATGCGCAAAGCGTCTTTATCCACGCATTTATCCGCGACCCCTATGATCAACTCGTGAAAGGCAATTCCAGATTCTGGAATGTCTCGGGTATTGACGTTTCAATGGGTGCAGACGGCGTTGATGTGAAGACTGCCTCCGTCACCTCCCTGTTATTCGGTGGCATCGCATTTGATACACCCGACAGTCTGGAAACGACCGTTGCAGATGTTGGAGACCTGATATTCACACTGTACCCACGATACTCAAGTATCGAAGATCAGTCCTACGCAAGAAAAATTCAGTTCGTGATGTACTTCACAGGCTCCGTTCGGGGACTCAAACCAGACGCGCCACTGGAGTTCAGGGGCATAAGGATCGGAAAAGTGCTCGATATTCGTATGGAGTTTGACGCAGACACTACGACCTTCAGGATTCCTGTGCTGGTAGAGGTCGAACCAGACCGCATCATCAATCGTGATACTGAAAACCCGTTATCACCGGAACAAACGTTACAAACACTTGTAGATAAAGGCCTGAGGGGCCGACTGCAATCAGGCAGTTTGTTGACCGGTAAACTGTTTATCGAATTCAACATTTACCCGGACGCACCACTCAACATGGTTGCCGATGCATCGATGGCCTACCCTGAGTTACCCACAATAGCCGGCGCGTTTGAAGCTATCACCCAATCAATCGGAGAGTTCGTCGAGAAGTTCCAGACGATAGACATCGAGGAAATAGGTAACAGTATCGAAAATATCCTGGGCGGTGCTGACAAACTGGTTAACAAGGATATTAACGAGGAAGCAGTTACCGACCTGCAGGCGTCAATGCGCGCACTCAGCAATGTCCTGCGAAATGTGGATGAGGGCGGCCTCGATACCACCATTGTCGCCGCGCGGAATGTCCTGATTAACCTGCAAGATACGCTTAAGATGATCAACGATGTCCTGGAACCTCATTCGCCGCTACAGTATAACGTCATCAAGGTAACGGATGAACTGGAAGAAATGGCCCGATCCATCCGCTTGCTGATCGAAACACTGGAACGACACCCCAACTCGATCATTTTCGGTCGGAAAGTTACTGAGGATGAACAGTAATGAAAGCCTTCAACCTAGCTTCTTTTGTCGTAATGCTGGTACTACTCGCTGGTTGTTCTTCTTCGGTGGATGCGGTTCGGTACTACCTGATCGAACCCGTCAGCGTGGCCGGTGCCACTAACCGAGGGGATATGTCTATCGAAATCGTTGACCTGGAAGTCCCCCAGTACCTGGATCGACTTCAGATTTCCTCAAGAAGACCTGACAGCCAGCTTGTATTCGCGTCAGCCCACCAGTGGGGGGAAAGCCTTCGCAAGAACCTGACGCGGGCGCTGGCTCGAAACCTGACCAACCTTCTCGGGACCGCTGCCATTGGTACGCCCGCAAACCGCCTAAGCTCACTACCGGCCTATCGACTCACCGTTTACATTGAACGCTTTGAAAGAGGCGCTGACGGTTATGTGCACCTGCTTGTTCGCTGGCAACTCATTCACCGTGAAACGAGCGAAACCATTACCAACTCATCCAACGAGTATATAAGTGAACGTCGCATCGACTCCCCCGACTTTGCAGGGACCGTCTTTGCCATGAGCGAACTCCTTGGAGAGTTCTCTCAAACAATTGCCCAACGAATAGAGGAAAGCCAATGAGGGCACTTCTTTTCTCATTGCTATTGGCTCCCGGGCTCTCAATTGGTGATCGCCCAGAACAACCCATTGACCCGTTTGAGAATTGGAGCGGACGTGAGTTACTAGACCTGGTTTACAAACGACATCAGCAATATCCGTATGTTTACGAAGAACAATCAATGATCCTGATCGACCAGCAAGGCCATAAGAATACGCGCAAGCTGCGCCGGTATTCCCGAGCCGATGAATCAGGAACAGTGAACTTTCTGCTCCTTTTCGATTCGCCGCTAGACGTAAAAGGCGTGGCTCTATTGGCGCAGCTTGAACAGGACGGCCAGCCTAAACAGTCTTTCTATCTGCCAGCCTTCGGGAAAACTTTCATCGAGAAGACCCCTGGGCCGGAAGGGAAAAGCGAAGACAACTTCCTGGGTACCGACTACTCAATAGCAAACCTGGTCGGGGATACGCTTGATCATCACGAACATGTCAGAAGAGACGACACCACCATCAACGAGACCGACTACTTCGTAGTGGATGTCTATGACCTGGATTCACCAGCAGAGGAAAAGCCAGAACGCAGACACTATATACGGAAAGATAACCTGTACATCTCAAGGACCGATCACTTTGATGAAATTGGCCGGTTGCAAAAACGCCAGACGAATCATGATCTGACCAAAGTCCATGGCGATATGTGGCGGGCGAATATGATGATGATGGACGACCTTCAGAAGGAGCATCGGACAATCATTAAAATCAACAGGCGCGTGTTCTCAGCTGACTATGTTCCTGATGAGATTTTCAGCGAGAGTTGGATCGTCGCTAACCAGCCTCCCCTTGAATCAGGAGATGGCTCTTGATCCAGGCTCTTTTTACTCTCGGCCTACGGCAAAGACGACTTATTACGATCATCGTTATCGCTATTACCATTCCGCTGCTCTGGGGTGTGACACGACTTGAGATAGACACCAGCTTTAACAGCCTTATTCCTGCCGATGAACCCGAGAAACTCGCCTACCAGAGTGCTATGGACCATTTCGGGTCAGACAACAAAACAATTATTTACGTCCGTGACAAGCACCTCTGGACGGCAGAAAAACTAACCCGACTCGACGTACTGGTTAGAGAGCTGAAAGAGATTACCCACGTCTATCGTGTAAACAGCTTGTTTAATCTTCGCATCATCGAGGGAAGGAAAGACCAAAACAACACGCCGCAGATATCGAGCAAACCGGTGCTTGATGGCGTACCCGCCGACGACATTGAAGCCGAGCAAGCCAGGGTCAGGGCCAGTTCGAACCCACTGTATACAGGCAACCTGTTTTCAGAAGATGGTACCGTAACCGCGATCATCGTCACTGTTCAGGACCTTGAGGACACAGAAGACTTCTCCATCGAAGTTTACAATAAATTTCAGAAATTAATCGATCCCGAACGCGCCCACTTCGAACAGATTTTCCAGGTTGGCCCACCCCGAATTAATGCAGAACTGCAGCAAAACCTTACCGCTGATTTCAAATTGCTCGGGCCACTATCAGCCATCGTGCTTGTAGGATCTATTCTGTTTTTCATGCGTAGTATTCTCGCCGCGATCATCCCGTTAATCACTTCTGTACTCGCTATTATCTGGACATTCGGCCTCATGGGGTGGCTGGGTATCCCCATCAATATTCTGTCGGTGATGATTCCTTCGCTGATCATCGTGATCGGTTCAACTGAAGATACCCACATGATGTCAGCGTTCTTCCGTGGGCTTGCAGAACAGACAGAAGATCACGATGCAATCACAACAGCCCAAAAACATCAGGCTATTCGTTACATGGCGAAGCATACGGGTCTGCCGATGCTACTCACTGTGTTCACAACGTTCCTCGGCTTCGCCAGTAATCTATTTGGCAACATCTTGCTGATCCAGCATTTCGCCATTGCATCAACCGTTGCCATTTTGTTTAACGGTGTCATCACGATACTCGTGGTTCCGCCCATGCTAGCAATGTTCGGTAAAAAAATGGGGGAAGGAAAAGATGCTTCGGAACTCTACGGTAACAACCTGCCGGACCAGATCATCAGGATATTCAAAATATCCCAGGACCGATTCCCCACCGCTGTACTATCCATCACTTTGGTGCTGTGCGTCTTTTTCGCTTATCACGCGTCACATCTTTATGTGACCAATGACCCCCTTTCTTACTTTCCTGACGACAAACCGCTTATTCAGGAAACCCACACCATTCACAAAGACCTCGCAGGTATTAAGGTGTTTTTTGTCGCACTGGAAGCTGAGAATGACAAGGCATTCCTGGATCCAGAGAACCTTCAAAAAATTAACAAAATACAGATGTTCCTCGCCAAGCAGGCTGTATTCGATACAACGCTCTCTGTCGCCGATCATCTTAAATACGTAAACAAGGAGTTCCAGGGGAAGTTTTCAGCCGATACGCTGCCACCGACCAGACAACTGGTCGCCCAATACTTGATGTTTTTCCACCGCAGTGAACTGGAGTCCTACATCAGCCACGACTACCGACGAGCTAATATCGTTGTCAGGCACAACATCAGTGATTCTCACACGCTCAACAAGTACATTGACGAACTCAAAGACTTTGCCAGCCAGGTTTCCGGTAATGGGATTACAGTACAAGTCGTTGGCGAGAACTTGCTGGTAAACCGAGCTGCAGAAAAGCTGATGGTTTCCCAGGTCAAGGCGCTCGTTCTTTTACTGGCACTCATTTTTATTCTGATGTCGATCATGTTTACGTCCTTAAAGGGCGGGGCTATTGCCATGGTCCCATCCGTTATTCCCATTGTGCTGATGTTTGGCATTATGGGATTGCTCGATATCCCATTAAACCCTGGGACCGCCATGGTGGCGGTGATCGCAGTCGGTATCGCTATCGACGGCACCATTCACCTGCTCGCCCATTACAACGAACTTTGCAGAACCACCTCCGACTATAAAGGCGCAGTGCACCAGGCAGTCAAAGAGGTGGCCACTCCGCTAATCATTTCGAGCCTGGCCCTGTCCCTGGGTTTCGGCATTCTACTGCTATCGAATTTCACCATCGTGGCGCAATTCGGCGCACTGGCAGCATTGACCATGTTAATTTCCATTTTCGCTAATCTGCTGATCACACCCATCATCATGACAAAGATCCGCCTGGTCGGTCTCTACCAGATTATTGCCATGAAGGTCGACTCTGCCGTTTTGGAAACCAGCCCACTGTTTGTCGACATGACCAACTACGAACGCAGAAAGGCCATACTGATTTCGGAAATTCACGAATTCGAAGTTGGCGAGAAACTTGTCACCCAGGGGGATGTTGGCAGAAACATGTACATGATCCTTACCGGCTCCGCCAGCGTCGAACGCCACGACGGAGACAACACTCGCCTACTCGCTGAACTGGAACCAGGTCAGGTATTCGGGGAGGTTGGCTATATACAGGCGATTGAACGAACCGCTGACGTTGTGGCAAAGACACCGGTCTCAGCTTTGAACTTTGAATATGATCGCATGCAGAAAGATCTCAAATTTTTCCCGAACATCGTTGCAAAGCTAAACTTCAACATCAGCGGAATTCTCGGAGAACGTCTCGCCAATGTGCTGGACGGGAGGTAGTTCCCCCGACTTTTACTGTCGGTATATGCGTTTCACGGTCCTTCGATCTCAAGCTTTCCAGCGGTTGGCGGGCACCCACACCTGACTGTTCCTATGGGAGATATTCGCGGCTTACCTATTGGTTTGTCATTTATTGGGCGTCGCTTCGACGATGCCCGGCTAGCAGCAATCGCCGCAGCCTATGAGGCGAATCGAAAAAAGTAACTCTTTGTTGTCAGTTTCGGACGGCTAGCCTCACAGGCATCACCAGCAACTTCTAACTGGATTAGTCTTATCTTACTAAGACAGGAACCCCAGCGGGCTTCTGGTTAGGGAGACACTCACCATAAATCCAAACGATGCAATGGCCGCGATCAGGTAACTCACCCGGGCAGTCTTCGTTTTACCCCGCCTGAGAGCAAACACGCCCAAAACAATGTAGGCAAT
>JABJED010000441.1 GCA_018665025.1 Gammaproteobacteria bacterium
CATCGACATCCAGGCCGATATAGATTACCTTCTTGTTCATAGACGCCTCTCTTTTTGTGGGGTGGTACAACGTACCACATTGAGATATCCATCATTGATGGTAGCTCTCGGGTAAAGGTGGGGCGTCTATATCTTCTATCCTCCAACTGATTTCAAAATATAAGGCTCCGGCGCTAGAACTCAGAATGCGTTGAGACTGATTATCCAATATCTGCAAACTAAAATGCGGCTTGAAATAAGGGCTGGATGAGCTCGCTGCCCAGCGGAATTCTCACTGGTTGTTGCTAGGTTTTAATGTCTGCTAGTATTCAGGCGTTTTTCTTTCCATGGTATGGCATGTCCTCTAATCAATCTTTGCCTTTTTACACTCGTGCCCTGACTGCGCTCAAGGGGTTCCAGCGGTTGTCCATGGGGCTGGTTATAATCGCTGGTGCTGCCGCTATCTTATTGGTCTCGGATCTGGGGTCGCGAAAAAACGCAGTGCGTGAGACAGGCCAGGGAGCCGCTACTCAAAGGGTTGCGGTCATACAGCATGCAACACTCGATGCGACGGACGACGGCGTCCGCGGAATTTTTGAAGCGCTGGCAAGTCGTGGTTTCCAAGAAGGTGTAGATCTGGAGTTTCTTCGATATAACGCGCAGGGAGACATCAGCACGGCTAATGCGATCGCAAAGGAGGTCACCAGCGCCGACCTCGACTTGGTGATCACCGTGTCGACGCTGTCTTTGCAAACTGTCGCCAATTCAAACCGTTTTCAGACTTCACCGCGGGTTCATGTCTTTGGGCTCACATCGAATCCTTTCGAGGCAGGGGTAGGGCTAAATGCCGATGACCCACTCGATCACCCACCCTATATGGCAGGGCTTGGCAGCTTGCCACCTGTGCGGGACCTTTTTGTTCTATTGACACAAATTCAGCCCAGGGCTAAGCGGATTGGGCTCGTGTGGAACCCAGCGGAAGCTAATTCCGAGGCAGCGACACTGATGGCGCGCGAGGTAGCCAAAGAGTTGGGTCTGACCTTGGTGGAAGGCAATGCTGAGACGTCCGCTATGGCGGGCGAGGTGGCACTTTCGGTCATGGCTCGAGGCGTAGACGTGCTTTGGGTTAGCCCAGACATCACCGTCATCACCGCGCTTGAAGTGCTGGTGTCTGTTGCCAATCGCGCGGGAGTCCCGGTGATTACCTCGTTGCCTGGGTCGGCCGCCCGTGGCTCCCTGTTGGATCTTGGTGCAAACTATCATGATGTTGGTTATGTGCAGGGTTTGTTGGCTGCAGACGTTCTCCAGGGGCGCGATCCTGCGACCATTCCTGCGGTGAACTGGATGCCGGTCGAGCTTCATCTAAACCTTACTGCGCTCGATGGACTGAAAATGCCCTGGGTGATCCCTGAGGCTATTATAAAAAAGGCGAGTCAAGTGACCGATGAAGCAGGCCACCGAAAGCAGAATGTTCCGGTTGCAGAGCCACCCGCTGCACTGCTGTGGAACGAAGAACCAAGTGCGGATAAGACGCCTCATGAGACGGTGGCTAACTCATGAATCTTCTAATCGGGGCACTGACCCTGGGCTTGATACTCGCCATCCTGGCCCTTGGGGTGTATATAAGTTTTCGGATCTTCAATATCCCAGATATCACCGCGGAGGGTTCCATAACGCTCGGGGGTGTGGTCGCCGCGGTACTCATTATTAACGGGATGCATCCGTTGGCGGCCACGCTTGCCGCCGTGGTCGCAGGCGCAATCGCCGGAGCGGGCACAGGTTTAATGGCCACCAAGTTCAAGATACAGCCGCTTCTGGCGGGTATTCTTGCGATGACAGCACTGTACTCGATCAATCTTCGGCTGATGGGGCGTAGCAATCTACCCCTTGTCAACGAGGAGACCCTGGCAACCTACGCCGAGCGGTTCGGTAGCATGATATTTGGTGGTCGTTCCGTTGTGGAGGTTTTCGGGTGGGAGGTCGGGATGCGCGACCTGGCGATGTTGATCGCATCATTTGTGCTGGTAGTTCTGGTATGCCTGATGCTTTATTGGTTTTTTCGAACTCAGCTGGGCACCGCGATGCGGGCGTCTGGTGACAACCCACAAATGATGACGGCTCTGGGCGTCAGTGTAGAGACAGTGACGATCGTTGGTCTGGCGATGTCGAACGGGCTGATCGCCTTGAGTGGGGCTCTATTGGCGCAGTATCAAGGTTTCGCGGATGTGCAAATGGGTATCGGCATCATCGTACTTGGATTGGCTAGCGTTATCATCGGCGAAGCACTGGTCGGAAGCCGCTCACTGGGCTTGCTGATCTGCGGTGCTATTATGGGCGCGGTATTATTCAGGCTGCTGGTGGCTGTTGCTCTTCGATGGGGCCTGAATCCCAGCGACCTAAAGCTCATTACAGCGGTATTCGTGTTCCTTGCGTTGGTTGCACCGACCTTTATTCGCAAACTTAAACCTCCCGTGCCGCTCAATGTCGAGGAGGCTTGAAAACATGCTGCAAATCTCTGGAATCTCAAAGACATTTAATACGGGTACGAGTAACGAAGTCCGTGCGCTGACCGATGTGTCGTTAGATCTTGTGAAAGGATCGTTCCTGGTCATCATCGGCACCAATGGCAGTGGGAAATCGACGCTGCTTAACGCGGTCGCAGGGTCCTTTAGAGTGGATTCTGGGTCGCTGGACCTTGCTGGACAAAATATTACCAAATGGCCCGAGCATCAACGGGCTCAATTGGTCGGGCGAGTCTTTCAGAACCCTTTCAGTGGCACTGCTCCGAGCATGTCAATAGCAGAAAATCTTGCTTTGGCAGCTCGCAGAGGAAAGCGTCGAGGTCTTGAGCCAGCGCTCAATCTCGGCGTCAGATCTGAATTCAAGGATCGGGTCCGCGCACTCAACATGGGTCTTGAAAATCGGCTTGATAACCCGATTGGTACCCTGTCGGGTGGGCAGCGTCAGGCGCTCACACTGTTGATGGCTTCGTGGTTAAAACCAGACCTGCTGCTGCTTGATGAGCACACGGCGGCGCTGGATCCGAAGAGTGCTGAGCAAGTGATCGAGTTGACCCACGACATTATAACCCGCGATAAACTGACCACGTTGATGGTCACACACTCTATGCAGCAGGCCGTCGACCTGGGAGACCGCATCGTGATGATGCATAAGGGTCGAGTGATCGATGATATTCACGGCAGCGCTCGTGAGCGGGTCAAACCCGAGGACCTCCTTAAGCGTTTTGAAGAGTTGCGCCGACGTGAACAACTCGGGGGTTCTGCAGGCGCTTTTTTACGCGAGGCAAAAGGGACCGCAGAACTCATGGCGATCTTCGAGCTAATCGTGGGTATAGATCAGCACATCGATGCGCGTGAAATCAAATTGATTGAAGCCTTCGCGTTCCGCTGGAACCTGACGCTTCCTGATCTTACCGAAGGTACCATCGGTGAGACGGCGGATATTCTGGCGCTGCGCAAATGTGTAACGAGCTACCTGCAACTTGCGCCGCCAACGGAGCAAGCCACAGAGTTACTAGATGCCCTGCATCAATTCGTTAACGCCGACGAATTGGTCTCAGAGGCCGAAGAGGTCGTTATGGATGAGGTCACAGGGATGATAATGGGGTATGTGACGCAATCTGGCGATCAGGCAGGGCATGAGGTTGTTATCGTTCCGCAGACCGACGAGCAGAAAGAGCGGGTTGCGTCGTTATTGCCTGGGATCGAGCCATTAAGCATGCGGGGGGGCAACGTTTACTCCGTGGGTCGCTTTTACTCTGCGAAGTATGCCGATGTAATTTGTGATAAGTACATTGCTCTGGGTTTATTCACCGCTCGTATTGAGGTCTAACCTTCGGTCAGGCTAGTGACTTTATTACCGTCTGGTCTGTTATTTTTCTGGCACCAAAACCGCTCGCCGACTAGGCTTCTGTTCGATCACGCGCCGCAACTCAGCAAGCAAGCACAGGACAATTTTGAAGCAGTTATCGACGAATGATTTCGTTGGATAAGCGGCGGAACCTCCGGCAAAAATCATAGTCTTCTTAAAAGCTTAGTGGTTTGGCGTGATAACCCAGGTGTTAATAAAGCGCTATGTCTATTGACTAGTGATCAGTGCTAATAGGCATAGAGAAAAATCAATAGCCGTAGCAGGCGTGTGTTTTCTGTCGCCTGTTGCCTGCCAGCCACACCAGCGAGATCGCCTTGAATGCCTGTGTCGTTACGTCACGCGGCCTGCCGTCTGTCTGGAGCGGTTGTCGACCAACGCAGCCGGCCAGGTGAGCTACGAACTCAAGCACCCGTTCCGCGATGGCACCACTCATATTCTGTTCACTCCCGAGGACTTTCTCGCCCGGTTGGCAGCGCTGGTACCGCGACCCCGGTCCAATCTGACTCGATACTTTTACAGGATTGGGGGGGCTTTGCGCCCAACTCACCATTCAGGCGCACCTTAGGCAATGCGCCCCCTGATGCAACGATCTCTTTGCCGCTAGCTGATGGTTGAAACCACGGCAGCGCATTGCTCCTTACTCCAACAGAAAAGCACCTTGGCTAATCGCTCTTCACCAGGTCAGACAATAACCACAAACAACAAAAAACTTGGTAGCGTTTAAACACTACTATTCATACGGTTCTACTCTCTCTTAAAACAAGCAGGCAACCGATCTGATTCGATACTCAAACTTTCGATCAAAAAGCCCTGTTATAATTCCTCATATAGACGCCCCTTTTGCAACCTGATCTCTTGTGCTCTATAAGTGGCTTATGACCATGGACTGAGCATCCTCATATTCGCGTGCTGGTTAACGCATTAAGATCTGTC
>JABJED010000442.1 GCA_018665025.1 Gammaproteobacteria bacterium
ATGGCTTCGCTGAAACATCATGGGTATATAAAGCCCGATGCCGTTACCGACGAAGGCATGAAGGGCACCGCCGATAGACATATACCGGAAGCTTCGCTTGGACCATAACAGCCTTAAAACGTCCATCACTGGCGGCGGTTCTTTTATGGTGAGATAAACAAACAGTGCCAGTAATAAGCCAGGAATTCCCACTACAAAAAAAGCTGTCCGCCAACCAAAAATCTCATTGATCCACCCTCCGGCCAGAAAACCAACCGCCGATCCAATGGGAATCCCAAGCGCATAAATGCCCAGCGCAGTGGCTCGTCTAGAAACCGGAAACAAGTCCGAGATGATCGAATGCGACGGCGGGCTACCCCCGGCTTCTCCGATGGCAACGCCGATACGAGCCAAAAGCAACATCGTAAAGTTCTGTGCTAGGCCACAGACTGCCGTCATCCCGCTCCAGATCGCCAGACAGACGGCAAGCACTGTTTTGCGCGATTTCCGATCCGCAAGCCTCGCAATCGGAATGCCCATAAACGTATAGAAAATGGCAAATGCAATGCCGCCCAAAAACCCAAACGCAGTATCACTAATCATCAGGTCATCTTTAATCGACTGCCCGAGGATCGCCAAGATGTTCCTATCGATGAAATTAAACACATAAACTGTGGTCAAAAGAATCACGACGTACCATTGATAGGTAGGTTTCGAAAACAACTTGTGATCTTCTGATTCCATACTCAATTTATCGCTTCACCAATAGTCCTTGTGATGATGGGTAGTGTGAGGAACCTTCTTGAAAAGCTCCGGCTAACGGTTTGAAAGTGAGGAGGATTAGCCTGTTCTAATAACCCCAAACGTTGGGTTCAAAACTCGATCACCATTCGTCCACGGGTACCGCCCTGCTCAAGTCGCTGATGAGCGTGGCCTGCATCCTCTGGAGTGACCGAGCCTGCAACGCGTAGCGTCAGCACACCCGCTTCAACCTGCTCTCTTAGCAGGTCAAGTTTTTCATAAGCCCCGTCGTAACCCGTGACCCACGTCGCGGTAAATTTAATATCTCGTTGATCTTTGCCCTTAAATCCCCGAATGGCGGTGAAACTGCCACCGTCTTTGACCGCGTCAACCGCTAGCGCATTCAGCAATGCGCCATCTGCGAGGCCATCCACGCCCTGCGGAAAGTGTTCGCGGATTTTGTCGGCAAAACCGTCCCCTCGGCTGACAACGATATCAGCACCCAATGACTGAAGGAGGACTCGATCTGAGTCGGCGCCGTCTGCGATCACCTTCAAGCCATCCGCTTTAGCCAGTTGTATAACGTAGCCGCCGTAAGCCCCGGGACCGCCGGTAACAGCAATCACCTGGCCTGGTTTAAGGTCTAGTAAATCCAGAGACATTCTTGCTGTGAGGGCATTCATTGGCAACGTGCAGGCTTCGACGTGAGAGCTACCGGCTGGCGCAGGTACAACGGCTCTTTGATCTAACACAATCTGTTCCCGGTAGGCGCCATGGGCTGCTCTTGGAACCACCATAGCCATGACCCGGTCACCCACTTTGACCCCGGTAGTGACGTTCTCACCCACCTGGTCGACGATGCCCGCTGCATCCATTCCCGGGACGTAGGGCGGTGGATTTTTCTTCTGCATTTCTGCGAGCATGCCGTTTCTTGCCACAACGTCGGTGGGGTTCACTGCGGCGGCATAATTGCGTATTCGAACCTGCCCCGGACCTGCTTCCACCTCAGGTACATCAACCAACTCCAACACCTCAGGACCGCCGTGCACTATTATTCCTACTGCTCGCATTATTTTGTCCGAATTTTAAATATAGGAATCATTGTTACAGTCTTTACATCAGGCGAACAAGCCGCTTCGAAACTACTAGACCTTAGCTTTTCAACCAAGGTACCGAATTCCTTCAGCCGTTTGAGGATAGGAATTATAACAGGGCTTTCGAGCGAAATTCTGAGTATCGAATTAGATCGTTTGCCTGCTTGTTTGATGAAAGAGTGGCGCCGCATGACGAGTAGTGGTTAAACGCGACCAAATCCGCTTTCACAGCACAAGTGAGAGAGGTATCTCTCTGAATCTATGCGCGAAAACAGCCAGTCCTTGTGCGGGAGTTTTGCGGGACACAGTTATGCACGCTTGGCAACGGACGCACCGGTAAGTTATTGATTTAGTTAATGTGAATTTCGGATTTTCGTCTTGAAAGTTCCCGTGTCGGTAATTCGACTCCACCTCTGGCCACCCTTATCACACGGATAGGAATAGCCTGACTTTGGTGTCAGTTGGACCTGGCACTTGGTCCAGTCCCCTAGCCTTGACATCGGCCCTAACGGTGAGCTTTCTCTGGACCCGATATATCAGTCATCGGTCAAATGTCATCCGACGGTGACGCATTTTCGATCTCGCCGGCATTGGCATTGTCATAAACTTAATAATATCAATTGTTTAGCGGGTATTCTTCATTGCCGATACCGGTTTATTCTAACTCCATGGGAAGGGGCTGTTTGAGACCGGGTGCAACTTGCCTTCGATATAGCGCGAGAAGCGGAATGGTTCAAGTAAGCTGGATTCATTGCCACAGATATCCTCAGCGACCAGCTTTCCAACCCCGAGCATTTTGTACCCATGATTGGAGTCGGCGATCATATAGCAGTTACCGTGAAAAACATCGAATACGGGAAAGCTATCTGGGGTAAATGCGCCAATACCACCAGAGGGCTCATCTTTGTACTGTGGCAGAGTGCCGGAGAAGCGTTTCTGGCAATGGGCAAGAGCAGACACCCATAGAGTGGAGAAATCTTCACCGACAATAAATTCTGAAGACTCAGGTCCATAGGGGTCCACCGCCACCAGTTCAGCAGGCTTGTTGATAATAAAGGGCGCTGCTCCCCCTTGAACGCCGTTAAAATGGAAGTCGGGTTTGTAGTAGATGCCCCACATTTTGTCTGTGATTAATGAACCATCGATATCAGACAGTAGCGGAGCATCGGTATCTACATGGATAACCGGGGGCATCTTTCCATCGTTGGTTGTTTGCAACCTGGGGTCGACCCCGAGGGTGCCCTCTTGTAGGGACCAGTAAACCCACATGGGGACAGCTGTGGCGATGGCGCCGCTGTCAGGATTTCTAACGCTGATGCTACCAGGTAGTTCCAGCATGTCCCAAAATTGTTTCGCCCAGGGGCCTGGTGCAATGATCAAATAGCCACAGTCTATATTGCCATGATCTGTTTGTACTGCGGTGACGGCACCCGCGTTGTCGCGATCAAAACCAGTGACTGCGACACCGCCAACAATGCGCACTCCCTCGGCCTCGGCCTTGGTGGCCAACCCTTCCAATGCTTTACTGTTATTGGCGTAGCCACCCGCTTTTTCATGCAGCACCGAGGTAATGCCCTGAGCCTGCCAGTCATGAAAAATATTCAGCATATACTCACGGCATTCGTTCCTGCCTTCTATAAATATCGACTCGTAGCCGATGGCTTGCTGTTGCTGATAGATAGAGGCCACATCGTCGTGCATAGACTCAGAGCTTATCTGCATATAGCCTACCGGATGGTAGCTATAAGCTTTAGGGTCTGACTCCCACACGGACACACTGTGGGCCATTAGCTCGCGCATGGCACTCTGGAAATAATTATTGCGAATCACGCCGCAGGCGATACCAGAAGCGCCTGCTCCAATACCGGTTTTATCCAGTACAAGAATATCTGCTCCGCTGCCCTTACCCCGGCTCTTTAGCTCCAGGGCCAAATGATAGGCAGTACTGAGGCCGTGAATACCGGCGCCGATTATCACATAGGAAGATTGTTGGATTCCGGGCATGGCGCGCTACTCTGATCGGTTCAATAGTGCGAATATTGATGTTCACCATAAAACGGGTCAACCCCCATTGGTGAAGTAAACGTGATATTAATGTGTCGCATATGGATATCTCTATATGTGTAGATTCGACTAATGTGTAGTCTTAGGCTTGTATACCGAGTGATAGGCAAGATCAGAAATGACAAGCTCGATAACCCAGAACACTATTCCGTTGACGCAACTGGATGCAGTAGCTAAGCCTATCGGGCAGGCTGTTGGCATGCCGGGTACCGCCTATACCAGCGAAGCGCTGTTTCACTTTGAGCGAGACCAGCTGTTGGGCCTAACCTGGTCTGGCCTGGCCTTTGCCTCTGAGGTTGCAGCTAATGGTAGTTTGGCGCCGGTCGACTTCATGGGCCTGCCGCTTATTGTCACTCGCGATCTCAACGGTCATATCAATGTATTTCATAATGTCTGCAGCCATCGTGGCATGACGTTGGTCAAAGAAGCCAATCCTCTGGCTCGAGGCATCCGTTGTCCCTATCATTCCTGGTATTACGATCTCAGCGGTAGCTTAAAATCGACACCGTCAATTGGCGGCGTTCGGATTAATGAAGTGGCAGGGTTTTCCTGTGAAAATAATGGCCTCAAGCGAGTACGCTGCCATGTGTGGATGGGCATCGTTTTTATTAACTTGTCTGGTGATGCACCAGACTTTACTGACTTTATTACGCCCCTCGAAAATCGCTGGAGTCAATTTTCGGGGGCCGGATTTTTAGATGAGCTGCATGTACCCGAGCAAGGGGCTTTAATTGAAATTGACGTACAGTGCAATTGGAAGTTGGCGGTAGAAAACTATTGTGAATCCTACCACTTACCCTCGGTGCATCCGACACTCAATACGTACTCGCCTCTGGACCAACATTACAATATTGTTGCCGCAGAAAACATGTCGGGTCAGGGAAGCTATGTGTATAACTTGTCTGATATAGCAGGCACTGAGTTGCCGAGGTTTCCTCACTGGCCTGAAGAAAAAATGTCTCATGCAGAATATATTTCCTTGTACCCCAACGTCTTGTTGGGCCTGCAGCCGGACCACGTGTTTGCAATGATTGTGCAGCCACAGGCACCGGGCCAGTCGGTGGAAAAACTACAGCTTTACTATATAGGCGCTCAGTCGCTTGATGAGTCATATGGAGGCTGCAGGTCTGCCGTGTTAAAAAGCTGGCAGCAGGTTTTTTCGGAAGATATTTTTGCAGTGGAAGGTATGCAAAATGCACGAAGGTCGTCCGGTTTTACCGGTGGTGTGTTTTCACCTGTTATGGATGTCTCCAGCCATCACTTTCATCAGTGGCTAGCACAGTGCTATAAAACCGGCACAGTTCGGTTGTAGCCTCTTGTCACTTCAAAGATAAATAGACATCTGTAATCATATCCTGCTCACGCACACCCGGTCCGACATTGACGTAATGAAAAAATAGTGGGAAGTCACCCATTTCCTC
>JABJED010000075.1 GCA_018665025.1 Gammaproteobacteria bacterium
CAGTAGCGCAGAACCGGAACTTGGCATCGGCCAGATTGTGAGTGTCGAACACAGGCTTGTGACGATGAACTTCGACCTTATCGACGAAATCCGGACCTATGCGAAAGACCAGGCACCCCTGACCAGGGTCAAATTCAATATTGGCGACATCATTCGTACTGCAGGCGATCTTGAACTGGAGGTATCTCAGGTCTCGGACCAGGACGGCATATTTGTTTACCACGGTGAGTACCAGGGCACCGCTACCGCAATCATCGAAACCGAACTGGACCCCGGGATAACTTTCAGCAAACCTGAAGAACGACTATTTTCTTTTCAGATCGACGATAACCGTTGGTTCAACCTTCGCTACCAGACGCTACAACACCAAGCACGGCTGGCAACATCTTCGATTAAGGGGCTTCTGGGACCGCGCGTATCGCTGATTCCACACCAGTTCTTTATCGCCCAGGAGGTAGCGTCCCGTTATGCACCTAGAGTTCTGCTGGCGGACGAGGTTGGTCTCGGCAAAACAATCGAAGCAGGACTCATTCTTCATCAGCAACTTATGACCGGTCGTTCAAGCCGGATCATGATCATTGTTCCTCCTGCGCTGAACTTTCAGTGGTTCGTTGAAATGATCAGGCGTTTCAATTTGCAATTCACGCTGCTGGACGAAGAACGCTGCTTGGACATAGAGGCCGATAATCGCCCAGAGCACGAGGATGATGTTCCAGAACTGGACAATCCATTCGACGCCCAGCAACTGGCCCTTTGTTCCCTTGAGCTTTTCCTGGAAAACCCAAAGCGGCTTGAACAAGCATTAGCAACGGACTGGGATTTGGTCGTCATCGACGAGGCACACCACTTGCAATGGCAGGATGGGAAACCAGGTGAGGATTACACCGCGGTTGAACAACTCAGCCGAGTAGCGAAGGGTTTACTATTGCTGACAGCCACACCTGAACAACTTGGCCGCCTTGGTCATTTCAGCCGCCTTCGCCTTCTGGACCCATCCCGCTACCATAGTTATGACGACTTTCTCGAGGAAGAGAAGCAATATGAAAACATCGCCGACCTCGTCACCGGCCTCCTAAATAAGGAGCGCGGTGCCGCTTCAAGAGTCAGACAACGACTCGGCAAACACGCACCCAATAGCGATGATGACCTACTACCAGCGTTACTCGACCGGCACGGCACTGGTCGAGTATTGTTCAGGAACGTCCGCGAGTCTGTTGAAGGCTTTCGGGCACGCGCTTTAAAAGCCTACGAACTCCCCACAGACAAGTTCCCCACAAACAATGCCGCCACCTGGAATAGCCAAGACGCAAGAATAGGCTGGCTAGCAGACCTTCTGAAGCTATCTGATGAAAAACACCTGGTCATCTGCAGGCGTGCTGAGACCGCCATCGCCCTGGACAAGTATCTACGAGACAAAACAACCATCAGATCCGTAGCCTTTCACGAGGGGCTGGATCTGGTCGCACGGGACCGGGCCGCTAACTATTTTGCTGACTCAAGCGGGGGGGCCCAGGTATTGGTGTGTTCTGAAATAGGCAGTGAAGGTCGCAACTTTCAATTCGCTCACCAACTTGTGATGTATGACCTTCCCAATAACCCGGATCTACTGGAACAACGCATCGGAAGGCTCGACAGGATTGGCCAAACTGAGGATGTCGTTATTCATGTGCCGTTTGCGAAGGAAACTCAACAGGCACAGCTACTCAGGCTATTCGACGAAGGGTTCTCAATTTTCCAGAAACCCAATGCGGCGGCCCAGATGGTCTTTGACAACCTTCCTGCAGATACAGGCACGGATGAACTGGTCAACATTGCCCGCTCACAGAGCAACGCCCGACTGGATCAACTGCGTTCGGGCCGGGATCAGCTGTTAGAGAGAAATTCCCACCAACCGGTGGTTTCAAGCGAATTGCTCGCACAGGTTTCCGGGACGGAAACCGACGGTGGTCTCGAAATATACATGGAATATTCCTTCGACATGTTCGGCCTGGAGTCGGAACCCCTCTCTGAGACTGCCTTTCTGGTAAAACCAACAGAGAGCATGGTCAGACACAGTTCAGTCAGCGCCGAGACACAGGGCAGATTTCGTTATCCGGAACTACCGGAGGAAGGCACTGGCTATACGTTCGATCGAGACACTGCGCTCGCAAGAGAAGACCTGTTGTTCCTCACATGGGAGCACCCGCTCGTGCAGCAGGCAATGGACCTGGTCACAAGTGACGTTACGGGCAACAGCGCCGTGGTTGTCGTGAAGCTCAAGGGAATAAAAACTGGCACTATGCTGGTAGAAACCCTGCATCAAATTGAGTGTGTGGCGCCATTGGCACTGAACGCCATCCAGTACCTGCCTCCCGCGCTTGTGCGCTCTCTCATTACCCCAGACCAACAGGACGCGTCTACTCATATCCCCTTCAGTAACTGGGACGATAATCTGGAAGTACCGGCAGAAACTATTGCTAAAATCGTCATCCAGCAGGAAGCCGGCATCAAGAAGCTTCTGATAGCTGCGAATAAGATCGCACAGATGAAATTCGCCCCCATCAAAACTGAAGCACTACATTCAATGAGTAGTCACCTGGGAAACGAAGTCAGCCGACTAAAGGCGTTAGCCGAAGTTAATCCCAATGTCAGACCAGAGGAGGTCGAATTTCTCGAGCATCGACTTCGCCTGCTTACCTCAGCCATAGAAAGTTCCCAGATCAGGCTGGAGGCCGTTCGATTGATCATCGCTGCCTAGCACTGTGGCGGACAAATCTCCCCCAGGGCTGCTATCCATTCAGGGCCAATCGTCGCCCACGCATACCGGTCCAGAGATATTGGCTTTGCGGTTCGCTGACTCAGGAAAACATCAACAGCTTCGTTTACCGTACTGTAGCGGCATTCAACAGGGATGTATTCAGGGTAGCTAAGAGCGTCTGGTACCACCGGAATACAGCCACTCGCCATCGCTTCCTGTATTGCCAACCCCTGAAATTCCTGGTCAGCCGTCGACAGCACAAAGTCATGCGCAGACAATTTAGCCAAATACTCCGCACGGCTCTCAACAAAGCCAATTTCGCCAGCGTTGCCGTTGACATGAAGCATCTCCACTATTTCATCGAATTCCGGCGGGTGTCTGGAAAACTGCTGCCCAAACAGGCTTAGTTCAAAATCTACCTTCCGCCGAATTAATTCTGTGACAATCGCATTGAGTCGGCCCGGCCCCTTGTCGTGTTCCCATCGATGGTTCCAAACGATCTTCAGTCGCGACCCAGGCAAACCATAGGATTTGACTGGATCAATATCGAGGGCGACTGGAACAATCGAGGATTTCCCCTTGATGCTGGTAGCAATGCCAGCGGGAACCTCGTCCGGCATTCTACCCAGCAATTTTTCGGCACCAAGCAAAAAAGTAGACCGGTTAAATTCGCTATTGAAGAACACCAGGTCGGCACTGAGCGCCGTGTAAATGCTGGTTAATTGGCGTTCGAGCAAACCCACTGTATTGTTTCCTGGATAGGCAAACTGGTTTTCATGGAAATAGACAATTGCTGGGATACTGCTCAAATGCCGATTCAAACCTCGAAGTCCGGACAAATCAGTCATCGAGGTAGCAACTATCAGATCAAAGGGCTGTTGTAGCGCCGGTTTCAAGGCAAAGCTCAGTGAGTTACCTCGTTGCCTCCAGCTGAAAAACCGAGGCGGCAGCGTGCACTCAACGATCTCGAATTCACCCGCCAGATAGTCAGCGAGACCTTCGCGCCAGAATCCATGGCTAAATCCGTCGTAAGGGGAAAGTATTAGAAGTTTTTTCATAAGCACCACTATAACCAACTCATGGTACCCGCATCACTGAACCTCCGGTAGAATAGCCCCTCGAAAATTATGGGAGTTAAGATGTCAGGCATTGTGATCATTGGAGCAGGACAGGCAGCTGGTCAAGCGGCTGCCAGTCTACGCCAGGGGAAATATGAAGGTTCAATAACAATTTTAGGCGACGAGACACAACCGCCCTACCAACGCCCGCCGCTGTCCAAGCAGTACTTATCTGGTGAGCTGGGGATGGATCGCGTAATGGTCCGGCCGAAAAAATTCTACGGGGACCAGAATATCGCGCTCCACACCGAAACCCGGGTTGAGTCCATCGATAGTTCAGCTAAATCGGTTACCACCAGCCCGGGGGACTCCTACCAGTACGACAAACTACTGATCGCAACCGGCTCAAGGCCAAGAATTCTCACCATTCCTGGCAGCGACCTGTCGGGAATCCATTATCTGCGAACGATTGATGATGTCGACGGCATTCGAGAAGCAATGCAGGCTGCGAAAAAAATCTGCATTGTTGGAGGTGGTTACATCGGCCTTGAGGTTGCGGCAGTCGCCGTAACGGCAGGCCTGCAAGTCACGGTTTTGGAGATGGAAGACCGAATCCTGCAACGGGTCACGACACCTGAAATGAGCGAGTATTACCACGACCTTCACACCGGACGAGGTGTCAACATCATGGTCAATACTGGCGTAAGCGGTTTTCAGGGCGAAGGCCACATTTCAACAGTTGTTTGTGGAGATGAAAAAATTGACGCCGACCTTGTCATCGTCGGCATCGGTATTATCCCGAATATAGAACTCGCGGAAGCTGCTGGCCTTGACTGTAACAACGGCATCACGGTTGACGAGCATTGCCGAACTTCAGACCCGCATATCTACGCCGCGGGTGACTGCACAAATCACCCAAACCCGATTATGGGTCGTCGGCTCAGGCTGGAATCCGTTCCCAACGCCATGGAACAGGCCAGGGTCTCCGCCGCCAATATGCTTGGTGGTGACAAGGCCTACGCCTCTGTCCCATGGTTCTGGAGTGATCAATACGAACTAAAACTCCAGATGGTCGGGTTCTCGACGGACGGTGATACCAGTATCCTGCGCGGCGACAAGGCGGCGAACAAGTTTGCTGTCTTTTATCTTAAAGATGGCGAGGTTGTTTCGGTCGATGCAGTCAACAGCCCAAAGGAATTCATGGTTTGCAAACAGTTATATGGCAAAACCGTGGACCCTGCAGCACTCTCGGACACGAACGTAGAGCTAAAAACCCTGCTAAACTAACCATTCAAATTTTAAGGCAAGCTGTAAAGGAGGAATTATGCCGCAAGTAAAATTCATCGAATTCAACGGAACGAAACACAACATTGACGCTAATAATGGCGACTCTATCATGACTACCGCCATCAGCAACCTGGTCCCCGGCATCGATGCAGACTGTGGAGGAGAATGCTCCTGCGCCACGTGCCACGTATTAATCAGTTCAGAATGGCAAGCAAAGCTGGAAGACACCAGCGAGACCGAAGAATCAATGCTCGATCTCAATCCGGATAGGAGCGCTGAATCTCGACTAAGCTGCCAGATAATAGTGAGCGACGATCTGGACGGTATTGTGGTTAACCTTCCC
>JABJED010000443.1 GCA_018665025.1 Gammaproteobacteria bacterium
GGGAAATTCGAGCATGTACTCGGGCGCATCCGTATCCATAAAGGCATCATAGATTTCCTGTCTGACAATAGCGGCGCCCATCGGGATCACTCCATTGGTCACCTGTTTGGCAATCGTCATAATGTCAGGAGTAACACCAAAGGCATCAGCGCCGGATTTTGCGCCCAGGCGTCCGAACCCGCAGATGACTTCATCAAAAATCAGCAAAATGTTGTGCTGGGTGCAAATTTCCCGCAGCCGGTTCAGGTACCCAACGGGCGGCGGAATGACCCCGGCAGAGCCCGGCATTGGCTCTACAATCACCGCGGCAATGTTTGAAGCATCATGAAGACCAATCAGTTCGAGAAGCTCCTCAGCAAGGTCTGCACCTTCTTCCGGTTGGCCCCTTGTAAAGACATTACTCTCCAACATGGTATGGCGGAGATGATCTACCGTTAAAGTTTCCCCGAATATGGCCCGGTTTGCCCCTATACCACCAACAGAGATGCCGCCAAAATTTACTCCGTGATAGCCCTTTACGCGACCAATCAGCTTTGATTTTGATGGCATGTTTTTCTTGCGCCAGTAGGCTCGCGCTATTTTGAGTGCAGTTTCTACCGCCTCGGAGCCTGAACACGTAAAGAACACACGGTTTAATTCTTCGGGCGTAAAATCGGTGATACGTTCCGCCAGCTGGAAAGACTTAGGGTGTCCAAACTGGAAGCTGGGGCTCATATCCAACGTTGAAAGCTGGGACGTTATCGCCTCATTTATTTTTGATACGTTGTGCCCAAGGCCACAGGTCCATAACCCGGACAATCCATCGAACACCTTTCGCCCATCAGCGTCTTTGTAATATCGACCGTCTGCCTCATGAATCATCCTGGGGTCTTTCTTGAACTGCCGGTTAGCCGTAAAAGGCATCCAGTGCGCATCTAACTGGGCTTGTGTCACTTCCATCATCTGTAATCTCTGTATGCAGGGTCTGAGGTTACCGCGGAACCCGACACCGCTCAATTATTAACGCAACTGAACCTGTAGCAATAGCCCCAGGTAAGAACCCCATGAAAATTAAATCTGCTCATTGTGCTGGCATAGCTCTGGAATAGCTCTGGAATAGCTCTGGAATAGCGCTGGCATGGCTCTGGTCTGCACAACGCGCGAACTAGTCGGTCTGCGAAGCAACAAAGAGGTTTATAGGCGCTTAGCCCTAAAGTAACCCAACAATCTTTCAGTTTGCAGCGCACAACGTTATGCTCTGGGCTTGAGATAAAATCAGCTAAAAAAGGACGACCCATGACAATTATCATTTCCGGATACTTTGAATTTGAACATCCGGAACAAATACCAGACATTTTGAAGGGTGCACGGGCGCATATCGAAGGCGCGCTTGCAGAAGATGGATGCATAGCCTATTCCTGGACGGAAGATCACCTGACACCCGGAAGAGTATGGGTTTACGAGGAGTGGTCTTCAGAGGATACGCTTGATGCGCATTTAAATACTCACTGGTATCGTGATATGGGTGCGTACCTCGGCTCTTTCGATCGCAAACCGATGACCAATGTCATCAAAAAATACCGGGTCGATCTGGAAGAGCCAGTGTATGACGACACCGGTGTCGCACGAGGGCACTTCTTCACCGCTTGATGAATCAGTAGCTAACGCCCATACCTGCCCTTACGTCGTTGTTAACTCCGTAGGGGGGTATGGGATAGCGCAGCCCATTGCTCGATAGCGCATGCAGACCCGCGATGGTCTTCGGCAGGAAAGATGGAGGGATTGCGATAAGTAATTCATCATCCTGCACCCCTCCGTAACGTCGTTCCGCAAAACAGGGAATAGAAAGACTTGGCTCTTTCGTTTGAAGCGCCCTGCCCCAGGAATCTGCACAGGCTGACTCCCCTACGCAGCTAAACTCGAGCTTCTTATAACCTGTCCACTGTAATCCATTGATAAACAGAATCATCTGGGCAGGTGTTGCATAAATGAGACAGATATCCGGCGGGTCAAGACGACCAGATGCCAACGGACTCACTGCCATGGCTTCATATTGGCCATACTCCAATACGTCCATAGCCGCCTGATGACGAGCTGCTTCTTCCTGATCTGCATACCATACGCCGGCCATTCGATCCCCGGAAAGCCAGTCATCACTACGTGGGTGTAAACCAATCACGGTGCCACACTGCGCACCCACCAGGTCTTCCATGGTAATGCCCACTGTCCAACCATTCCTGGCGGCCTGGCCGACAATCTGGTCTGTCGTATGGATGTCTTTCGGTCGCCGGATTCTGGGCACCTGCTCCATCTCTTCCCGGGTTTTGAACATCTTCATACCAATGGGTGTCGTTCGGAGTCTTAGCAGCTTGTTAAGTTCATCTACGCAGGTTGCACCATCGAACTGCTGGTCAGAAGTGATCATGGAATCTGACATCTGTTGTCGCCTCACATTATTCAAGATAACGTAAAGTACCACGAAGACAATCTTCCTGGAGATAAAGATTACAGTGTTTTAGA
>JABJED010000444.1 GCA_018665025.1 Gammaproteobacteria bacterium
CGCCGAATGGGTATCAAAGCCGAAGATATTGTCGCCTTTGAAGACTCCAGAAATGGTGTTCTGTCAGCCAAAGCAGCAGGTATGACCGTCGTGGCCATTGAAAGCCCATACACCTCACCAGAAGACCTGCAGGAAGCAGATTTGGTTATCGAGAACTACCGCTCCCTAATGAATTAGTCTTTATCAGGTCCTCGAGATGTCCGGGTCATCTTGTTCCAGAAGTCCATGTTTTTCTCCATCGCCCCGCGCATCATGGCCAGAGGGTCCGAGCTGGTAATATCCCGGACGCTTTTTTTGTAGCGTGGAACGAGGCCAATAAGAATCTAGGCACTCTGCGCTATGGACAGGATGCGCTGATCGATGCGATGAATACGGACCTCGAGAAGGACAAGGCAACCTACGAGCGTGACCAGAAGCGCGCGCTGGATATGGGCGCCGCCAATGGCATTGATGCGGTGTTGGAGGAATACAAGCTCGACGCGGTTCTGTTCATGGGAGGCCGTGGCACGGGCATCAGCAATCGTGTCGGGTATCCAGAAATCACCGTGCCGTTCGCGATGGTGGCAAACTCCGGCGGGCCACCGATTCCGGAAGGCTTCAACGCCAAGCCTCAACCGATGGGAATCACCTTCACCGGCACTGCATGCAGCGAGCCGCTACTGATCGAACTCGCCTATTCCTTCGAGCTGGCGACCCAGCGCCGCCAGCAGCCGCCGGGAATGCCGTAAGTTAGTGCTTGGGCGGCACGCACATAAATGGCCATTGGTTGATCGGTTTTCGCAACAATTCCAAATAGCAGTAGCGTGATAGTGATCCAATTTCGATTTGCCACATACAACTCCTCTCAACGTCATGGGTCAGTAAGTTACGAGACTCTACGATCCCATAGAAGTCTAAACTAAGGCCTTCAAGTCCTTATTTTCTCTGCAGCGTCATCGTCGTCATGGGACAACTTAGGCTGACTCGAATGCGAATGGATTACTCGAACCAGTTCATGAAAACCCAGATGGACGGTTTAATAGGGATGACAAATCCCTGAAAGACAGACACAAGAACGTTTTTCATTCTTTTTTCATTCATCCGCCCTAACGACCAGAAAACTCCGGCCGCGAGGAAAGTATGCCCGAGGATTAGGCTAGCCATTTCACGAGGTATTCCTCGAAACTCTGGTCAACAAACAAGCCGAAAATTCCTGACGATACCGCAACGATTATCGCCGCAATTTGTGCGAATCGCGTCCGACAGCTCGAACCCACAGCAAATGAATCAGTGCGCAGATCGATACCTGTTCCACTCGCCAATACGTGTCTCGCCAAATCACCGCTGACCCGAAAAGTTTTAAGCGCCGACGAGTAATCCACCGCGATGTGAACGCGTTTAGAAAAGGCGCTGTCACAGAAATCAATGATGGCATTAGCTGTTTGCGATCGGCTAAGCAGCAGCCAACGATCGGGGCCAACCCACAGGCTCTTCGGGTCGTTACCACAAACGCGCCCCGATCCAGCAAGCTGCAGCTCACCGTATGAATGTCCTGCACAATCGCGAGTCAGCTTCAGAGACAATCTGGAAGACGTACTGTTGTTTGCGGCGGTAATCGCAGAACATCGACACATACTAGTCCCAGGGATGGCGAACAAAGCCGATAACCGGGAGGTGTACGAACTCTTCAGGCAGATCCTCCAGATGCCCATGGTATTGCAGCATTCGGGCACTGGGAACTTCTTCAAGAATCACTTTATTCAGAAACGTGCCGGCTGATCGTTAAGTATGAATGTAGACGAAGTGATCAGTGACAATCATCGTAGAACCTGGCAAACAACGATGAAGACTTTGTCATCGGCGTGCTCTTCGTCGCCAACACCAGGCGAATACATGTGAACCTCAATCAGATTCGGCTCGGATATCGTTCCCTCTCTGACATCAACGGCCAGCTTTTCGCCGAATCCGGCCGCGAGGTAATGCGTCGTACGCACACCGATTGCACACCAGGCACCTATATTGGCAACCCGCCATATCTCGTCCAGCGGCTCAGGCCCCAGGTGCCCGTGTGTAAACGTACCTGCACTAATCAGTCCGGCGTAGCGGTTGTCGGGAATATCGACGCGTTGCGTCAGGTCGGCTGCGACCAGATGACGAAAAACGGCATCACCCCTCACAGTCTGCTTTTTCTTCGCCTCACCCAGCATCGGCTGCGAAATATCGATGCCGTCTACTATCTCGACACCGTTGTCACGAAGAACCGCGCCAACGATACCCGTGCCGCATCCAATATCGAAAACTGGACCGTTGATCTGCTCCCGATGTTGCAGCAATGCATCAACGACACGTCGATAAACGACATAGCCGGATCTGGCAACAAAATCCTCATCGTAAGTTTCGGCCCATTCGCCATAAAGACGGGTGCTTGTTGCCAACCCTCAGTACGTTGCACAACAATGCACAACTGGTGTCGGAAATTTGTCGGAACTCCGACGATCGATTCAGCAGCCTAGGATGCATGAATCGATGCAGTCTTCGCATGTCTGTCCAATCTCAAGCGGCCTGCTTGCGCACAAATGAGATACGCGGTGTCTTGCCCGCCTTCGCCGCCATCTTGACAAGGTACTCAATCGAAAAGCCACTGACTTTGCCAGCGATAATCTTACTGATCTTCGGTTGTGGCACGTCAAAAAATGCCGCCGCCTTGGTCTGTGTCAAGCGTTTCCGCTTTATAAACTTTTCAATCTCGACCGCCAAATCAACTCTCATTGCCAGTGCAATGGCTTCTTCGTCAGTAAACCCGAGATCTTTAAAAACATTACCTTTGGTAACTTTCCTATCCATTACTGATACTCCTATCCTTTCTCATTTCTCGCTGTTTCTCACTTTCCATCAAATACCTTTAGTCGTTCCTTCGCTGTATTGATATCGGTCTTCGATGTCGTTCTGCTCTTCTTAATGAAACAGTGCAGCACGACGATTTCAGATCCCTTTCTCGCGACGTACATTGTCCGAAATTGATTGTTTCGATCGCGGGCCCGCAATTCGCGAACCCCTGGGCCTACGGTCCGCATTAGCTTTGAATCCAGCGGCATTTCGCCGATCTGCAGCCGGCGTAAATCGCCACCGAGGTCCGCCCTCACCGTTTTAGGAAAGGCCTGCAGCACGTCGAGCGAATTACCCATCCAAACAACGTCTTTTTCCTCCGCTCTCATAGCTGATGATTATATCTAATATGGTCTAAACTACAAGCTCAGCGTAGACGGAATTAGGTATATTTTGAGGGTACTGACAAGTTAACTTCATCGGATAAATGTAACTTAGCAAACTTTGTTCAGGCCACTGCAGCATTCCATTCCTTGAACGCACTGATCCCAAGATTTCGGTAGTGCTCAGCCCTAACGAGATGCCTGCCTAGATTGAATAGATTGTAAACGGCGGCATGCGCGCTCAGAAATCGCTGTGCCTGCTTCGGCGATTTGAATCGCCGCATCCCGCGCTCTCGCACCCTGGTCGATTCATGCGACTGCTCTGCCCGATTGTTCGCGTATCGAGCTGTATCGTGGATTACATCAGGCATCAGTTCTCGATGCGCCACCCCGTAACTTCTCAGCTTATCCGTCACGATCTTTCTGGGCTCGCCACCGGAACTCTGCATAAGTCGCCTGAAAAAGCGCTTTGCTGCAGCGCCATGCTGCAGCGATGCAATGCAATCCATCACACAGCGATCTTCGCCGGTTCCCTTGCGAAATTCGAATAAATTGCTTGGCAGTCTTTTTGGTCGAACGATCTTGTCGCCCTGCTTGATCAATACATCACCGTTATTCATGTCTTCGGGCAACAATTCCTCGACGGCAAGAAAAGAATTGTATTGATCGCCGAGGTCGCCCGGTTCATGGCTGACCGCAATCTGCTTCGTCAAACCGGCACCCAGCGAATCGGTTCGAGCGACGATCACGCCGTTGTCGACACCCAGCTCCAAAAACGCGTAGCGCACGGCGCGGATCTTGGCCAGAAAGTCCTCATGCGGGACGGTCACTTTACCGTCCTGATGTCCACACTGTTTCTCGTCCGATACCTGATTCTCGATTTGAATACAGCAAGCACCCGCTTCAATCATTTTCTTTGCGAGCAAATAGGTCGCTTCTTCATTACCGAAACCCGCATCAATGTCAGCGATTATCGGCACAAAATGCGTTTGAAAATCTTCTATTTGTTGTTTCGCGCCCTGCTCCGCCACCGAGTCACCTTCGGAACGCGCCGCATCCAGTGCACGAAACAGGCCACCTAACTCGCGTGCATCAGCCTGACGAAGAAATGTGTAAAGCTCCTCAATCAACGATGCCACTGTCGTCTTCTCGTGCATCGACTGGTCCGGCAGCGGGCCGAACTCAGAGCGTAGCGCAGCAACCATCCACCCCGACAGGTACAGATAGCGACCGTCGGTGCCACCGAAGTGTTTTTTGATTGAGATCATTTTTTGCTGGCCGATAAAGCCGTGCCAGCAACCGAGAGACTGGGTGTACTGATCTGCGACCTGAAAATCAACCAGAGAGACTGGCGCCCACTGCTCACGACGATAGTTTGTGGTGATGACGCGGAGCTGCACAAGAGCAAACCGGAACCGGACATATTCTTATTGTGTGCCCGCCGAATGGGTATCAAAGCCG
>JABJED010000076.1 GCA_018665025.1 Gammaproteobacteria bacterium
CAGAATAAACTCTTCAGGGGTGTAAAGATTTTGATCGACGAGACAGTGGCGCTATAAATAATGAAATTCACTGACATTTTCATTCAACGCCCTGTGCTCGCCATTGTGATTGCCGCGGTGATGCTGCTGGTCGGTATACAGGCTGGGACACAATTGTCCCTTCGTGAGTATCCCGAAGTGGAAAAAAGCCAGATTTTCGTGCAGGCAATCTACCCGGGTGCGAGTGCACGAACGGTGCAGGGTTTCGTGACAACGCCTTTGCAGCGACGAATCGCAGCGGCCAAAGGTGTGGATTATGTGACGTCGGAAAGTAATCCCGGCTTGGCGCAGATAAATGTTTATGTCCGCCTTGGTGAAAACTCTACGGATGTGCTCACAGAGGTTATTACCAAGATTAACGAAGCCCGGTTTGAATTGCCGCGAGAAGTTGAGGACCCGGTCGTCAGCAATCGAACCGGTGGTGACGGCATGATGTATCTTGCGCTTCTAAGTGACCAGATGTCGGTTCAGCAAACGACAGACTATGCGATTCGTACGATTCAGCCAGTCCTGAGTACTGTAGAAGGCGTCGGTGAAGCTCGCATGTTGAGTAGCGGTGTTTTTGCCCTTCGGATCTGGCTTAACCCGGCAAAGATGGCCGCTTACGGTGTGACGGCAAAAGATGTCAACGATGCCGTTAGGAGGGAGAATTATATATCCGCAGCCGGGACGACACGGGGCGAACTTGTACGGGCGAGTGTAGACGCGGAAACCGATGTACAGGATCCAGAGAAATTTGCAGAAATTGTCGTTCGCCAGGAGGGCGACAAACGGGTTCGATTGGGTGATGTGGCAGAAGTTGAGCTGGCGAGTGATACCTACGAGTCGGCGGCTTATTCCAGCGGCAAGGAAACGGTATTTATTGCGATCACAGAAGCGCCGGGTGCCAACCCGCTCGAAGTGGCGGCGCGGGTAAAAAGCAAGGTAAAGGAAATCGAAACACAACTTCCGGCTGACATGACCATCTTCATGGATTCCGATCTGTCGATATCCATTAGCGAGGGGCTTGAGGAAGTCGGAAAGACCTTAATCGAGGCGTCCATCATTGTTGTGCTGGTCATCTTATTGTTCCTGGGTTCAATCCGAGTTGTTGCTATTCCGATAGTCGCCATTCCACTGTCGTTAATAACAGTCTTGTTCCTGGTCTGGTTAATGGGTTTCTCAATTAACCTGCTGACGCTGCTGGCGATGGTGATTGCGATCGGCCTGGTGGTAGATGACGCTATTGTTGTTGTGGAGAACGTACATCGGCATATCGAAGAGGGTAAACAACCGAGGGAGGCAGCGCTAATTGGCGCGAGGGAAGTTGCCCTGCCCGTGATAGCGATGACGCTGACGCTGGTCGCAGTCTATCTGCCCATTGGCTTTCTCGGAGGGCTGACGGGTGTGCTGTTCAGTGAATTTGCATTGACCCTGGCTGGAGCTGTCGTGATCTCTGGCTTTATCGCGCTGGTGCTTAGCCCGATGATGTGTGCCTATCTGTTAGTTGACCACGATCACCAGGGGAAAATCGCTAACTGGCTTGATCAGAAGTTTGACCTGCTGCACCACCAGTATGAACGGGTACTTGGAATGTGTCTGAACAATCGCGGCGCGGTCGTGTTGTTCGCCGTAGTGATTTTCTGCAGCCTGCCAGTATTTTACCAACTGGCCCAGAAAGAGCTGGCACCCGACGAAGATAGCGGCAGTATATTTGCGATGGCCACTCCTCCGGACTACAGCAGCCTTGAATACACGACCTATTTTCTGGACCAGATGGTTGATGCCTGGAGAACAGTGCCTGAGGTCAGCCATTCCTGGCAGGTTAATGCTCCCACCAGGGTATTCGGGGGCCTTGAATTGGTGCCATGGTCGGAGCGGGAACGCTCGCTGGAAGAAATTCGCCAGGAAATCCAGGCTAAGTACGACAAAATCAGTGGCTTAGAGATTTTTACCTTTGCGGCAGGGGGGCTGCCTGGTGCGGACTCAGGCCTGCCATTGCAGTTTGTGATTTCGTCCAATGCCGACTACAAGGAGCTTGACCGGGTTTCAGAAGAAGTTTTACAGAAAGCGAGGCAGTCAGGCATATTCGCCTTCGTTACCAAGGATTTGCGCTACTCTAGACCTGAAATCACGGTTCGCATTGATCGCGAACTGGCGGCCCGGTTGGGTATCTCCATGGCAGATATTGGGCAGACGTTGCAGGTCATGCTCGGCGAGGCGGAAACGAACCGGTTCAGTATGGAAGGGCGTAGCTACAAGGTTATTCCCCAGGCTGATAGAGGGTTTCGCCTTACCAAAGAATGGTTGGAGCGATACTACGTGCGCACCACTGGAGAGTCCCTGGTGCCGCTGAGTACTGTGGTCACGCTTGGTCAGAAGGTAGAGCCCAATTCACTCAAACAGTTCCAACAGCTAAATAGTGCGACGATCCAGGGATTTGTGCTGCCGCCGAATACGCTGGGAGACAGTCTGGAGTTTTTGGAGCAGGCGCTATATGAAGTGGCGCCTACGGGATTTCGTGTCGGTTATCAGGGTGCGTCTAGGCGATTCATACAGGAATCCCAGGGATTTTTGCTGCTATTTGCGACTTCTCTGGTGTTTATCTACCTGGTTCTTGCGGCGCAGTTCAACAGCTTTCGCGATCCGCTTATCGTGTTGATCAGTGTGCCGCTATCAGTATTTGGCGCGATCGTTCCGCTGGCCCTTGGGCTAGCCACACTTAATATCTATACCCAGGTGGGATTGCTGACGTTGATTGGCCTGATCAGTAAACATGGGATCCTGATTGTAGACTTTGCCAATCGTCTGGTTTTAGAGGGCTATGACCGAAAAGCGGCGGTACTCAAGGCAGCCGCGCTCAGGTTACGGCCTATTTTAATGACGACCGTTGCAACCGTGCTTGGCGTTTTGCCGCTGGTTCTGGCATTTGGTGCCGGGGCTAACTCCAGGTTCGCTATTGGGTTGATGATCGCAGCCGGTATGAGTGTAGGTACGTTGTTCACCCTTTTCGTACTACCGACTTTCTATCTGGTACTGGGCAAAGACCCGGTAAATGCGAGCAGTGAAGACGCGATGGCTGAACAACCGGTGCTAAACTCGTGAAATGGTAAAGGAAACAATGAAGATGGTTACTATTCTTAACGAAAACAATGTGACAGTGCTGCAGGGCGCCGCGGGTTCTGCGCTCTGGGTCAGCCAGGATGAGATGACGACTGCCACCGGATGGGCGCTCAAGACCGAGGGCTTTTGCAAGGATAAAGTCTGTGTGCCTGTTCCGGCGAGTAAGTCAGAAGAGCTCATTGCTGATGGCAGGGTTAACCTGTCTGAAGTTTGGCAATTAATGGGCAAACCTGCTGCAGTCAGTAACGATGGTGATGTCTGGTCACTTGGTGAAGCCGCTAACGATCGAAATGAAGCGATGCTGAGTCTGGAAGCAGCAGATTTTTCATTGCCGGATTTTAATGGCAAGTTACATTCGCTGACCGACTTTCGGCGCAAGCGGGTGTTGCTCATTACCTGGGCCTCGTGGTGAGGATGTCGTCATGATCTGTCAGGTTGGCAGGCACTGTTTGAAGAAGTAAAAAATCAGGATTTCATAATTGTTTCGGTTGCAATGGATTCAGAGATTGAAGCGGCGCAACCCTGGGTCGATGAAGCGTCTCCGACCTTCGTTACCTTGATTGATAGAAATCACCAGCTCTCGTCTCTCTACAATATGGTTAACGTTCCCCAGGCTGTCTGGATCGATGAGGATGGGAAAATTGTTCGCCCGACAGAAAGCGGTGGGTCCATTGATATCCTTCGTGAGTTCGATATGGAAATCATGGGTTTCAAGCCCGAGGCGATGGAAAGAGCCGCTGCGGCCAAGGCGACTTATACGGGCGCCGTAAAAGACTGGGCAATTAACGGCAAGGAAAGCCCCTATGCCTTCGACCCCGATGCAGCTAGAGATCATGTCGAAACCATGACTGACGATATGGCGATGGCGCACACCAAATTTCAGCTAGGCCAATACTTGCTACAAAACGGGCGTGAAGATGAAGCCAATGAGGTGTTTTCGGATTGCCGTGAGCTGCATCCTTACTCCTGGAATATCTTTCGCCAGACCAGTGAAAAGATGGACACAGGTATTGCCGCGGGCGAAGCTTTTTGGGGCAAGGTCATGTCCCTTGGCGACAAAGAGTATTACAAAGCAGTCGATATGCCGGGAATGTCGTAGCGACATTCCCGATATAGGTTTTCTAATCCACCTTTTGTTTAAAGATTCACTTCTCTAAAGATAGTCTGGGTCCCGACCTTCCGGGAAAGGTGCCGACATATCCATAATCGGGCTGTCGCCGGGTTTCAGGTTATCGTGGGCACGCTTCCATGTCGCGAATGAGGCCAGAATGTGAACCGGGTCCCCGTGAATCTCAGTGAACCCGCCATTCACCTCACGAGTATCAAAATAGGCCGCGTTGACATTGTCGGCCCATAGTTCACAGGCGTTCACAAACCCCAGGTCCAGCATTCTCTGCCGGGCGGCGGCGAAGTTATTAACCATGCATCCAACATGGTGGAATCCTTCTTCACCTTTTTGATACATATCCCTGTAAATGGACGGCGTTTCATCGTGCTGAGCAATAAACTGAATCTGGTTGTTGCCCAGATATCCGAAGCCATAAGAAACATCGGCCTCTTGGGGCGTATCACGAAACTGAAACTTGTCTGTCTTGTGATGCGGCACCATGACGAACGGACCTGCTCCATAAAGGCGGTTCCATTTGTGGGCGGCTTCTTCGACATCGTTTACAAAATAGGCGTGCTGAAAGATCGGATATAGCATGTGCTTTACCTGTGGCTGAAAACTCGAACCTTGAGTGTTTCAAAAAATGTAGTCGACGTCAAAAATACCTACTTCGGTGTTAACGTCACGCGCAATGATTCCGGGCCGCGCACAGACAGACTTCTTTTATAGGCGGGTTCGGGATCTGACAGTTCGATATGTCTGGTTCTTCTCAGGATGCCCAGAAATATCACTTCCATATCAAGCCGTGACAGATGGTTACCCAGGCAAAGATGAGCTCCCCGGCCGAATGCGACATGGCGGTTCGGGTTGCGGGTGATATCAAACGCATCAGCATCGTGGAACTGGTCTGGGTCCCTGTTTGCTGAGCCATACAACAAACCGAATTTTGTGCCCTTGGGATAGTGCTGCCCATTTAAGACTAGTGCTTCGCTGGCGTAGCGATGGAAGAAAGGCAGGGGTGATTCAAACCGGAACATCTCCTGCACCGCCATCTGGATGTGCCCTGGTTCCTGGCGCAGCAGGCGCATTTGTTCGGGATAAGACACCAGTGTGTGCATGCCGCTACCGAGAACATCAATTGTCGATCCGTGACCCGCGGCGAGAATGAGCATGCAGGTTGAGATGAGTTCTGACTCGCTCATTTCACCAGCATCCTGAGCCGCGACGAGTGAGCTAATCAGATCCTCTTGAGGTTTCTTCCTTCGTTCTGTAATGAGGTCAGACAAATAGAAGTAGAACTCAGTAGTGGCATTTTCTGCGAGTATTTTGTGTGCCTGTGTGCGCCCAACATCAAAAAATTGCACGATATTCTCTGACCATATTCGTAACTGTGGGCAGTCTTTATCGGGAACCCCAAGCAAGTGACCAATGATGTGACCAGGCACATGCGAGGCGAGGTCTGCAACAAAATCAAATTCTTTTTGTTGCAGCAATTGATCGAGTAAACGGTCTACGTAAGTTTCGATCATCCCGCGCTGTTGTTCTATGAAACGCCGCGATAACGCGCGAAGGACGATGACTCGAAGGCGAAAATGTGTGGCGCCATCGCGTTCCAGCAGGCTAAATTGAACAAACCGCTCATGATTGGGCATGTCGTGCCAACCTCTTGCTCGCTGTTGTGCTTTCACATAGTTCGGGTCCATAAATGCGTCAAGCGACCTGACCAGGGTCGGGTTTCGAGCGGCGCCCTCCACGTCAACATAACGCGATAACAAATAGGCGGCTGCGCCTTCATAAAAATAGGGTTCATCCAGCTGACGAAGGTCTGCGTAGAACTTGTACGGGTTGATCGCGAAGGCTTCAGATTGTGGTTCAAACAATGAAAGGGTTCCAATTTAGGGGCGAGAATATGGCCACCGGCAAAGATAAACACGGTTTGTCGATAGAGTCACCATTATCATTAAAACTGTCATCTTTATCATCACGAGCAGGTCTGGCCATGGATGACTTGATTGCGCCCCCAGTCAGGGTAGCATTGGTCGGGATGGAAGGTTTATTCAAATGACAGAAGTTTTGCAGTTCCTGATTGAACATGGCTACTTGGTGCTGTTCGCCTGGATCGCGCTTGATCAGGCGGGATTGCCTTTACCCACGTTACCTTTGCTGCTGGCCGCCGGGGCACTCGCCGGTACCGGGGAACTCAGTCTTTTGGGGATCTTCGTTGTCTGCACACTAGCAACAGTGCCTATTGATCTGTTTTGGTTCTGGCTTGGGCGACTGCGTGGCGTTCGGGTACTACATCTTCTTTGCATTTTGTCGCTGGAACCAGACTATTGCGTCCGAGACACAGAAGCGCTGTTCAAAAAGCTGGGGCCTTTGTCGGTGGTCCTGGCAAAATTTGTTCCTGGTCTACAGACCCTCGCACCGCCAATGTCGGGTCTTACGGGAATGAGTATCGTTGTCTTTTTTATTCTTGACCTAATTGGTACCTTGGCGTGGGTCGCATCTATTGTGCTGGTCGGGTTCTATTTTCATTCTGAGCTTGAACTGATGGCCCAAAAGGCGGCGGAGGCCGGTCTGATTGCAGGTCTGTTTTTTGCGGGAATTATCGCCGCGTATTTTGTCTACAAGATTGTTACTCAGCAGCGATTTTTACGTTCGCTGCGAATGAGGAGGTTAACACCTGAAGACGTTCAGCAACGCATCGATGAGGGGGATGATTTCCACATCCTGGATCTACGACATGACTATGATTTTGATGCATATCCACATCTTTTGCCTGGTGCGCTGCGTGTGCCGATGGAGTCAATTGATCGACATAATGGGAGTATCCCCAAGGACAGCGACATTGTCCTTTACTGCAGCTGACCTAACGAAGCCTCGAGCGCCCGTGTGGCACTCAAGTTAAAGCGGCTTGGAATCTCCAGAGTTTACCCTATGGAAGGCGGTATTGAGGCCTGGACCAAGGCAGGCTACGAAACCGAGATAGTTGGGCGTCAGGAGACCAGCCTTGAGTGAGACAAACATTAAGCCGTTCCTTTTGAGCAACATCCATGATTCTATTGGTCACTCGCTGGGTGTCAGTGATTGGGTCGACATCGACCAGGTCCAGGTGAATGTCTTTGGCGAAGTGACTCGATGGGCCAAGCCTGGACACTGCGATCCTGAGTATGGAAAGACCACGCCCTATGGTGGAACGCTGATTCATGGCTTCCACATGATTGCGCTATGTTCGTATTTTTTTGAGAGTGCGGGTCTGCGCCCCATCGACGGCGCTTATTCCCTGAATTATGGCCTTGATAAAGTACGGGTTCTCAAGCCTGTGGTGATTGGGGATGGCGTTCGACTTCGATCCCATGTGTCCCTGCTGAACGCAGTGGACAAGGGTAATGGAGAAAGACTGTTGACCACCACTCACCAGGTCGAGGTTGAAGGTAAGCCTGATTATGCGCTCTACGCTGAATACCTGAGTTACTGGTACCCCAAATAGATGTTCATGACTTAAAATTATCCAGAGTTCACTGCGTGCCAGTAGCGATGGTTATTTATCCCTGGAGAAAGATATCAAGAAGAGACCAATTACCGGGCCGTAGCTTATATGTTTCGTGTGCTTTTATGTGAAGCCTGTCCAGCCAATGTGCCCAGGTTCTTTTCTAACCACTTGATTTTAGAAATTCGCATTGCGGTAGATTGGGCAGTCGGATCTACACAACCCGCATCAAACTCTTCAATCCATTGAAAGTTCATGCCTCTTTCCCAGCAGAATTCCATTTCAGCAGTAGATTGTGTGCCGCTATAAGTAGAACAACCTGTGGTCAGTGCGATGAGCAGGAAAGCCAGGATAGTCTTGTACATGTTGTTCTTCCTTTTACATATTTGGTTTATGGGAAGAGATTGTAAGGGTGTCTTGTAAACGCCGGTTGACGCCAATGTGCACTAATGTAACGGAATGTGACCTGATCTAACATTTCCAGGGTGTACTGGCACCTAATAGCAAATATCGTATCAACGTAATACCTGCTAAGCGTGGCAAGGGCTGCACCAAGAAAAGCTCGCGCGGTCTAGCTTTTATCTGAAGTTAATATCAGCTCAATTCTGATCATGACTCTGTTAAAAGCGGTGTAACTTCTCTGCTAATTCCCCACGTTACTGTAGGAAATTGCCTGTAGCGATCAAACCTTACTTGATGATTTCTCTGAAAAGGGCGTTAGTCCATCCTACATTGACAAATAAGTGGTCGCGACTCAGGTTGAGGGTCAGATTTCCTTGCCGTCAAACCGGGTAGCGACATGACCCTGCAGGTTGAACTCGTAGACGCCGTCCCTTGCGAGCATCGCCTCGGTGTGTTCACGCAGCATGTAGTCCCAGCCGGTGTGGGGGAAGATATAAAACCGGTCGTTTTCAATCGCGTCAAATACCTGTGCAGCCAATTCCTTGGGAGATTTGCTTTGCGCGAGCAAGTCTCCGATACCAAGACCCTGGCCTGATGGATTGACCTCGCTCGTCAGATCGCCCGGTCTGTTTCTTTCGGCATCACCGATTTTCGTGTTGACCCAACCCGGGCAAAGCACTGAAGCCCCGATGTTGCTCCCGGCGGTTTGGAGATCCTGTGCCAGTGCCTCACTCAGGGTGACGACGCCGTATTTGCTTACGCCGTAGGGCCCACCGCCGGGTAGAAACGCTGCTATCGAGGCTGTGTTGACGACATGGCCTTCTTCACCATGGGCAATCATGTGCGGCAGGAAAGTTTGAACACCGTTTAAAACTCCGTAAAAGTTAACCCCCATGACCCAGGACCAGTCTGCATCAGGCAAATCCCATATAGGCGTTGCGCCGCCGAAGTTAACGACACCGGCGTTGTTGAATAGAAGGTGGATGTTACCGAACTCTTCTGTTGCGTCGGCCAGTAACTTTTCGATAGCGGTTTTTTGTCGAGTATCTGTCATCACGCCAAGGACCTGGCACTGTCTTTCCTCGAAATGTTGTACTGCCACCTCAAGCGCTGATGCTTCAATGTCAGCGAGAACAACATTCATTTGTCTGTCGGCGGCGGCGTTGGCAAGTGCGAAACCAATGCCGCTAGCGCCGCCCGTGATAACGGCAGTCTTACCTTCGAATGATTTCATCTATATCCCCTATTAGCGCTCATCGACTCTCTCACCATCCTGACCGAAAGTATCAGGATGGCAAAGCTGTGTCATCTGTCGTTGTTCTGTAATGACTGGGGTATTGTAAGGATGGGTTGCCTCGACAGGTCGCTCGCGTTTCAAGTCGACTCAAGAGCCGCCCCTAAGAAAAGTTGAGGCCACTTAGGCTTCCCTCTTCTCGCCATTCTCGAATCAATTGAAAAAAGGCTTCCGGGCCGGCCCCGTACTGACTCGCACCCAACGAGCTCTTGTTGCCGGGCTTGCCCTCGTTGTTGTAGTAGCCGGGAGTGCAGTCCTCTAGGAATTGTTGATTGATCACCGCCATCGATTCCATGGTTGCGACCCAGTCATTTTCCGCCTCTTCAGACGCCTCAAGACTGTGGTAGTTGTTGTTGTCGGCATGAGCAACCATATGCGCGATGTGGGTGCTCTGTTCGTCCAGCATATGCGGGAAGTTCGCCGTGAAGCCGCCCTGGACGACGCCCATGAAGAAGCAGTTAGGGAAGCCGTTGGTCTGGAAGCCGTGCAAGGTTCTCATGCCGTCTGACCACTTGTCCGATAGCGATACCCCGCCTCTACCTGTGATGTCGTAGCCTGCCCTTTGTGTGTAGTCCGTGCCCACTTCAAATCCCGTGGCGAAAATGAGGCAGTCGAGCTCGTACTCGATGCCATCGACCATGACACCCTTAGCGGTAATCTCTTGTACGCCTTTACCGTCTGTGTCTACCAGCGTCACGTTATCCTGGTTAAAGGCCTTCAAGTAATCGTCGTGGAAACAGGGGCGTTTACAAAACTGGCGATACCAGGGCTTCAGTGCCTCGGCCGTTTTTGAGTCCTCGACCACGCTATCGACGCGCGCGCGAATCTGCTCCATCTTCTCGAAATCCGCAAGCTCTACGCGAGCCATCATCTCTTCTGGCGTTAGACTCGTCTCGCTTGCTCGGCTCGCGTTGAACATACTCAACTTGCGAATGATGTCGGTCCACCCGTCGTTGACCAGGTCTTCCTCTTGCTGTCCTCCGGTCACCAGAATATTGAAATTGGTCATCCTGTTTTTTTGCCAACCTTTATTGAGGGAGTTTGCCCATTCCGGATCGGTTGGTCGGTTGCCTCTAACGTCGATTGAGCTGGGCGTGCGTTGAAAAACGGTTAGAGATTTAGAGGCCTCCGCGAGATGAGGAATGCATTGAACCGCTGTGGCTCCCGTCCCGATAATTCCGATCTTCTTGTCTTTGAGGCGAGTTAGCCCGCCCTCGGTATCGCCGCCGGTGTATTCATAGTCCCAGCGGCTGGTGTGGAAAGTATGGCCCTCAAAATCTTCTATCCCTTTGATAGCAGGAAGTTTTGGCCTGTTTAGTGGTCCGTTTGACATGCAGACATACCGAGCCCGCAGTGAGTCACCCTTGTTAGTGGTAAGGTTCCATTCTTTATCATGGTCGTTCCAGGACATTCCGGTCACTTCTGTTTGAAACAGCGCATTCTCGTAAAGGTTGTATTGCTCTGCGATTGCTCGGCTGTGCGCCAGCATTTCTGGAGCGTGGGTGTACTTTTCCTTGGGAACATAGTTCAGTTCCTCGAGCAGTGGCAGGTAGATGTAGGACTCGATGTCGCACTGGGCTCCCGGGTACCGGTTCCAGTACCAGGTGCCACCAAAATCACCGCCTTTCTCGATGATCCTTACATCGGTCAGCCCCGCCTCCTGTAGCCTGGCCCCGGCTAAAAGCCCCCCAAAACCGCCGCCAATGATGGCGATTTCAACAAAGTCAGATATCGGTGCTCTTGGTTCGCCGGTAACGTAGGGGTCAGTGACGAAGTGCGAAAACCTCCCTGTCACCTCTTGATACTGCTCGTTGCCGTCGACTCTGAGGCGCTTATCTCTTTCTACTCGATACTTGTCTCGCAGTTGTTTGGCATCAAAGTTTAAGCTTTCTTTGTTGGCGCTCATTGTTTCCCCTTTATGGATGCTGACCGGTTAATTTGACGTTTTTACATATGTTTTTCAAGTAGGGTGATCGCGTTGAATAGATAAGCTACTTGATCAGGGCTTTAAAATGAACCCTAGAACCTACTCGGGTTTGCCGTAAACCAAAAGAACATTACCCTTCATGTGGCCAGCGAAATTGTATCCGGAATTTACATACAGCCGGCCTTCGAATGGCAGAGGCGCTGTGCCACCATCCATAGAGCCACCTGTTGCAGTGCTACCCGAAACGGTCGTTACCGGCGCAGTCGTATCAATTTTTCGGAGTACCTTACCAGTCGCTGCATCATGTATGCGCAAGTAACCATCCAGTGCCCCGGCGAAAACCAATGATGGTGTGGCCGTAATCGCAGCGCCAATCCCTGGGTCACAGAATTTGCGGCCGTTACATTCATTGGCCATCGGTGCTCGCCAGAGAAAGCTGCCATCGTCGACGCTAATTGCGAACAGGCCGGGAGCTGCGGGAACAGTGTGAGTTTGGTAGTCGAAGACGTCAGAATTGGGAATAAATGCACGTCCGTGGCTCACGGCGATGCCAAAATGAATACCGCCGCTTAAGCCGCCGCGCCCGATGCGAACCTGCCAGAGCAGCTTGCCTGAATCTGGGTCAACGGCGTGCACCTTTCCGGATTTTTGAGCCGCTAACAATATGTCCTGCCCTGCCTGATCAACGGCCAGCACAATGGATGCACCAAAGTCATGGTCCGGGCCATCTTCTGTCGGGCAGTTCGCCCGTTTTTCTCCAAACGAACAGGCTGTATTCCAGGCGTCGCCCACTGTCGCCTGATAGTGCCACTTGATCTCGCCTGACTTCAGGTCCATGGCTAGAATGGCATCACTGGTCAGCGTCGCCGGTGAGGAATAATTTTCGCCGGTTCCGACATAGAGCACTCGCCGTTTACGGTCGATGGTCGGGCTGTTCCAGATAGGAGCGCCTGAGGGACCATAGTTTTGTGCGCCCGCTGAATTTATTTGTTGTGGGGCAGGCGTCGACGCTATCGTATAAGTTTGCCAGATACGTTTTCCTGTCAAGACATCGAGCGCTAACACCGAGCCTCGAAACTTGCAGCATTCGTACTCATCAAATCTTGCTGAAACGACTTCCAATGACGAAACCGGCACATAGACAAGACCTTCAAATACTGTAGGCGTCCCGGTAATGGTTGCTGCTGGATGTTCATCGGCGCGAAGTCGCCAGAGTGCTTTACCGCTTTCGGCACCAACCGCGTAAACACGTCCCAGAACATCACCGAAGACTACAATTCTCTGGCTCTGGCTCGAACCGGTGGCCACTTCTGCGAACACAATGCCGGTTCTGACTTCGGCGGCGGCCTCAAACGTCCAGCGGACACAGCCTGTTTGCGCATCCAAAGCATAGACGTGCCCGGACTGGCTTCCGACAAACACTGCGCCACCGGCAATGAGTGGATGCGAGCGTGCGCGCTGTGTATTTTGAAATTCGAAAGCCCATTTCAGTTCGAGTCTTGGAATATCTTTCGGTCCCAAGTCAGCGGTGGTTTCACTGACTTCACGTGTGTTACCCCATGTTAAACCCCAGTTAGGCGCGCTTATCGCGCGCGACCAGTCGAATTTTTTTGATGCCCCGGTGCAAACAGGTGCAGCATATCCAGCAACGATGCTCCCCAATTCGCGCCGTGTTAGGAACTCAGCGATGAGTTTTTTGTCTTCATCGGCTAACGCAGCTGCCTGCGTGCGCATTAGGCCTTCGGTCAGTGTTTTGTAGATCACTTCGGGAGGAAGGAAGCTAAGCATCTGCTGAGCAGGCGCCCGGGCAACACCGCCGTTGTGACAGGTTGCACAATGAGCGTCGTAAACCATTTGTCCGCGGGGTTTCGCGTCATGGATTGGGGCGCTACCACTATTGACCTCAGCACTGTATGCAGACAAGCAGATCAGATTGATGAAGACAGCTAGTGAGACCTGAAAAGCCCCAGAATGAAGAAAATAGCGCAAGGTTTTTCTCATAAGTTTCTTACGCGTGGAGCCTAATGGGCCCTGTTCATCTTTAAAGTTTTCGCGACCGCGAAATCGGACATGCCGTCGTGATCTGCCAGGCGGCTACTCCGCCTTCTTCGGCTTCTTGTGCTTATCGAAGATTTCTTTCATCAGAGCGCCACCCTCCAGGTTTACTGCTGCACCGTTCTCATTGACGATGCGCCAGTGAGAGTGTCCGAGTTGCTGCAGGCTCATAGCAGCCTGCAGTGACGAATACAGTCCCTGCGCTTCTTCGGCCTGGTTGACAGACTGCTTGGCTAGCTTCAGCCCCATCATCGGGCGGCGTGCGATATTTTCGGCCATGGCCATGGTGAAATCGGTCAGTTCCTCGCGGCTTACCACGTGGTTTACCATCCCGAGTGATTTGGCTTCATCGGCCATGATCACTTCGCCCGTGAACAACATTTCCTTGGCTTTACGTGTTCCAAATTCCCAGGGATGGGCAAAGTACTCAACGCCATTGACGCCGAGGGCGACCACGGGGTCAGTAAACTTGGTGTCGTCGGCAGCAATAATGATATCAAACGGCCACACCAGCATTAGTCCGCCGGCAATAACCCAGCCCTGAACCTCCACCATGGTCGGCTTCGGAATATTGCGCCAGCGCCAGCAGTAGCCAAGGAAGAATTCCTGTTCGAACCCCCAGTGTTGCTCTGCGCCTTCGCCCTGAGAAATGGACCAGGTACCCTGGGTGTCATACTCCTTGAGATCCAGGTTGCCGGGTCCGGCATGACCGCTTGAAAAATGGTCCCCATCAGCCGCGATCACTATGACCTTGATGGCATCATCCTGGGCGGCTTTGTCCAGCGCATCATTGAATTCGGACAGCAGCTCCAGTGTCTGGGCGTTGCGTTTTTCCGGCATCGCAAGCGTGACCCGGGCAATGCCAGTGTCTGTAGTTTCGTATCTTATGGTTGCGTATTCTGTGGTCATTGATTCGCCCTGAAGGTCAATTTATCAACTAGGCAAGTTAGCAGTTGAACGAGTGTCAATCAAACTCGGTAAAAGTCCAAAAAACAGGCACTTTGTGGATTGTGATTTGGGTCACTTCAATGAGATCTTTGGTGGTTTGAGCGAGGTGCTGGCAGACTCGTGAAACCGGGTTCCTCGCCCTGACGGGTCTCTTTTTCGGTTAGTAGGTCCCATGCCAAGTGTCGGTCAACAAAACCGAGTTATTAGTGGACGGAGCAGGCCGCGTGCGGATGGAACGCCGGGGTGGAATCCGCGGATAGTTTACTAATCTTTCTACCGTTTCTGGTTCTGCTTCTCTAGCGTTTTTTGGAATTCATGAAGTGGTTCGGTTTTGCGGATCGGTAAACTGTCGACTGATTCGGAAAAATCCAACTACCGATGATATCCTCGCATCTTCAGGAGAGGCAGATATGAAATATCGAATTTTAGGTAAAAGCGGTCTTAGAGTATCCGAGCTCGCGCTCGGCGCGATGACATTTGGCACTGAAACAGGAATCGGTGTTGATAAGGATGAAAGCCGTCAGGTCTACGATGCCTATCGCGAAGCGGGCGGTAACTTTATCGATACGGCGAATGTCTACAATGCCGGAACTAGCGAAACGTTCCTTGGTGAGTTCATGAAAAATGAACGTGAGCGAATTGTCCTTGCCACTAAATACACAGGCGGCATGCGATCAAGGGATGTTAACGCAGTTGGTAATTCTCGAAAGAACATGATGGAGTCTGTGCATGCCAGTCTGAAGCGATTGCAGACTGACTATATCGACCTGTACTGGGTGCATGCGTGGGACCCGATAACACCTTCGGAAGAATTGATGCGCGGTCTGGATGATTTGGTTAGCCAGGGTAAGGTTTTATATATCGGCGTATCTGACACGCCTGCCTGGGTGGTTTCTCGATCTAACACGATTGCCGAGTTACGCGGCTGGTCGCAATTCATTGCATTGCAAATTCGATACAGCCTGATCGACAGAACGGTTGAGCGTGAATTGTTACCCATGGCACGTGCATTAGACCTGGCAGTCACGCCGTGGGGAATTGTTGGATCTGGCATGCTTAGCGGTAAATACAATATCGATCCCAATGCGGCTGGACGGGGCCAACGAAATCAGGCGATGATCAACGATCGATCGCTTTTAATTGCCAGGACCGTCATGGACATTGCTGGCGAGATTGGTTGTTCGGCAACTCAGGTTGCGATCAAGTGGGTGCAGCAGGGGCCAGCGAACATCATCCCGCTGGTTGGCGCTCGAACGCTCAAACAATGGCAGGAAAATCTTGGTTGCCTTGAACTGGAACTTCCCGAAGAAGCAATTGAGCGTTTGAACAAAATCAGCCAGATTTCTCCCGGGTTCCCTCACGATATGTTGTCTTCACAACAACCCAATAAAATCGAAAACCATCGACGTTTAACTTCTGGCGGGTATCTGGATTGAGATAAATGGCGTCGGAGTAAAAATCACATTTGCCATTTTGGGGGTGGAGTAAAGTGCCACAGTAAATGTGCTAGATGGCCAGTTTTACTTTGACCCTTTACTCTACTGCCATATTGAGCTGGGCCAGCTAAAATTGATGCCGGGATTTTAGATACAATTTACCCGTTGGTGAAGGGGTTATAACCAGCTCGTGTTTGGGCCGCTTCTATATTCAGGCAGAAATGATTAATTTCGCTAAAGACCTCAAGAAAGTCCTGGGTTTGCAGACTTAGGTCAATATCACCTGTCTTCGGATCAGGTTGACTGAGCATTAGTTTGATCAGCAAATTATTAAGAATATGTTGGATCTCCGCATCTGAACTCAAGGGCAGTTGCTTAAGGTGTGAAATGTCGCCGGGTAAAATATTTTGGAACCCGATATAAAAGCTTTGGTCATGTTTTTTAATCGGTAACATAACCAATCGATTCATGAAGGTGGTGCCATCACTTCGATAATTTGCAATATCGATGCAGATGGCTTCTTCTGCACTAAAAGATGAGCGCATGCAGTCAACCGCTTTCGAATCCGTGGCTTCGCCTTGTAGGAAAGACAGATTTCTGCCGAGCACTTCATCACTGGTATAGCCGACGTTGTCATAAAACTTACGATTCGCATAAATACAGGGTTGTTCTGCATCGTTGATATCCACCACGGTTAGGCAATCTTGGAAAGCATCACCAACCTGTATTATTTTGTCTAGAGCTGTACTGCTTGAATTCATTTCTTCTGTTGTCACCTCTACGCCAAACGGGCTTACTTAATTGAGCTCTAATCACTTCATCGAGAAAGAAAAACACCGGGCCGGTGCATGATACTAAATTAGACATCCCGTTGCGGCAATGACCCAATCCGGAACGGAAGAAAATTCCTGATTTTGATTTACTGGCGGTGTTGGGCGACCCAAGTGACAGCAGTAGATTTAACCCTGCAATTTGACCGGGCTATGATCATAAATCTGAAAAGGGCGTTAATCCATCGTTCAGTCGGTGGGGAATAGAAGATATAGACGCCCCACCTTTACCCGAGAGCTACCATCAATGATGGATATCTCAATGTGGTACGTTGTACCACCCCACAAAAAGAGAGGCGTCTATGAACAAGAAGGTAATCTATATCGGCCTGGATGTCGATG
>JABJED010000445.1 GCA_018665025.1 Gammaproteobacteria bacterium
AATACCAAAGCCGATCATATCGCCGTATTCACCGCTTGCAGCGTTATAACCTTCGTTATCACTCATCTGCTTGACTTTATCGACGACAACAGAGGCTTCCTCACCCGCGTTAGTCACGATCTGACGCAGAGGCGCTTCCATCGCACGACGTGCCAGGTTAATGCCGACGTCCTGGTCTTCGTTGTCACCTGTCAGGCCGTCAATAGCATTGACCGCTCGAATCAGTGCAACACCACCACCAGCAACGATACCTTCTTCGACAGCAGCTCGAGTAGAGTTAAGCGCATCTTCAACTCGCGCTTTCTTCTCTTTCATTTCTACTTCAGTGGCAGCGCCAACTTTAAGTACTGCAACACCACCAGCGAGCTTTGCAACTCGCTCCTGGAGCTTTTCACGATCGTAGTCAGAAGAAGTTTCTTCGATCTGGGTACGGATCTGATTAACTCGCGCTTCGATATCATCAGACTTGCCAGCACCATCGACAACGGTTGTGGCTTCTTTAGTCAGGCTGATTCGCTTAGCCTGGCCTAAATCGTCAAGCGTAGCACCTTCAAGTGCCAGGCCGACTTCTTCAGAAATCACAGTACCGCCAGTCAGGATAGCGATGTCCTGCAACATCTCCTTACGACGGTCACCAAACCCTGGCGCCTTGGACGCAGCAACTTTTACGATGCCACGCATGTTGTTTACTACCAGAGTTGCAAGCGCTTCGCCTTCAACATCCTCAGCAATAATCATCAGCGGCCGGCCAGACTTGGCTACTGCTTCCAGTACCGGTAGCAGGTCGCGGATGTTCGTGATTTTCTTATCGAAAAGAAGAACATAAGGCTCTTCCAGCTCTGCACTCATGCTGTCCTGGTTGTTAATGAAGTAAGGCGACAGGTAACCGCGGTCAAACTGCATACCTTCAACAACATCAAGTTCCATCTCAAGACCACTGCCTTCTTCAACAGTAATAACGCCTTCTTTACCAACCTTTTCCATGGCTTCGGCGATCTTCTCACCAACTTCCATGTCGCTGTTAGCAGAAACACTACCCACCTGCGCAATAGCCTTAGTGTCGGAACAAGGCACAGCCAGTTTCTCGACTTCGGCAATGGCAGCAGCAACAGCTTTGTCGATACCACGCTTAAGGTCCATTGGGTTCATGCCAGCAGCAACTGACTTCAAGCCTTCGTTCAAAATAGCCTGTGCCAGAACTGTTGCAGTTGTGGTTCCGTCACCAGCGATATCAGAAGTCTGTGATGCAACTTCCTTAACCATCTGGGCGCCCATGTTTTCAAACTTGTCCTGAAGCTCGATTTCTTTCGCTACGGATACACCATCTTTTGTTACTGTCGGTGCGCCGAATGACTTATCGAGTACTACATTTCGGCCTTTAGGGCCGAGGGTGACTTTTACCGCGTCTGCCAGGATGTTTACACCCGCAAGCATTCTTCTTCGCGCGGAATCACCAAATTTCACGTCTTTAGCTGTCATAATCTTTTAATCCTCTATCTATCAATTCTTTTGGCAAAATTCTCTGGTTACTCGATAACGCCGAATATTTCGCTTTCGCTCATGATGAGAAGTTCCTCGCCATCAACCTTCACGGTGCTTCCGGAATACTGACCAAAAAGAACCTTGTCGCCGACGCTAAGATCGACATTCTGTACGGAACCATTGTCCAGTTTCTTTCCGGGGCCTACCGACAGCACTTCACCCTGTGAGGGCTTCTCTGCAGCGGAGCCAGGGATAACAATCCCACCGGCTGACTTGGTTTCTTCTTCCATGCGGCGTACAACCACACGGTCTTGTAATGGACGGATACTCATTCGTTTCTCCTGATTTAATACTGGGACATTGGGCCCAAAACTGCCCGCTGGCCTGTCTAACAAAACACAGCTAACCTTGACTAAAGGCCCTTTATATTGGGCCTTGGAAGCGGGCGATTAGCACTCTCCTTTAAGGAGTGCTAATAATATGGTCAGATTTAGCAGAGTCAAGCCGAGACTGCTAAAAACCCATGAAATTACTGTAATAACAGGCGATTCACGACCGGGACGCAGATTCTATGGCCGAATCACGACAAAACACTCAGGAGCGGGTGTGGCAGATCGTGCACCAGATCCCAAAAGGTCAGGTCGCGACCTATGGCCAGATCGCCAGACTGGCTGGTATTCCCAGGCATTCAAGGCTGATCGGCCGAATACTCTCAGGCCTTCCCCCCAACACCCGATTGCCGTGGCATCGCGTCATCAATTCACAGGGAAGAATCACCAATCCGGCGAAGGATCGGCAGCAATCAAGACTGGAGAAAGAAGGCGTAACCTTGATTAACGGTCGAGTCAGCCTGAAGGTTTACGGTTGGGACACCAACTGAGCCCGCTCATATCGAGACAGCCAGACAACCAGCAGGATCGCTGGGATACCTAACATCGCTGCGACGACGAAAAACTCAAAGTAACCAAATTTATCCACCACCAAACCGGAAAAACCGGATATGAACTTACCCGGCAGCGTCATCAGTGAACTGAATAGAGCGTATTGAGTCGCCGTGTACGCCCTGTTTGTGAGACTCGACAGATAGGCGATGAAAGCCGTCGCTGCAAACCCACCGGAAATATTATCCGCAGAAATTACGATCGCCAGGTAAGAAACCTTGGGCTCCAGAACACTTAGGGAAGCGAACAGCAGATTGGTTACCGCAACCGCAACCGCACCAATAAGGAGCGGCCTCATCAGTCCCCATTTCACAACCAGAACACCACATATTAATGACCCGGCGATACTCATGAAGAAGCCGAATACTTTGGCGACATTGGCTATTTCAGTTTTGGTGTAACCCATATCCAGGTAGAAGGGGTTCGCCATAATGCCCATGGCGATATCACTTAACCGAAAAACAGCGATAAACAGCAGGATGATGAAGGCGACTTTGCCATTGCGCGAGAAAAAATCAATGAATGGCCCCGCCACTGCTCTGGTAAACCATCGGCTTAGTCCAATCGCTGACAACTCAAGCGCAAAGGAGTCAGACTGGCGATCAGGCTCTGCTACCAGGACAACCGTTATCACGCCAACCAGCATCAGGGCTGCCATGACCATGTAAGCCATAGCCCACGAAAAATACTCGGCAAGATACAGCGCGCCGGCACCAGCAACCAGCAGCGCTAATCGGTAGCCAAACACATAAGCAGCAGACATGGCTCCCTGATACTCGGGCTCTGCAGACTCGATTCGAAACGCATCAATGGCGACATCCTGCGTCGCAGACGAGAACGCAACGAGAAAAGCACAACAACTTAAAATAAGTAAATCTGCAGGACCGATAAGAGACATGAGCACCAGACCGCACGCTATCCCCATCTGCCCGATCAGCATCCAGCTTCGACGCTGGCCCAGAGTTTTCGTCAGAAAAGGAACCGGAATCGAATCAACCACAGGCGCCCAAAGCACCTTGGTGGAATAGGTAATACCAATCCAGGCAAAGAATCCAATGGTACTACGACTGACATTCCCTTCCGTTAACCATGCGGTCAATGTCGAGAACACAAGCAGGAACGGCAAGCCACCCGAAAAACCCAGAAAGGTCATCGCAATAACCCGGGGGTTCGTATAAATCAGCAGCGTTTGCCGCCAGGTTAGGTCCTGCAAGCGCCACCTAGTCCCGGAAATTGTTATATTGCAGAGGGGTGTCGATTTCTTCTTCCTTGAGCATACTCATCACTCGTTGCAGGTCATCTCGTTTCTTTCCGGTTATCCGGACTTTCTCACCCTGAATCGCCGCCTGAACTTTCATCTTCTTGTCTTTGATCATTTTCACGACCTTTTTCGCAAGAAGGCTTTCGATTCCTTCCTGGATTTTGATGTTCTTGTGCAGCAGTTTTCCAACGTGTTCCTGGTCTCCGATATCCATCACCCTGGGATCAATCGACCGCTTGACCAGTTTCGCCCTTAGTATATCGATCATCTGGTCCAGCTGGATATCCGCTTCAGCGGTGATGCGTACTACATCTTCTTTGCGTTCAAATTTCGCATCAACCCCCCGAAAGTCAAAACGGGTCTTAATTTCCCTGTTCGCCTGATCCACCGCATTAGTGACCTCATGAAAATCCACCTCTGAAACCACATCGAATGAAGGCATGTTTATTTATCCCTATATTCTTTAAACTATTTATCGATTTAATGTACAAGCATACCAACTGCATCAGTGAACCACTATGTTTGACCAGCCGGTTGTCGTCGTCAAAGGAGGAAATTCGATTCTCGACTTCCTTGATGATGGTCTAATGAGGTTCTCGAACAACCGAGTTTGTTTTGGGGCAGTCAATGCCCTGCAGGTACTTGAAGACACCCCCGCGAATGTCGTCATCATGGAAATGGACGCTGGCGAGATGACTGGCTTCGAACTCGCTGAAGCGATTCGCGATATCGACGAAGAACGAAACCACTTCACTTATATCATCCTTGTCGGCGCGATTGACCATGAGCGAGACCAACTGGACGATTTTCACCAGGCGATCGATGCGATCACTGGCTCCAAGCGAGCGGCCGTCATAGAACACCTGGCGCTAGCCGGGGCCCGAATCTCCCTGCAAATGAACACTTTGCGCGCCTCAAACGATTCTCTGCAGCACCTGTGCAACAACCTCAGGAAAGGCCAGTTGCTGGATCCACTAACAGGACTCGGCAATCGGGAATACGCGGAGCAGGCGCTTAAAGACACCATTCGGCAAGTGGAATCCCGCGGCGGAGCGGCGTGCATTGTGATGATTTCTGTCCACAACTACGAAGAAGTAAAAGAGACATACGACACCTCTATAGCCGGCGAACTGATCGTTAATATCTCTGAGCGAATCCAGAGACTGGTACGGCCATTGGATGTTGTAACTTATTTTTCACCGGGCCTGTTTGCCCTGGTTCTGATACAGCCCAACATCAAACAGTGCACAGCCGAATGCTATAAACGTATTTTTGATGGTGTGCGCCTCAAGAGTTACACAACGACGGCGGGCTTTCAGCCGGTCTCAATTGGGATGAGTATCTGTGCCGCTACCGCTGACACCGGCGCCCCAACCATGGGCAACATGATCAAGTTCGCCACAAAAGAACTAGACGAGTCAGTGCGAACTGAATCTATTATGGTTCACCACATCATACCAGAGTAAACAGAAAACCTATGGGCAAGCGACTTTCAAAAATCTACACACGCACCGGAGATGACGGAGAAACAGGCCTGGGCGATGGTAGCCGAGTTAAGAAGACCCACCCCCGCGTAGAAGCCATGGGCAGTGTGGATGAATTGAATAGCATTATGGGCGTAGTTGTTGAGGGGTTAATCCTGGAAGGCTTTGATGATCTCATCGACATCGCAAACTTTATGCGATCGCTCCAGCATCGGATATTTGACCTGGGCGGGGAGTTGTCCATTCCGGGTTTCGAAATCGTTACCCAAGATCATGTGATCGCTATCGAAGAACACCTGGATGCTCTTAACGGACATCTTGACCCGCTTGAAAATTTTATCCTGCCCGGCGGGTCCGCACTCATCGCAAACTGTCACATGGCAAGAGCGATTTGCAGGCGAGCCGAACGCAATGTCGTTCTACTTGCAGAAAGTGAGGATGTGAATACAGCGTCAAAGGAATTTTTAAACCGACTGTCAGACTATCTGTTTGTCGTCGCCAGAAGCTGCGCGCGCATTACGGCCATCGATGAAGTGCTCTGGCAAAAAGGTTAGTCAGGTCATCACATAATGACCCGGCGAATATCTGATAATACCGCACCAAGGTGAGACGTGAATCTTGCGGCTTCTGCACCATCAATCGCACGATGATCGTAGGAAAGAGATAGCGGCAGCATAAG
>JABJED010000446.1 GCA_018665025.1 Gammaproteobacteria bacterium
AACAGCGCTGGCACCCCACCTATGCCGTTAAGGTTTAAGTCAGTCACGGTGTCTGCTCGATAAAACCGCGAGGCAGAACCATAGCCATAGGTAAAGCTATTACCAATGAAGAGTACGCTGGTTTCGGCGTATGAGCGGCCAACATGGAACAACGCGAATAATAGGGTGATGAAAAGGAATAGTCGTTGCAAGGGCTGTTCTCTCTTAGGTATTTCCGACGACGCAGTCATCGCCGGACAGATTTATCAATATTATCATTTAGACGCTGAAGGCTGAAAAGCGGCCGGCGTGTGAACAACGCGGGAAACCAACAGCTTTACCAGCAAACTGTACCTGACGCCTCATAATATGATCTTGATTTTCAACTACCGATCTTGATTTTTAACTAACGATCAAAATTTATTTCAGCAGATTCACCTCAAGGCTTTGTCGCCCTGGTAGCAATACTAGTTGGGCTGAATTTACTTAAAGGAACGGCATTAGGCCAATAGTCTTCATATAAATCAGCAATAACAAAACCGGCTTTTAGTTGTCCGCCAATTTGTGTTTGCAATGAATGACTAAACTCAAGGGCGCGCCCGCTTTCCTCCAGTTCCTTAAGACCAGCCTGGTCAAGGCTATCGGGTTCTGCATAAGGCAGTTTGTATTTCACCTCAATTTTACCGCTACGCTCGCTTTCGTCGTGGTCAAAAAGAAACAAGCTTGGATTCATAAAACCTGCCAGTAAATCACCTTTAGGTTTTAGTACGCGATAACATTGCTGCCATACGATTTCAACATCGGGTACAAATACATTAGAAACCGGATGAAAAATCAGATCAAAGCTTTCCACAGCGAATTGCGAAAGGTCGGCCATATCACCACGTATACAGGTGATGTCTAGTTTGTGACGCTTGGCAAGCATGCGATCTTTTTCCAACTGCACATCGGAAAGATCAAAGCTAACAACGATAGCACCTGCCGCTGCAAGCACAGGCGCTTGCTGCCCGCCACCAGAAGCAAGGCAAAGTACTTTTTTACCGTGAAGGTTTCCAAACCATGATTTGGGTACTGGCTTTAATGGAGTGAGAACCACCTGCCAGGCTCCGTTTCTGGCTGCGCTGATAATTTCTTCAGAGACAGGCACAGACCACTCGCCGTCATTTAATGATTCGCGGTTCCAGGCCTGCCGGTTGTATTCGAGAATATCCATGAGTCATTATATACGTTTTAATCGTGTAGACCGGTAGCGACAATCAACGCTCGGCCTGGGTTATTACACCTGTCGTCAAACTCAAATTTTAGGGTAATGATGTCCCTGGCTGACTCAGCAGATATGTGGTTTATTCTTCCTACTCCCAGGGAGGTGGCCTAATTGAGATACCAGTTCAAGCCGCTGCTATTTGTCGCTCGAACATTGCACACCCGTTCAGCTCGTCGCAGCAAAACATCCCGCGTCCATCGGGTCTCCAAGAACCTTCCTTCTCGGCTCCTAACAGATGATTTCAACTCATGATCATGGGGCTTGGTGTATGCTAGCCGGCTGAGCCTGATAGTGGACTGGGTATGATGTCACACTCCTGCGAAACCGTTTGAGTTCAGCCTTCTTCTCTTGACAAGCCGTCGCAGATTCACCGCACTTCTCTTTCCAGTCGGACAAACTTTTGGTTGTCACGCCCAGTCGTCGGGCAACATCGCCGACTGAATGACCACCTTCGGTAAATTGCTTTACGGCTGCTATCCTGAATTCTTCTGTATAACGTTTGCTAGACATCAGCACCGCCTTTGAGCTTCAGCGTAGGTTATCTGCCCAGAGGGTCATCAGTGATGCAATGGGATGATCAGAACCGTTCCTAAGAAAACAGGGTTTACGATGCCTATTCTCCTCATTCGGCGGGTCTTTTGATCCCTCAACCGCTACTATCACTGGTCAGGCTCTTAGGATAATCAGGTATGGTGACGGAAAAAGCCATTGTTGACGTGAGGTCCCAACTGGTAGAAGTGGCCCGTGATATTCTTGCGCATTCAAAAGCCGATACAATTCGGCCCGCATCTGGGACTATGAAACTGGATTCCAGGTTGTATTCAGATCAGGCGAACCACGAAAAAGAGTGCCAGAATCTGTTCAAAAAAATTCCCCTAGTGCTCGCGGCGAGTTGTGAGTTACGTGAACCTGGCCAGTTTCAAACCATGCAGATAGCGGGAATCCCGATCCTGCTGGTTAGAGACAAGCATGGGGTTGCTCACGCCTTCTTGAACAGCTGCACTCACCGTGGTGCACAGCTGGCTAAGGGTGAAGGCAGTAAGGCTCGATTCACTTGCCCTTATCATGGCTGGACCTTCTCCCAGGAAGGCATGCTGGTTGCCATCACACTCAATGATCTTTTCGGTGATATAGATTTCAAGGACTATGGACTGGTGTCATTCCCCGTCACTGAGCGAGCAGGTTTAATCTGGGGCACGCTGGATCCTTCATCAAGTAATGACCTGGATACTTTTCTACAGGGGTTCGATATGTTTCTGGAAACCTTCGGACTGGATTCCTGGCGTCTGGCAGAAAAACGTATTCTGGATGGTACCAACTGGAAGCTGGCCATGGAGGCTCACCTTGAGTTTTATCATCTTCCTGTGCTGCACAAGAACACTTTCGGACCCAACACGTCGAACAAAGCGCTGTACTATTTCTGGGGTCCGCACCAACGACTGATTCAGCCAACAGACAGCAAAGCAAACCTGGCCGATGAACACAATCTATTTAAGATCGCTGATAAGCCAGATGAAGAATGGCCCACTGAAGCCATGACTCGTGGGGAATGGATCATTTTCCCCAATGTTTCGATTAACCTCTTCTATGATGGTGGACCCGGGATTCTCATTTCCCAGGTGGTGCCTGGTGCAAACGTTAATGAATCTCAAACCATCCAGACATTCCTCACCGCTGATGAACTCGAAGGTGATGCACGTACTAAAGTGAAGGATTTGTCTGACTTTCTTGAGCTTGTCGTTAGCCAGGAAGATTTGGCTACTTCTGAAAAACAGCAGCAGGCTCTTCAGACGGGTTTGCTGCCCGAAGTCACTATCGGCAAAAATGAAGCGGGCATTCAGCATCTTCATAAGTGGATCAACGAGATTGTCTCGACTGGTGCTCTCGATCAGCTACTTTCATATCCAGGGAAATGGACTGCACCCTGAGAACATTTGACAGTTGCTCAGGTTCTTGGGATCTCCTCTATATCTAAACGTACCTCCAGCTTAAATTCAGAGATGCAGGTTTATAGCCCAAGCCAACGACCATCTTGGGGGTACCAACCGACAACCTAACTGCCCCTGTCATCGCCTCTGTAATCAAACCAGATAGATCCGCCGCCATCGCCGAATCTATTACGCATCATTTCTTTTGAAAGTTCTGGCAACAACCGCTGCACATACCTGCTACCTGTTAGGACATCCGTCTTGGGATTGTCGAGAAGATAGGCATAAAGTAAGTACTGTTCAGTTTCTTGATGCCATGCGCATACGGTAAGGCGATGTCATGCGCATGGACAATCAGGTTTGAGCGTATCCTTGGTAGGAGTTTCAAATAGATGTACACACAATCACTACCCACTTTGACAGTGTGCGTTGAATCGATGAACAGCACCTCAGCAGCTTCAATCAATTCACGAAGTTTTTCAAACCCTATGTCCTGTATCCCAGACTCAATGATCTCACTGACAGACTCGATTTCTTTTAGATATTCAAGAGGGTAGGGTTCAATAATCTTGATTTCGCCAAAACCATTTTTTTTAAGCGCCATGTCCGCAACAAGCGTCGGGTTACCCGAACCGACTTCTACGACACGGGTCGGTTTCACATGTCTCAAAATGCAGTAGTAACTCATCGCATCCATGTAGGAAAAAGATGAGTTGGTCCAATAATAGTGCACAGACTCTGAGTCAGCAGCCTTCTCTAACGGAGGGTTAAACTCGTCCGCGTACTGCTGAATCTCGCTAAGAAATTGCTTCGTACGCTGAATATCGAACACCGTAGGGGAATTGTAGCTGCCCTCTGTTTTCTCCGGTTCTCTAAATTCAAACGAGGTCTCATAATCCTCGAGACTGGGAATACTCGCTTTATAATCCCTATTCAGCACCCCTACTACGATTCGCAGCTTCGACAACCCGGCTATGCGGAATTGGCCGATCAGGCGGCAAAAAGGCTATCTGAATATCTCACAGGACGCCATCGGTGGCATGCGGGGATATAGGAAAAGGATTAAGGAC
>JABJED010000077.1 GCA_018665025.1 Gammaproteobacteria bacterium
CTAAAAAAGTAGCAGCGAAATCGAACAAGAAGAGTGCCGTCAAGAAACCTGCTGCTAAGAAAGCAACAGCGAAAGTCAGAAAGGCCCCTCGAACCGTCGCAAAAAAAGGTGCTGTCAACAGAGGTCCCTCAAATGCGACGCTCAAGGCGATGCATCTGAAGATGCTTCGTATTCGGCGATTCGAAGAAAGCGCAGGTAAGTTAATGGAGGATGGCAAGATTCCCGGCGCGTTGCACCTTTATGTGGGGCAGGAAGCTGTAGCATCGGGTGTCATGCAGCACCTATCTAACGAGGACTGGATTACGTCTACTCACCGGGGCCATGGTCACCTGGTCGCGAAGGGTGGTGAATTTAAGCCCATGTTTGCTGAACTGTTCGGGCGATCAACCGGCTACTGCAATGGTAAAGGTGGCAGTATGCATATCTCGAATATGGATCTCGGCATGCTGGGTGCTAACGGAATCGTTGGTGGCGGCCCACCCATTGCAATGGGTGCAGCATTTTCGAATCAGTTTAAGGGGAACAAAAACGTTTCGATCGCCTTCTTCGGTGACGGAGCGTCTAACGAAGGCAGTGTGCATGAGGCAGCCAACATGGCTGCGCTTTATAAATTGCCGTGTGTCTTTGTTTGCGAAAATAATGGCTACGGCGAGTACACGCCCCAGTCAGGCCATCAGGCGATCGTTGATGTTGCCGACCGTGCATCAGGATATGGCATGCCCGGTGTGATTTGTGATGGTATGGACGTTATGGCTGTTTATGAAGCCGCAGGTGAGGCCATTGAACGGGCCCGCAGCGGGGGCGGTCCAACTCTACTGGAATGTAAAACATATCGCTATTACGACCATGTAGGTGTTAGGGGCATGGGGCTTAATTATCGCACCGATGAAGAAGTCGAAGCCTGGAAGAAAAAAGATGCGATTAACGCTTTTGAGAAACGTCTGATCCAATTGGGTGTGATGAGCAAAAAACAGATTGATGTTGTTCATGCGGCAGTAGATAAAGATATCGAAGAAGCGGTTGAATATGCGAACGATTCTCCCTATCCAACAGAGGATCAGTTACTTGAAAATGTCTATTACGTGAAAGGAGCTTAAGTTATGTCAGAAGCTAAAAAATCGGAACCCAGAGTTCTGCCTTATGTCCTGGCAATTAACGAAGGTATTCGCGCAGTGCTTCAGGAGCAGGAAGAAGCCTTTATCGCAGGTGAAGACGTTGCGGGAGCAGGAAGTGTTTATGGTTACTGCGGCGGCCTGCTCGATGATTTTGGTTCCAGGCGGGTCATCGATACGCCCATTTCTGAAAAAGGCATTATGGGCCTCGGAGTAGGGGCATCGGCAACCGGTTGTCGCCCGATCATTGACTTGATGTTTATGGACTTCCTTGGCGAGTGCATGGATGAAGTCGCTAACCAGATGGCCAAGATGCGGTTTATGTTTGGTGGTAAGGCAACATTGCCTGTCACAGTGCTCACCATGGGCGGCGCTGGAGGCAGTCTGGCGGCGCAGCACTCGCAAAGCCTTGAAGCCTGGCTTGCTCATTTACCTGGGATGAAAGTGGTCATGCCCTCGGATGCGTATGATGCCAAAGGAATGATTATTGCGGCCTGTAGAGATGATAACCCTGTCTTTGTGGTGCTAAACAAAGCATCACTAGCGATGTCAATGGAAGTGCCCGAGGAGGTCTACGAAGTGCCTATCGGCGAAGCACTGGTACGAAAGCAGGGAAGTGATCTCTCAATCGTCGCTTTCGGGCGAATGGTGCACGAGGCCATGGATGCAGCGGAACAGTTAAAAGATAGTGGTTTGAATGTCGAGGTTATCGACGCTCGAAGCGTTCAACCTTTTGATACCGCAACCGTGGTTGCGTCTATCAAGAAAACTCACCGTGCTCTGGTCGTTCATGAAGCGGTCAAGTTTGGAGGTATCGGTGGTGAGATTAGCGCACAGATTCAGGAAGAGGCTTTCGATTATTTAGATGCGCCGATCATGCGCGTTGGTGCGCCATTTTCGCCAGTCCCTTTTAGCCCGGCGCTTGAGAAGCTTTATATTCCGAATGCTGCCGGTATTGTCGCAAAAGTCAAAGAGACGCTTGAGCTGTAAAAGGGTTGTTCGATGACGGTTCAAACAATAGGCATCGTTGCCAACCCGGCTTCAGGGAAAGATGTTCGTCGTTTAGTTGCAAGAGCCTCTGTTTTTGACAACAGAGAAAAGTGCGCAATTATCAGGCGGGCCCTGTCCGGAGCGATCAATGCAGGTGGTTATAAGTTTGCTTTTCTTGATGATTCCCACAACATAGCGGGCGGTGCTCTGCTGGAATTGGGTGAAGATTGTGAAGCCGACAGAGTGCCCTCGTTAGGTACCTCATCGGTCCTCGATACGATTCAGGGGGCACGCAACCTAAAAGAGATCAAGCCGATCGCCACATTGATACTCGGTGGTGATGGCACCAGTCGAGCATTTGTGAAGGGCTGGCGAGATTCTCTACTGCTGCCTTTATCTACTGGCACCAACAATGTCTTCCCAAGAATGTCAGAGGCAACCGTTGCCGGTGCTGCCTTAGGCGTGCTGGCCGCCGGCGGTGTTTCTATTGAAGAGGTGGCGGTGCCGGTGAAAATTATCGATGTGGAGATAGAAGGTGAGAGTCCTGATCTTGCGTTGATTGATGCCGTAGTGACTCGCGACAAGTTTATCGGATCTCGTGCGCTTCTTGATGGTGACATGATCAATAGGATTCTACTGACCCGAGCGGAACCAACGGCGGTGGGTATGACGGCTGTAGGCGGACTTATCCGCCCGACACCCGAAGACGAAGATGCAGGCTTGCATCTGACACTTGGGCGAACTGGCAAGCACCAGGTTCATGCGCCAATAGCGCCTGGCCTTTTTGAAACGCTGAACGTCAAGAAAGTCGAAGTAACACCCTTTGGTAAAGTGATTGAATTCAAAGGGCCCTGTGTCCTGGCGTTCGACGGTGAAAGAGAACGTGAAATCCAGACGGGTCAAACCGTTCGAATGCGAGTCAGTCGAGCCGGACCCAGCGTACTGGATATTGACAAAACAATGCAGCTTGCGGCTAGCCGCAGGGTGTTTAATTAAGAACTAAATTTCGGATAGCGATTTATTATTCGATTAATAGGAGCAACTGATGCCTAGAGAGATTTACCTAGTCAAAGTCGGCATGTCCATGACTGAAGGAATGGTATCCGAATGGTTTGTTCAGGATGGTGGCCAGGTCAAGAAAGGCGATCTGGTCTACGCGCTGGAAACGGAGAAAGTAAACCTGGATGTAGATGCTGATTACAGCGGAACGGTTAAACACCTTGTGGAGGTTGGCGTTACGC
>JABJED010000447.1 GCA_018665025.1 Gammaproteobacteria bacterium
ATTCGAGCATCAAGCAGGTAAAGGATTATGTCTACCTGCATGATAATTACGATCATCTGGAAGAATCGATTGTTCCGCAAATGCCGCTTGAAGATATACGTGACGATCAGGCGGTTATTTATTTTGGTATTCATGTTGACAAAATATACGAGCTTTCTTTGCATTCGCGAACGTTTTCAGCGGATGGTTCTCTGTGGATTGAGTGGGATACAGAAAATCAAAAATACATGGAAAAACACAGTATTGCTCCGCATGAATTACTTAAACTGGTCAATCAAATTGAACGTTGGGATTCTGTTTTTGAGCCGACCACGGCAGAGCCTCTTCTTTTGTCAGCCGGGCGCTACTACCAGCGCTTTAAGTTCTCGAGTCGTTTTTATGACGATGAAATAAATTTTCGTCGCGACCCATTTGATTCACTGATTTTGCCCATAGTGGTTGAAGTGGCTCCTGGTGTCATGTCACAAAAATATCAACAGACACTACTTTATCCTCATCATCATCAAAATGGCTTTCTCGGTATGTCAGGCACATTGAGTGGCTACCAGTTAGAGGGCGCTATACTCAATAGTTATATTCATCAGTATCCATCGCGATTTGGTGAGTGGTATCAGCCTGCATTCAGTCAGGCCAGACTGGATATTGTTTATCAATCTGATTATTGGAGCGCATTTGTCAATTGGGTATTACCACTCATCATTGTGATGTCAGTTGTGTTGCTGTCGCCCGCGGTTACAGGTTCGATGGGGGATGTGCGTTTGGCCATACCTTCAACCGCATTGCTGACGCTTATTTTTTTGCAGCAGGCTTATCATAATGACATCCCTTCTCTGCCTTATTTGACGTTTTTAGATCAATTATTTGCTTGTAGCTATCTTATTGCGATGGGTTTGTTCGCGCTGTTTACCTGGGGCACTAATGTTTATACAAAAGCCCCCGATGATAAAAAGGAAGAAACGATGGAACGTATAGATAGAGTCGATGTCATCTTCCAGATAGCATCAGTATTCGCAGTCGCCACGGTGGCAATGTTGGCATGGTTCGCTACATTCAGTTAACTCGTTTGAATAGGCAATGAATTTTACGGAGCCATTTCTCAAGAGTGCGACTTATCCAAATGGCTCTATTGCCTTGGTAGCAATTGTTGCCATGAAGAAAATCTGATCCGTTTGTAGCTCGGTGAATTCTCCAGTCTAGAATGCGTTGGCCACCCTGTTCGATGCCAGATTAAAGACTGATTCGGTGTGCACAACGACAACCGCGCGATGTGCAGACTGACACGCTCTTTCAGATTCATCAGGAAATTTCTGATCGTTGAAACTTACGACTGCACGAACACCACGAACAGTCAGGTCTTCCTGAACCAACAAGGTTTGGTCGTGCCCGATAAGTGGCCCGCTGCTTATGTACTCTATCTTGCCTGGTAGTGCGTCTTCGGTGTCTACGGGGTATACCGTTACGCTCATGCCCGCTTCGAACTCTGAAATACGATGCTCTGGTAGCGGCACTATGACAATCGGGTTCGTACAGTCAAGTACTTGCATCAAAGTGGTGCCGCGGTTCACACCTGTGCCCTTGCTTACATAGGTCGCATTAACCAATCCTGCAAACGATGCGCGGTGTTCCTCTTCAACCGTCGAGCCGATCCGGGTACGCTCCACTCCAGCCTGAGCTTTCGCGCGATCCAGTTGCGCGTTGAGGGTAGCGATGTTGTTCAGGTTGTCCAGTTGTCGCAGAGTCACATCATCGGCCATGCGATCCCAGTAGCTTGCGTCGCCGTTATCAAAAAACGCTCCGTTGTTTGCCAGAGATTGTTGCAGTAACTGATCACGGCGCACCTGTGTGCGACTCAGTTCTACCTGGCTTGTTGCAATGGCGGCCTCGGCGTTCGCTGTATCTACTAACGTATCGCTGACATGCTTATTTTGATACAGCTCAACGGTTCGGGCTGCATGGTCGTTCTTGAGTTTTCGGGTTTGTTCAGCAATCTCCAAAAGTTGCATATTCTCTTGTTTTCGGAGCTCTACATCGCTTTTAACCCAGACCGCATGCGCCTCGGCCTTATCCTGAAAGTGGCTCAGCAACTGTTCGAGATCCTCTTGCTGACGCGAAGCGTTCTTAATGTCCTGTTGTAGAAACTTTATCTCGCTGTCGAAGTCGATCAGCCTGCCACGGTCAATACGATTATCGTGAATTCGAATCAAAAGTTCCGAAGGGTTGATACGAGCCCCCACCTGGGGAGGTGTATTGTCAACATGACCATCGATCGTGGATGTGATGGAAATGCTGCGCGCGATGATTACGGCGTTCCTGCTTTTGAAGCCGTCATTTGCAGATACGGCGGCCCAAATTATTGCGACAACCAGTCCTATGGCCACAATCGTCCAGTCTATGGTCCTCATTGGGCGGCCTCCATCGCGGCCGAGCAGACC
>JABJED010000448.1 GCA_018665025.1 Gammaproteobacteria bacterium
TAGAGCGCGGTTTTTTCCGGTTCGTGGCGCCGGTAGCGGTGACCGATGGGGACCGGTGAGACGGCCGGTTTTTCAAGGTTATTCCTGACCAAGTTATTGGAGATTCCCATATAGATATCTTCAGGGATCCCATGATCGCTTACAGCAGCAGAATCATTGTGCCATTCGTAGGTAAACCCTCAGGCGCACTGTGAGCACACCTCGTTTACCCGGTTGGCAAGACATTTGGATCTTCAACTCGCAGGTGATTCAATAAAATTAGGTAGAGGAGCGGCGAAACCAACGGCTGATCTCGACGAGAAGTAGGGGGATTACATCGGATTTATTAACCGTGCGTATATGCGCCTTAGCCATAAACGGACGCACGAACTGAAAAAGGGCCAAAAGATCTGGCCCTTAGCTAATGACGGGCTAAACAGCATCCAGGATTGTGACGGTGGGTGCACCGGCAAGATAATCACCCAGCTTGGCGCTCTTTGCTTTGAATTCGTCAGACTTGCCATGTAGGTCAAGCGCTGCTTGGTCTACATACTGCTCCATGACCACATAAGAGCCAACTTCGTCTCTGGATCTATGCAGGTCGTAGTAGTTGTTGCCGGGCTCCTTCTCGGCGACGATAGCCATCAGCGCTTTAAAGTCTGTTTCAAATGCTTCTATCTTGTCGGCTTGGATCTTTAGTGTTGCGACGATGCCTACGGCCATGTGATGCTCCTGAGTGGTAGTAAGGATAAAAAATCCATTGTCTGTAGACCAGTAGCAACAAGTCAACCGACAAAACCCGATGAGAGTCTTTAATGAATGGGAAGGTATTAGTTACAGGCATGCTCAAGCTTAGGACATGACCCAGCTTTGGGTCGGTGATGTTCGTCGTATACCAGGTGAATAGCCAACCAGGTGGAGCGACGGAGTCACAAATATAAAATGGCCACCGTTGTTGAGCGTGGCGTCGACGATCAGTTGTCGACTATCAGTTGCTGTGGCTTTATGTGAATATCGTAAGGCAGTTCGGCGTGAACAGTAAAGTCAGGCTTCATCGCTTCCTTGATGATGCCTACCAGTAGCTTAAGGGGTAATTCGATATGTTAAGTTTTCCAAAACCGGAAATGATTGAAGTGGGAGACGTCGAGCTTGAGGTCTTTCAGGCAGGCCAGGGCGGCATACCGGTGGTGCTTGCGCACGGTTGGCCCGAACACGCTTTCAGTTGGCGTTACCAGGTTCCGGCACTGGTAGCGGAAGGTTATCACGTCATCGTGCCGAACCAGCGAGGTTATGGCCGCTCGAGCCAGCCAGAATCAGTAGAATCCTACGACTGCCATCATATGACTTCAGATTACAACGCCTTGCTGGATGTGTTGGGGATCGATAAAGCGGTATTTGTCGGCCACGATTGGGGCGCGATCCTTGTCTGGCACCATGCATTATTAAACCCCGAAAGAATTGCCGGTGTGGCAAACCTGTCTGTGCCTTTTCGTCCAAGGGAGCAGGCTGACCCGGTCGCCTTCTGGGAGCAGATGCTCGGACAAGAGTTTTATATTGTTCACTTCAACCGTCAGCCAGGGGTGGCAGCAACTTCGTTCGAGAACAACACCCGGCAGTTTCTGACCAATATGTATCGAACAAAGCAGTGGCTCGAGACAGGAGAGAATCAACCTGCGGGCAATTCTATTATCAGCATGGCAGAGACGATGGTAGAGCGGGGCGAACTGATGATGAGCGAGGAAGAACTTGCGGTCTTTATCGAAGCATTCGACCACAGTGGGTTTCATGCAGCCTGCAATTGGTATCGAAACTTCACCCGTAACTGGGAAACCACAGCATCCGTAGAACAAAAAGTTATCCATCCGTCGCTGATGATTTATGGCCAGCACGATATGGTGCCACAAACCGATATGACAGGGTATGTTGATGACCTTGAAGAGCATACTCTGGATTGTGGGCACTGGATTCAGCAGGAAAAGCCGCAAGAGACCAACCAAATTCTGATCGAGTGGCTAAACCGCCGGATGAAGCCTCTTTTTAATTGAGCCCTAAACTGGCAGTGATACATCCAGTTCAATGGCAGGCTCGTGGTGGGACTGGATGAATGTCTTACCGTCACGGTTGAAAAAGGCGACGCCGTCAAGGTAATGAACATTAGGATATCGATTGATACCCTGTTTTAGCAATTGATCCTTGATGGTATAGAGCGTGAAGTCGTGGGACACAAGAAGATCCAGTTGCGGATCGTCCCCGGTTTGACTGAGTTTTTCTTTTGCGAGGCCCCCGACCAGCCTGACCGCCAGGTCAGCAGGCATAAGAACGTCCCGGGCAATGCCGCCGTCAAACCAGCGCTGCAGCAAACCGACCATACCGCCTTCAGCCTGCATCGATTTGAACATCTTTATTTGATCTAACACATAAAATACGCCAAGGGCTTCTACAACCCTGTTCCGCAGGATTTGGCCTTCAGCGGCGGCATAACCGCTCATAATAAGACCAGCAGTTTCCACGCAGCGTTCTGCGGGGCTTGTATAACCGCGCACGACAAGTCCTTTTGGCAGTCGCTTACCCATGTCCCTGGCGAGATCACGGCCCTCATCTGTTAGTGGATTCAACAGGTCATGCTTTCCTGGCTCGTACTCGCGCGCCGAATGCCTCATCAGAAGAACAATGTGCTCTACGCCTTCATTGGTTAGCTGCTCAACCAGTTCGACCGTGGTTTCACCTGGTGTCATCTTTCTATTCCTGGTTTATATGGAACGGTACCCGGATATGGATCTGGGAGGTTACGGGGCAAGGATCAATTTTCTGGACTGTACCTGTAATGAAAGCGTCGAAATCGGGATTGAGGTCTATATCGGAAAGCAGGCGAACGTTTGCCTGGCCCGGCGTAATGGTGAGTTCAAGCTGCAGCACAAAGGAGTCTGTTTCCTCGGACATGGCATCACCGATGATAGCTTCGATGCGCCCGATGTAAGCCAGCAGTTCGGCATGATTGACTCTTTCGGCAAAACTTGCAGTGCCAGACAGGTTGTCATACATACCGGCTCGCACATTGACTTGGGATGGTTCACGTGTCTTCGCTTTGGCAGCGGGTTGTTCCAGGGTTTTCCAGACAGCGACAGGTTCATAGGGCCTGGCGCTTGAGGCTGCAGTGACGTCGACGTAATCCAGCACGAATCGCCTGCCGTCAGGTAGCTCGGTCTCATAGGATTCTTCGTTGCTGATGGCCTGACAGAGAGAACCCCAGTCGGACTCTGAAAACACGACACTGAATCCATCTTCTTCAATGGATAGTTCCGCGAGTTGGCTGAACCCAAGTGAAACAAAGCTTCCTCCAAGCATACCGGTGGTTGCTTCCGGCGCTGCGTAGGCGCCGGGAAGTTCCTGGCCTTCCTGCCAATAAAGGCTGGCATCACAACGCGGAGAGAATGCGGTATTGATGACGGCAACCTGGTTTTGTTGCAGACCTGTCAGCGCTTTTTGAACCTGGTCCGCATCTTTTTGATGAAGCTGAAACTGCAATACGGAACCAAGCTGATGTGCGTAGGAATAATCAGCGAGTACATGGCTCGCGTTGGACAAAATACTGAGCTCCCGCGCGGTAGACGGGAAAAGTGAGGGCCTTACGGGTGTGTTCCAGGTTGGATAGGGAAATGAGGAACAGAACTTACCTAACCTTGAGAGAAAACGGGTTAGTCCATATTGCCGCGCGTAGTCATATTCTTCCTGGTGTACAAGGATAAGGCTCAGGTACTCGTCTACCGATGGAAGGTCTTCATACTGGATTGAAGGAACGTAAAACAACGACGGAAAACCGAATATTCCTTTCTGACCAAGGCGAGTTGAATCACCGGAGACTACTTTTCGCCCTGAACGTGTTCGCTCAGCCAGTAGCTGAAACATTTTGATGGGTGTTTTGGGGAAGTCTTCAATATCATCTTCGTCGCCTACCAGAAGTGACAGGCACATTTCGCGTTGCTGGTGTGTTTGCATGCCACGGGTTAGGTAGGTCCAGCAATAGCGATCCCTGTCACCCAGATATAACTGATGCAGATGAACCTCTACCTGCAGAGATTCATCAAGATTAGCGTTAATCGGAAAATTCATAGATGAACAGTGCTAAAAATGCCAAGAGAGAATAAACCAACGCGGTTTTCATTCAAATGTAAATTTTGTGTCTGTTGGCTGTTTTTGCTTGGGTGATTCCTGAAGGGGATAAATCAGGTTTTCAAGACCGTTTATCTTAATTTCCAGGGTCATCTGCATTAGTTCGCCAAGTTTACCCGTCGGAAAGCCCCTATCGACGAACCATAGAAGGTACTCCTCCGGTAGTTGGATTAGTGGGGTGTTCTTGTATCGGCCAAAAGGCATTTCATAATTGGCGATCTTGATGAGATCTTGCTGATCAAACATGCGTTAAGACAGATAAAATAGGCAAGAAGAATTGTACAATAGGTGTTTTTTCAAAGCAGGAATATCGATGCCGAAAGCCAGCGATTTAAAACGGGGTGACGTGGTACAGATCGAAAGTGCTCCACATGTTGTAAAACAACTCGAGGCGAAGAGTCCGTCGGCGAGGGGTGCATCAACGCTTTACAAAATCAGGTTTGAAAATCTTGTGACGGGACAGAAACGTGATGAATCGCTTAAGGGTGATGATTTTCTGGGGGAGGCGGACTACGAGAAGGTTCAGGTACAGTTTTCCTATATTGATGGCGCGCAGTACGTTTTTATGAATACGACCGATTACAGCCAATATCTGCTCAACGCGGACGCTATGGAAGATCAGTTGCCTTATCTCATTGACGGTCTGGAAGGGATTACAGCTCTGATCGTGGAAGGGAATATCGTTGCGATTGACCTGCCGCAATCTGTCACGCTTGAGATCGTCGAAACAGCGCCCAGTATTAAGGGCGCCTCGGCTAATGCACGAAATAAACCTGCAACGCTATCAACGGGTCTTATCGTCCAGGTGCCGGAATACATAGAGCAGGGTGAGAGTATCAAGGTGAATACAACCAATGCTAACTTTATGTCGCGTGCCTGATGATTCGCGTTTCAGACATTCCTGAGAGCCAGATTGAATTTTCGGCGATCCGTGCCAGTGGTCCGGGTGGCCAGAACGTCAACAAGGTCTCGTCTGCTATTCATTTAAGATTCGATGTCAGGGCCTCCAGTTTACCGGAAGTTGTTAAGTCAAAACTTCTCAGGATGAGTGATGCCAGGATCAATACCGATGGTGTGATCGTCATCAAGGCTCAAAAATTCAGGAGCCAGGAAAAAAACAGGTTAGAAGGCCTGGAGCGACTAGATGAGTTGCTTCAAAAATCCCAACATGTCCAGAAAGCCAGAAGGAAGACTCGCCCATCCAGGTCATCGGTGCGCAAGCGACTCGATGGTAAGAAGAAGCAGGGCTCAGTTAAAAAAAACCGTGGCAAAGTCGACGACTACTGAAGCCCAGCGTTGCGTTTCTCTTCGCTGAGCCACTTATCAGAGTTTCTACCGAACGGGATCATCACATGTTTTTGATAGTTCGGTCTTGCCGTTAGTCTTTGATCTTAAGCGCCAACGGCTGGCTGCTCTTTTCAGCAGGTATCCGAATTTTGTTCATAAAGATCATAAAGAACCCGCTTTCGAACGTGCTGCATTGCCAGTCCATCCACTGGTCAGCAAGCGCTGCAACGTTCAGGTTCGAGGGGTACAGTGATCCCCACAGGCATTTTGATACATGATCTCCTTGTCTACATTTATTACGAATTATGAAAGATATATCCTAAAAAACTAACCTTTTCATCACTTATAGTTGACAGTATTAACGCATATACTGAAACTCAGCTACCTCCTGTTGGAGAAGTGACAACGCGGTTGGTACTCGATTTATGACTCAGAGACATATTAGCTCGACACTCGTGCGATCAACGCCCATCGCCCTCTTAACGTTGTTGGTACAAATGTGGTTAGTGCAACTAGCGAGTGGCGATGAGACGCCGTTCTATCTTTCGCTGGAGACACCACCTGCGCCTGAACTCAGCACGGAGCAAGCATTAGCTAGTTTCTCAATAGCGCCAGAGTTTCAAATTGAGTTAGTAGCATCTGAGCCTCTGGTCGAAGACCCTGTTGCAATTGCGTGGGATGAGACAGGTGATCTCTACGTCGTGGAAATGCGGGGCTTTATGCCTGATGCATATGGCAACAATGACACCGATCCGGTGGGCATGGTCATTAGGCTCCGAGACCTCGATAACGACGGTGCTTTTGACCAACGCCAGGTACTACTCGATCGCCTGGTGTTGCCAAGAGCGATAGCCATAGTCAATGAAGGACTGCTCATTGGTGAGCCACCCAACCTTTGGCTCTGTCCCAGCAAGAGCGGATTGTCTAAAGACATTGATTGCCAACAGAAGACGAGGCTTTCGCAATACGGGGATCAACCAGGCAATGTTGAACATGCTGAAAATGGCTTGCTCCTGGCCATCGACAACTGGATCTACAATGCCAAATCTAACCGTCGAATGCGGATTAAGAACGGTGTGCTGGTTATTGAACCGACTTTGTTTCGAGGCCAATGGGGGATTACTCAGGACATTCAAGGTTTGCTCTACTACAACACGAATTCAAACTTCCTGCTGGGTGATCTCTATGACTCTCAACCAGTTATTGCTGCGGGTAACTCGGGAGGTCCAGGATTAAATATTCGGGTTAGCAAAGACGACCAGGTCTTCGCGGTGCGGGTAAATACAGGCGTTAATCGTGCTTACGTGCCCGGCGTCTTAAGGCCGGATGGTCGGTTAGACAAGCCAACGTCAGCCAGCGGCATGGTTGGTTATCGAGGTGATCAGTTTCCCGAAGACTACAGGCGTGATGTCTTCGTCGCTGAACCAGCAGCCAACGCAGTGGTCCAGCTTAGATTCAAAAACGGTGACCTAAAAGCTGGCGCTGACCACATTCTTTATGAAGATGAAAAATGGGGTCGGAGAGAGTTTTTAGCATCTACGGATGAGCGGTTTCGCCCAGTTGACGTCGATGTTGGACCCGATGGCGCGTTGTATATCGTCGATATGTACCGTGGCATTATTCAGGATCAGCTGTTTCTTTCAGATGAACTACGTGCCCAGGCATTATCCCGAGGCCTGGACAAGCCCGTTGGGCGCGGTCGCATATGGCGGGTGACCGCGAAGAACGAAGCCAGAAGAACCGGTCGGCCAAATAGTGTGGCGAGCGGAAAGAAACTGGTGAAGCTCTTGTCGCACGAGAACGGCTGGTACCGTGACACAGCGCAGCGGCTGTTGCTTGATGATGCGGGCTCGGGTATCGACGTTGAGTTAACCCTGCTTGTCGCCAAAGATAGTGAGCTGTCTGCACTTCACGCAATCTGGACTTTAACTGGTCGTGGTTCGCTTAATCATCGGACGGTAAAAAAAGCGCTGGTAAGCCAACATCGGTCTGTCCGTGTTGCGGCGCTTCGTGCGGGGCATCAGTTACTTGCCGCGACGGAACTTCTAGATATGGCAAAACAGTCGGCGAGCGTTTCTGTCGCCCATCACGCCACCATGTATCTGGCCGCACACAATAAGATTGAATCCGTACTATTGCATCTCGCTGAAACCGTGGTGCAAAACCGCGAAGATGCGATGACTCGCACTGCCGTTCAGGCCGCCGCTAGCGGCAACGAGTTGGCGTTGATAGAAGCCATGCTGGAGAAGAACTGGCGAGAGCAGGATGAACGCTCGACTGGTTTTATCAAAAACCTGGTCAGCCAGAACTTCAAGATGAATCCCGGAAATGGCGAGAGCCTTCTCGATCGTGTCATGCGTCAAGATCATCAATGGCTGCAGGAAGTGATGTTGGCAGGTATGTCTGAGGTGGCGCGAGATGATTCTTTCGGCCGGGTGGTCTTAGGCAAACCGCATATTTTGTTCACTGATCCACCCCAGAACATCTGGCCTGCTATCGCTAATGCTCGAGCGGCGTTTACCTGGGCAGGAGATGATCTGGCGGCAAACGCGAAACCACTTTCGCCGGATCAGCAACGTCGAAAAAACATGGGGAAGGCTTATTTCTTAAGCCGCTGTGCTATTTGTCATGGTGCCGATGGAGAAGGCATCGCTTCGCTTGCGCCTGTGCTGGCCGGGTCGGAGTGGGTGACTGGCCCTAGCGAGAGACTCGCCAGAATCGTTTTGCAGGGTTTGCGCGGACCAATTTCTGTCCGCGGTGAAACCTGGAATAGCATGATGCCGGGTCATCAAGACGCACCGGCATTTGACGATGTGACAGCGAGTGGTTTACTCACTTTTCTGCATCGCGCCTGGGGGCACGCGGGTCCGGTCGTTGATCCCGAGTTCATTGCCCAGGTTCGAGTGGATACCGGTGAGCACCCGGGAATGTGGACGATTGAGGAGCTGGCGAACATTGACATCAACACACATTATCGTCAGTACGCCGGTACTTACGGAACAGGTCTTACCACCTTCAAATTCAGTTACAACGGCCGTGATCTGATGGTTGAATCGGTGTATTTGAAAGGCCCAATGCGAGAAGAGAAAGAAGATCACTTCTTCTTCGAGGCCCGGGATTTCAGGATCGAATTTCTCTGGGACGATGACCGCACGATTAAGTCCGTGCGCCTGGCCAACGCGGGTGGACCTGTGTTGCCGCGCGTTCCCCAATAAACAGTGGTTGCTCGTCGCCACTGCCTGGGAACTAAACAGGAGTAAATGTTGTGATCAAAAAACTATTCAAAGGGTTGGCAGTTGTCGCAGCTCTCTTGGTGTTGGGGAGTTTCGTCTCTGTTTGGTACATCGGCGCTTGGGGTATCGTGTTCCCGTCGCAGGAGCATGAATCGATAGCACCTGAGGTTCCGGCTTTTGTGAAATCACCCTCACTTCTATTGTTTACCAAGACCAACAGGATGCGCCACAAAGAAGCCATCCGAGCCGGCACGGTCTTCTTTGAGCAGAAGGCTGCGGATCAAGGTTGGTCTGTGTTTCATACAGAAAACAGTGCCGTGTTTAACGTCGAAGACTTGTCTCGTTTTGATGTTGTGGTATTTCACAATGCTACCGGTGACATGCTCAGCGATGAACAGCAGCTGGTGTTCCAGCGTTGGCTGGAACAGGGTGGAGGTTGGCTGGGGATACACGCAGCGGCGGACGGCTCCCATAAAGACTGGCCCTGGTACATCGAAAATCTAATGGGTGCTCAGTACATTGCCCATACGATGGGTCCACACATTCAAAGCGCCCGGATAATCAATGAGCTCGGTGACCACCCAGTGATGGCGGGAATCAAGCAAGAGTGGATGCACGAAGAGGAATGGTATTCCTGGGAAGAAAGTCCTCGTCGTCAGGGCTTTACGGTTTTGGCACGCGTCGATGAAGACAGTTATTCACCTGTACTCAAACTACTGACCATCGACCGGGACTTAAGAATGGGTGACCATCCCATCGTGTGGAGTCGTTGTGTTGGAAATGGGCGCTCGATCTATTCAGCTTTAGGGCACCGGGCTGAAGCTTATCAAGACCCGCAGTACCAAAAACTGTTGGAAAATGCGATTCGTTGGATGATGGATGCCCGGCCTTGTCGACAGGTTCGTTGAAGCTACGACCCTTAAAGTTCTCACTCATCAAATCTCTGGTTCTCAGATCCGGTATTTTGCGAATTATGGCAGTAAATAATACCCTAATTTCCTTTTTGCGCCATTAAAACCCCCGGTAGTGACACATATTGAAGAAATTATGCTCAGAACTACCCTGAGCGCCTGAAAATCAGCCTCTCCGGCCAGTGTTTTCGCAGAAATATCTTTTTATTTCTGTTATTTAGCGAATTATGAACATTTTTTACCCTATAATTTTCCTTTTCGTCAATATTAGTTGACATAATCGATGTGGTTTACGAAACTGGCACCACTTAAAATGGAAATTTTCACGAGAGGGGCATATGAAACCACTATATTCAATGGCTTGTTCAATGCTACGCGTAATGGTTAAGACCAGCTGTTTATCCGTATTTTTAGTAACGACTTTTGGTGGCTTCTATAGCATCTCAACATTTGCCGCCGAGACAGCGACAATTGAAGAAATCGTCGTCACGGCGCGAAAACGGGAAGAGAACTTGCAGGATGTTCCTGCTGCTGTCAGTGCTTTTAGCGCCGATGCGCTTCGCAATGCCGGTGCCGACAACATCGTTGACCTTGAAAACCTCACGCCGAATATCACCATTAACGAGACCAGCGGTCTTCTACCAGGCAGTGTCCAGATATTTATTCGCGGTATCGGTAACGATCCAGGCTTTGACCAAGGCGTTGGGATTTATGTCGATGACGTTTATCTCAATCGAACAAGTGGTAGTTTGCTCGAGGTTTATGACGTGCAGCGGATAGAAGTTCTGAAAGGTCCTCAGGGCAACCTGTACGGAAGAAATACGATTGGCGGAGCTGTCAAATATGTCAGTCGTGCTCCATCTGAAGAAACAGAAGCCACCATCGAGTTAAAGACCGGAACCGACAGTCTGGTCAAAATGAAAGGTGGTATTTCCGGCGCTCTGTCTGACAATCTGCTGGGTGGCCTAAGCTTCTCTTCCACTAATCGCGACGGCTATCAAACTAACCGATTCGACGGTGGTGAGTATGCGAGTGCAGACAAGTTGGCGTTTCGCGGCACCCTTATCTGGGAAGCTTCGGACAACATCTCAGTCAAGCTAACAGCCGACTCCTTTAAAGACGACTCTGACCCGACTGTCCCTAATCGAGTCGCAATTGAACAAACAGGTGGCGGCGGTCTCGGTACATTTGCTTTCTTGTTGGGCGGCGCAAATATGTTCATCCCCGGTTCAGCATTTTTGACCGAGCCTCTTGATACCAGCCTCCCCTCCAATGTGGACGATGTGAATACTGCACATACCACCAATGGCTATAACCGGTTCGAAATTGATTCAAAGGGGATCTCCCTGGCCGTTAATTGGGATATCAACGATAACTGGAGTTTAAAGTCGGTCACGTCCCGAAGGGACCTGGACAACACCCTTCCGTTTGACTTTGACGGCACCCACCAGGTGTTCATCAATACCATCCAGGATCGGGAATCGGAAGACTTCAGCCAGGAATTTCAGCTTAACTATGGCAGCGATAATGTGAATGCCGTCTTTGGTCTGTACCATCTCGATGCCGACCAGAGCATCCTGGGTTTTACCGAGCAAACACCTCTGCTACGGCTCCTAACAGCCCATGATCGGGTCGGTATTCAGGACGACCGCGAAACTCAGTCTTTCTCTGTTTACGGCAACGTAGACTGGGACATCAACGAACAATGGCAGCTGTCTGTTGGTGGCCGCTATACGAAGGATGAGAAAGATATCGAACAAGTCTCGGAAGTGACCATTACTCATTATGCTGCGGCCTTTTTAGGCTTCCCAGGCCTGGAGCGAGCACCGCTTGTGTTAACGCCGGGCATGGAAGACGTGTTCGCAGCAAACCTGCCTGTCCTTTTTTTCCTGCCACATTTCGGCAACGATGGTTCTTTCCTGGGGGTGGGAAATCAGGTCGATGTTGAAAACTTCACTGCTGCCAGGGACGGTAGTGATGAATGGTCTGAGTTCACACCCAGTGCGAAACTCTCATACCGACCAAACGATGACATGTTGATTTATGCCGGTTATGCATCCGGCTTCAAGTCTGGCGGCTTTGATACCTCTGGTTCTGAATCAAGAGTCCTCTCTTATAAGCCGGAGCTGGTAGATACTTACTCGCTGGGACTGAAATCAACACTTGCCAATGGCAGAGTCAGGCTGAACGTCGAAGTCTTCCACAACGACTATACAGAGAAACAGTTGCAATCGATTGCGCTGCTGCCAACTGGACTTGAGTCCATCACCTCGAATGTCGGAGAAGTGACTTCAAGCGGCGTTGAAATTGAATTTCTTTGGCTACCGCCGGTTGATGGGCTGACGGTTAACCTCAACCTCGGATATCTGGATTCCGATATCGACGAATTCATCGAGCTACAGGACGATGGTGCCGGTGGCATCAACAGCGTTAACGTAGCCAGTAATTTTGAACTCGGGTATGCACCGGAAACGACTGCACAGTTTGGCGTTCAATACGAGTTCAGTATTAACGGCGGGAACATGATGATCGGCGCTAACGCAGCATACCGTTCTGAGATGTATACCGACTCACCCATTGATCTGACGAGCACATTTATGGCGAACACTGAATCTGAGAGCCGCACGATGGTGAACGCGATGCTGGCCTATACGTCATCAACAGGTAACTGGCGCGTAGCGTTGGAAGGCAAAAATCTTTCCGACAAGCGATCCCTGGTTAACACGTTTAACGTTACCAACTTCATTACTGGTGGCTATACTCGTGGCAGAACCTGGGGCCTTTCAGTTCGCTACAACATGTAGGTAAACCGGCGCTGGCGTGCTTGCTACCTCCCCGGAATATGGCACGCCAGCGTTTCTCTCTTGTCTTTTTGTCTTATACCTTTTTGTCCTGCGGTAAGGATCATCCGCCGCACATGAGCGTTCTAATACCCTCAACACATCCTTCAGTAGATCTTTCAACACACCGTTTGTGTAAAAGTCCTACAGTGCACTGTTTACGGATACTAAAGGCCCGCCAGACTGGGGGCGGGTGCAGTGATCTCGTTCCATATTGTCGCGTGAGGTAGCGCACGCATGCTTTCGGATTCTTTGCTGTGTACTGATCATCTATGCTGAAGGAGCCCGCCATGTCATTTCGCGGGTAATCCAGGTCCGGCTCACTCAGCATCCACATTGCTTTTTTGTACATTCATGGAGTTGCGCCGTCCCCAAACGGTAATTTTGTGGGCGTTGGAGTTCATGTTTAGTTTATCCCCAGTTGTTGTTCTGCATATTCCTGAATGGATTTGTAATCGGCTTTGCCGTTGGGAGCACGGTTAAGGCTGTCCTTGATTAGGATCATCTTAGGCAGTTTATAGGCGGCGAGGTGTTTTCTTGAGAACTCCTTCAACTCCAGTTCGTCGATCACGCAGCCTTCATTTGGCTGTACCACTGCAGTGATCGACTGCCCCCATTTTGCATCTTTCACGCCGACAACAAGTGCATCTGCGACGGCGTCGTGGAACTTAAGCGCTTCTTCTACTTCCTCGGGGTAAACTTTTTCACCAGCAGTATTAATACAGTTGCTGCCACGACCGAGAAGCGTTAGTGATCCATCATCCTCGACACGAACCCAGTCGCCAGGTATCGAGTAGCGTACGCCATCAATGACCATGAATGTTTTGTCTGTTTTCTGCTGGTCTTTGTAATAGCCGACAGGCAGAAAGCCTTTTACACCTACCATACCGGATTCGCCGGTGCCCGGTTTTACTTCCTTTAAATCTTCAGAGAAGACTCTGCAGTTTGGTCCAAGTGCAAACTTGGCGACATCAATGGTTTGATCTTTGGTCATCAATGACATCCCAAGACCAATCGCTTCTGATGATGAAAACGCATCGGACAGCAGGAGGTTTTCGTTGTGTTTTAAAAGCCCCGCCTTAATTTCCCGGGTCCACATCACACCGGAGGAATTGATCAAGCCGACTGACGAGATATCGTATTTCCCAGGGTTTTCATCAAGCACTTCGAGCATCGGTCTGGCAAAAGCATCGCCAACGATGGTGACCTGGGTTATCTTGTGTTTAGTGATGTTTTCCAGGGCGAGTCCAGGCTCAAAACTTTGACTGGTGAGTGTGACGCACGTACCACCGGCTGCCATTGCGCCGACCGCGGATAATAATCCCGTGCCATGCATAATGGGTGGAAGGGGCAGGTTAACTATTCTTGGTCTGGCCTTAATCCGTTCCAAAAATTCTGTCAGGTCTGTGCAGGGTGGGGTGCCCAGACGCGGGTTGCCGCCGGCACCGAGCCCCTGGAAAAGATCACCGTGGCGCCACATGACACCCTTAGGCATCCCTGTCGTACCTCCGGTATAAAGGAATAAGAGGTCATCGGCGCTGTGTTTGATGCCGGGAGACGAACCGTCGCCATTGTTCGCCATATCTTCATAGCTGGAGGCTTTTCCATTGTCCACGACCAGCCAGTGCTTCACGCCTGGTAACTGGTTTTCAATCTCATCTACATAGTGCTGGAACTCTGAGTGGTAAACGACAACGGTCGCATCGGAGTTATCGATCAGGTAGATAAGTTCGTGCTCGATATACCGGTAGTTCACGTTTACATGTGTTAAACCGGCTTTGAAGCTGGCCGCTATTCCCTCGCTGTATTCAGGACAGTTCCGCATATAGAAAGCGATTTTTTCTCCAGGTTGTACACCACTGGCCAAAAAGTTGCGTGCGAGGTTGTTAGTTCTGCGGACGAAGTCCCCCCAGTTAGTCACTCGATCACCGTGAATCAATGCTGGCTGATCTTCTGGTGTGATTTTTTCTACGGCCTCAAGAATATCGCCGTAGCTCCACTGGTAGCTCATGGGTGTCTCCTGGTTTTGGTTTTATTAGATTGCTACTGTTCGGGAACTATACATCGTCGTGGCTATTTTCCGTCAAGTCGTTGAGTTGTTTCTAACAGTATAACAATGGCGCATTCTATTGGCTCAGAGTTGAAGTGTGGGGTGTGAACTAGCTATATCGTGATTCTGTTACCGCATCCTTGTCACCCGACTGAACGGCCTTGAGCGAGTCTTGTAGATCCTTAAGGTAGGTGTCTGTCACCTCTGCGTGAAAAGGAGATAACATCAGATGTAGTGCTTTGGGGACTGTTGTTAGGCTAGTAAACCATCCGCGGTTATACATTTGCTTGTAGATGGCGAATACATTCTCTGTAGGATGACTGAATGCAACGATACCGAGTTGAGGCTCGCCCAGTATATGGAATCCAAGTTGAATAACGCCCTTCTCAATCGCTTCGCGGGCATCGGTTACCAGTTTGTGTTTTGCGCGATAGCCTTCCACTCCAAGATAGTTCATCACAGCCCAGGCGGCAGAGATAGCCCCTCCGGGACGTGTGCCCGCTAGTGTTGGCGTGACCATCCGTCCCCCGGGCCAGTCGGCGCAATCGAAGATCATGTGCTGTCGTAAGGATTCGTCACTAAACAGAACGGTGGAGGCTCCCTTTGCGCAGTAACCATATTTGTGAAGGTCCGCGGACATGGATCGAACACCTGAGATTTCAAAATCAAAAGGAGGAACATCGCCGCCGTTCATTCGAACGAATGGTGCGATGTACCCGCCCACGCAAGCATCAACATGTAACCATAGGGTTTTTTGTTCCGCGAGTTCGCCGAGTTCGGTGATCGGGTCGATCAGGCCATAAGGAAAACTGGGCGCAGAACCTACGAGCATAATTGTATTGTCGTCACAGGCCGCAGACATTGCGGCGACGTCTGCTAGTAAGTTGTCAGCCACAGGCACCCGGCGTAGTTCCAGGCTCATCATCATGGCTGCTTTATCGAAAGCTGGGTGAGCGGAGTAGGGTGCGACAATATTTGGGGTGCCAGCGATATCTTTTGTTGCCCGGGCGTAGTCGCGTGATGCTTTCACAGCCATGTTAATGGAATCGGTACCGCCGGAGGTTATGTTACCGGCTGCATGCTCAGGGGCGTGAAGGAGGCTTAGTCCCATGCCAATGACTTCGTCTTCCATCTGCTTAAGGCTCGGGAAGGCGAGGGGTCCCAGTCCGTTCTCAGACATGTACATGGTGTAGGCTTCTTTTTGAACCTTGGCGACGTCTTCACCGGCATTGAAAACATACACCGCTGTTTTACCTTCACGCCACTTTGCGTCGTTAGCTCCGCGAATGATCATTTCGGCCCTGAGTGAATCCCAGTCAGTTCCGGTATCCGGCATGGTTTTCAGCATGATGATTCTCTATTCAGTTGTGCTTGCCAGGTATGGGTTCGGGTTTTCCAGGTTCTGGTACAAAACGCCGTCCTTCATCACGGTCAGGTTCTGATGATCCTGCAGTATCGTAATATCTTCCAGTGGGTTGCCATCAACAATCACCAGGTCGGCCAGGCTGCCTTCTTCCAATGTTCCGATACTGCCGTCGGGTTCAAATGCAAGCCCTCCGTTTCTGGTGGCACAAATTAGAGATTCCGCATTACTCATACCAAAATAAGTCACGAAATATTCCAGATCCTTCGCATAGGTTCCGTGGGGAGCAATGGAAATACCATAGTCTCCCCCGACAACTAGCTTGATGTCGGCGGTCCTGAGTTTCGCCACTGTGGCGACTGTGGCTTCTATTTCTGCCTCGTATCCCTGTGCGATAACGGTTTCGCGTGTCACGCCAATCGTTTCGCACTTCTCAAGGTAGGTGATTTCCCAGGCGATGGCAGGACCGACAAAAATCTCATCTTTCTTTGCTGCCAACAGTTCAACAGCTTCATCGTCCAGGTAATTGGCATGGCCAACGAAATCGACACCTGCTCGAACCGCTTGTTTGACGGCTGCGGCGGAACGAGCGTGGCACGCCACGCGCATTTTTCGCCGGTGCGCTTCGTCTACGATTGCATTCACCTCTTCGTCGGTGAATGACAGTTCACCCGGAGGGTTCTGGCTATTGATGGCCTCGCCATCAATAAATATTTTGACGATGTCGACACCTAATTTTCGCTGTTGTCTTACTGCCTGCCGAAGAGCCCAGGGGCCATCTGCGATCTGACTAAGACCGCCGCCGGAGTCGACATTACTGGCGGTCGCACCGAGATCGCGACCAGCGGCACGCAGCCTTGGACCAATAATTTTTCCGGCGTTAATAGCCTCGCGAAGGGCAACATCTATGCAGTACGTTGACCCAAAACTCACGGCAGAGGTAAAACCCGATGCCAGCATCAGCCGGGAGTTTCGTACCGCAGTGACAGTTGCAGATTCGACATTAGTGTCACCAATCCCAAACGGACTGGCATCTGCGAAGGACAAATGAGCATGAGTTTCTGTCATGCCAGGCATTATAAATTTCCCATTAACGTCATGGTGAATAGCATCCGCCGGTGTATCGGGTAATTTATCGCCTGGGCCTGCGTACTTAATTCGGTTTCCTTCCACCCAGACGGCACCGTGGTTGATCGCGTTGTGGTCTGTTGCAGTGAACAGGTTTGCGTTGGTAAATATCTGGTGCATGTCGTTATCCTGGGCTAGTCGCAATAGTTTTCGCGCGCTTAATCCTGAAGACTCTTAGTCTTGAAAGAATGCTTCCTTGCGTTCTCCGTTCGGGCCGTAGACAGGTTCGCTTTTTTCGACCAGGTAAGCCTGGTTGACGCTTTCGACCACACCAGCCTGACCAAGAACTTCAACCATCTTGGCATAGTTAGGATGTTCGAAATGTGCCGCGAGGGAGTCGCTGTCTTCCCATAATTCGTAAACCTGAATTCGGGTCGGGATAGAAGGGTCGGGGGCGAAGCAATAGTCGTAACATCCTGCTTCTTCTTCCCGTGTCGCCAACTGCACGTCCCGGGTAACTTCTACGGCGGTGTCTCTGGCTTCCTGTGTTTCAAATTTTAGTGCCGCTACAACAACAATCATGGTGACTCCTCTCATGGTAAAAAGTGCGATTAAAAAGGTGACGATAAGTGTCTGATCCTAAACTAATTGCGCCGCTGAAGTAAAAACTGTGGTGACTCACATATTACTGTAAATTCGCTGCGTGATTAGTGGTATAAGCTTTAACTAAATCAGATAGTTATGAACCAGGCATGCTGAAATTTATTCTACTACTGCTGCTTTTTGTTGTCCTCATCGCAGTGGGTTCTGCTGTTGGAGTCTACAGCTACCTAAGTCCTGGGGAAGAAGCCGTAAAAATAACATCCCCTTCCTCAGTGAGGACACTGTCGACGGGCGACATTATTGGATTGCAAGGCAAGCACGGTGCACATGTCTGGCTAGGGATTCCGTATGCCCAGCCCCCGGTCGGCGACCTTAGGTGGAAGGCGCCGCTGAGGGCGTTACCATGGGAGGGGCGTAAGGAAATGCTGGGCTATGGTGCCCAATGTCCTCAGCTACCGGTAATCGCAAATATTGACGTCGACAGGGCTTATGTTGGTGTTGAAGACTGCCTTCGACTGAATGTCTGGGCACCGACCTACCACAAAGATGGTGTCCCGACAGCTGATGAAGCCTTACCTGTCATGTTCTGGATTCATGGGGGAGGTAACTCTGTTGGAAATGGTGGCAGTGATTTAGTCCAGATTTATGACGGCTCGATGATGGCTACCGAGCAAAAGGTGATCGTAGTCAGTGTCAACTATCGGCTGGGCCCAATGGGATGGTTTTTCCATGATGCCCTCAGGGACACTTCGGACACGCCGGAGGATGCCTCCGGGAACTACGGCACGCTGGACCTGATATCGGCGCTTGATTGGGTTCAGGAGAACATTGCAGCGTTTGGCGGCAATCCAGCAAATGTCACCATTTATGGTGAATCCGCAGGTGGTTATAATGTTCTCAGCCTGATGGCATCACCGCTGGGGAAAGGTTTGTTTCACAGAGCGATTGTCCAAAGCGGTGGCCTTAACATTTTTACCCGGGAGCAGGCGCAGGTTCCGTGGAAAAGTCAGGGTGATAATAACGTGATGACGTCGCAGGAAATGACCGCGAACTGGCTTGTTCGATCAGGGCGAGCACCGGGAAAATCGTCTGCGATTGTTATGCAGAGCGAACTGGAGGCGGAAGAACTCTCTAGCTGGATGAGGAATCTATCACTGCAGGATATTTTCGAAATTTTCGATGCCAGTTTTGCAGGCATGATTGATATGCCGCTTCTTATTGGAGATGGGTACGTTTTGCCGGAAATGTCTACCATCGAAATTTTTTCAGACCCGACTCTCTATGCAAATGTCCCGGTGATTCTTGGCACTAATCGTGAAGAAGTCGCGCTCTTTATGGCTTTTCTTCCGGAGTATGTTGATTCTGTTAATGGGTTTCCTACGACAATCAAAAACCCAACGGCCTACGGCAGAGATGTTAAGTACGGCAGCCAATTCTGGCGAGTCCGGGGCGTTGACGAAATTGCCCAGGCAATCAGCCAGGACCAACCTGACTCTGTATTTTCCTACCGATTCGATGCGGATGACTGGAGAAACCTGGGTTTCGTGGACTTTCAGAAGTTGTTTGGTGCTGCACATGCTATCGAACTCTTTTTTGTCTTTGGGTATTTCCCCGACCCGATGAAGATTCTTTTTCCAGATTCAACGTTTGATGACCTGTCACTGCTGTCGAACTCAATGATGTCTTATTGGGCGCAATTTGCCCATACAGGTAACCCGGGATTCGGTGCTGATGGTCAGGAACGTCAGTGGTTACCCTGGATGACGGACGCACCGGGTAACTTTATCGTGCTCGATACCGAGCTGGACGGTGGCATACGCATGGAACGGGAGGTTCTCACAAGAGAAGGGTTACGGGCAGGGTTTCTGGCTGAGGATTTTGGTTCACAGGACGAGAAATGCCAGAGTTATCGATCGGTGTTCCGCAACTCTGACTTTAACCAGACAGAGTACGAGTCACTCGGTTGCCAATAGACCCGCTGCTCTTACAGAAAGGCTTCACATTACAGGCAGCCCTTGAGCTTTCTACAGTAGCAATAGGGCTGCCTGAGATTGCCGGTGACTATAACCAGCTATTGGTCTTTGGGCATGCTGGTTCTGGTTTTTGGAAATCGCTGGACGAACCACTGACAGGAAGCGACCCATTGGATTGCATGTCGATCAAAATGGTCGAGGATTTTCTTCAACGGACTGGTTGTGCGGATTATCTGGTTCTTTATCCATCCACCGATCTTCAGATTGATTTGCGGGCGTTGGGGAAACAACTGGGCTGGCATGCTGATTCGGCGCTGGGGATCGGGATTAATGCCATTCATGGAACCTGGTTTGCTTATAGGGTGGTCGTGCTGGCGAATACCTTTTATGAAACTCATGATGAAACTCATGATGAGACTCAGACTAACAATTTGGCGGAGGCGCCCTGCGGCAAATGTATCACCAGACCATGTGTTGACGCATGCCCGGTTGGTGCCCCCGGGGTTACGTTTGATTTGCAGGCTTGTATGGGCGAGAGGGTAAGGGAGGGGTCAGCCTGCGCATATCAGTGCCTTGCACGAAATGCCTGTCCGGTTGGTACCGAATATCGATACGATCAGGACCAGATGCGATACCACTACCAGAAATCGCTGCAACTCATTCAATCTAACAAATTGACATAGGTACGTCAGGCCGCGATTAAAAGCACCCTTGAATTTTCGGTTTCATATACTCACAGGTGTTCCAGCACTTCGCTGATCTTGTTTACTCTGGCACTTTACCCCGACGCTTTACTCCCGTTCTTTACTCCGGTTCTTTACTTCGATCCGAAAACTCAAGCTGCCAATAGATATTCGTCGTAGGTGCCTTGGAAGTCCGTGACTTCCCGGTCTTTGATCTCCAAGACGCGGGTAGCAATCGTTGAAACAAATTCCCGGTCGTGGCTGACAAAAATCAAGGTGCCATCGTATTGCATTAACGCTTGATTGAGAGCGTCAATTGCTTCCATATCCATATGGTTAGTTGGCTCATCCATGATTAAAACATTGGCATTGGATAACATCAGTTTGCCAAACATCAGCCGGTTCTTCTCCCCGCCGGAGCAAACCCTTGCCTTTTTGTTGGCATCGTCGGCAGTGAACAGCAAACGCCCGAGCATGCCTCGAATCATCAGGTCGTCGTGGCTGGGTTGACGCCACTGCGCCATCCAGTCAAATAAGGTTAAGTCGGATTCGAAATCCTCGGTGCTATCTTGCGGACAATAGGCAACGGTAGCGTTTTCTGCCCACTGCACTTTACCGGCGTTGGCAGTGATCTCATTCATCAGGCAACGCAGGTAGGTCGTTTTACCCACACCATTTTCACCGATGACTGCCAATCGAGCGCCTGCTTCCAAAATCATATTGCCTTCGGAGAACAACAAACCATCATCGAACCCGTGTGCTAGATCTTCTAATACAAGTGCCTGACGGTGTAGTTGCTTATCTTGCTTGAAACTAATGGAGGGCGTCATTCGGCTCGAAGGTTTAACTTCGTCGAGTTCAATTTTGTCCAGTTTTTTCGCGCGGGAACTCGCTTGTTTTGCCTTGGATGCATTGGCAGAGAAACGCGCCACGAATCCTTGCAACTCTTCAATTTCAGCACTCTTTTTTGAGTTCTCGGTTAACAGTTGTTTTCGGATAAGAGATGACGCTTCGACAAAGCTTTCATAGTTGCCCGGATAAATCCGCAGTTCGCCGTAGTCGATATCGGCCATATGCGTGCAAACAGAGTTAAGAAAGTGACGATCGTGAGAAATGACAATCATGGTGCATTTACGTTCGTTCAGTACTTTCGCTAGCCAGCTAATACTGTGAATGTCCAGGTTGTTGGTAGGTTCGTCCAGCAGCAAAATGTCCGGATTTGAAAACAACGCCTGTGCTAGCAGCACACGTAGCTTCCAACCCGGTGCCACTTCGCTCATCAAATCGTAGTGTAAGTTTTCGTGAATGCCAGCCTCAATCAAAAGCTCACCAGCCCTGCTTTGGGCCGTGTATCCGTCAAGTTCCGCGAATTCGACCTCAAGGTCGGCGACTTTCATGCCTTCGGCTTCGCTCATTTCTGGCAATCCGTAGATTCGATCTCGTTCCTTTTTAATGCTCCAAAGCTTAGCGTCACCCATAATCACAGCATCCACGACACTGTACTCCTCAAAGGCGAACTGATCCTGACTTAACGTACCCACCTTATTACCCGGCGTAATCGATATATTGCCGGAGCTGGGTGTAAGTTCACCGCTCAGGATCTTCATAAAGGTTGATTTGCCACAGCCATTGGCCCCAATCAACCCGTAACGGTTACCGTGGCCGAACTGAGCCGAAATATTTTCAAATAGTGGCGCAGCGCCAAATTGCATAGTGATATTTGCAGTGGTGATCAAGGTATATCCTGGGTGCTTAAATGGATGAAACAAGAACGTTATTTCAGATGATGACGGGCTTGAGCGCGCGCATACTATAGCTTTACGTTGTGAAAGTCGAACGCGGGCGCCCCGTTTAGGCTGCAGTCATCAACTGCCCAGCCGAACTCCAAGGCCTGTTATCGGAAAAAATTCTGACCCTTTAATTTTTCTGGGCCACAGAAATGCGTACCGCTTCTATCAAGCAACTGCACTACTCTATCAATGACTGCCAGTTAAGTTGGCAGTACCTTCCAGCGTTGTGGTGCGGTCACCACAACGCTGAGGTTTACGTCTAACTGCTTGTAAAGTTACCGGCGCGTTTTTCAGCGACAGCTTTTATACCTTCCTTATGGTCGCTAGTCTGTTGTAGCCACTTTTGCTCGCGACTTTCAATGGTCGTCACATCGTTAACTGCTTCAGCGATGTTAGGACGCATTTGTTCGCGAAGTGAAAGAAGCGCTAAGGGTGCGTTTTCGGCTATTTCCTGAGCCAGCTCAATTGCAGCGGAACGAACATTGTCGGTGTCGGTATAGATGTCGCCTAGCCCCCACTGCTGTGCGGTTTCGCCGTTGATTCGCCTGCCAGTTAGAAACATCAGGTTGGCTCTTTGCGCTCCGACGATTCGCTCCAGTGTATGAGTCAGTCCGAATCCTGGTGTGAATCCAAGCTTCACGAAATTGGCAGTCATGCGGGTTGCAGGACACACGACCCTGAAATCAGCCATCAATGCCAAGCCAAAACCGCCGCCAACAGCGGCGCCTTGAACCGCAGCGATGACGGGTTTGTTACATCGAAACAGGCGAACTGCTTCGTCATAAAGCGGGTTGCGATCACTTTCGGTTCGCTGCTCGAGCTCCGCAGCCCGAACTGATGAGCCAAAGTTCGCACCGGCACAGAAGTGTTTGCCTTCTGAACACAGAACTATCGCCCGAATATCGTTCTGTTTATCGATGTCTTCGAAACAGGTGGCCAAGTCCTTGATCAACTGATGGTCAAAAAAGTTATTGGGTGGTCGTTTGATCTCGCACTGCACGACATGGCCGTCGAGCCGTGTAACCGCAACGTCTCCGTATAGATCTTTCATTTAATTATCCTTTCGCAATTTAAAATTAGAATTATTCAAATGCTCGCTTTGTAGGCTGTATGCCTCTGGGCCATTTCTCGAAGTTTTCGGCTACTTTTTCGCCGATTTCTGCGACTGTCCATGGGCCATCGGTGTTGTCCTTCACCGCAACATCATGCGCCTGCCAGGAAATTAACTGGACGCTGTTACCTGCAACCATGAATTGGCGTCCGGTGACTTCTTTTGCATCGTCAGAACCAAGCCAGACGACTAGCGGTGAGACCTTATCTGCCGAGAGCAGCTCTTCCATGTTCTGGCCTTCCGGGAAGATGTCGCTGGTCAACCGTGACCAGGCAGCAGGTGCGAGTGTGTTAACCCTGATGTTGTATTTGAGGCCTTCCTGGAACAGGCAGCGGGCGAAACCGGCGATACCCGCTTTGGCCGCGCCATAATTTGTCTGTCCGAAATTACCCAGTAGCCCGGAAGTAGAAGAAGTAACAACGATGCTGCCGCCATGTCCCTGTTCCATCATCTGGTGATAAGCCGCTTTGACAGTCAGATAGGTGCCTCGCAGGTGGACATCGATAACGACATCCCACATAGCGTTGTCCATATTCTTGAATGACTTGTCTCGCAGGATACCGGCATTGGCAATCAGGAAATCCAGTTTCCCAAAGTTGTCGACGGCGCACTTGACCATATTGTTGGCATCTTCTTCGTTAGCGACATTGCCGTAGTCAGCTACCGCCTGGCCTCCCATGGCTTTGATTTTCTCGACGACTAGGTCAGCCATCGATGCGCTACCGCCTGTTCCATCACGTGCTCCACCCAGATCGTTTACCACAACTGATGCGCCTTCTTTGGCGAGCAAGAGCGCGTGGGTTTCGCCCAATCCGCCGCCAGCCCCGGTTACAAGTGCGACTTTACCGTCTAACATTCCCATAAGGATTTCCCCTGATTTTTTGAAAAAGATGAAAAATTGAAGGCCGGAAGTAAATCATATCGGCTGGTTTAAGACCAGTTTTACGCAGTATTTCGGGGTGTTGCCCTGGGTGTGGGGAAAGTGTAGGTATGTCCTTGCTTCGCCCAGGACTGGAATCCCGCGTCCTTAGCTTGTTGCCTGAAGTTTTGCCAGTTATCGCCGTAATGCATCAGAACGATTTTCTTTCTCAGCCGTTTTGGCAGAGTGCAGAGTTCGTCAATCGATGTGTGAACTCCGCCGGTAAACAGCTGGCAGTCATGGAAAATAACCTCAAAACTGAAGCGTTTGTCATAGCCTTCGACGAGCTCCCGGTCGAATTGCGTATCTGAAGTGAAGAAAATGCGATCATCTATGATGACCCCACAACTCCAGGCACATTCACGCCAGGATGTTGCGTTGTCAGGGAAATGCAGCGTTCGAGGCATCTTGATGTTGATATTGCCGACGTTTGTTTCGAAAGTTTCTCGCGGGTAACCGCTAAGCTTTTTCGGTCGCTGCGTATTCCAGAGATCGCCGAAAGTTAGACGCCCATTTTCGGATATTTCGCTACCTCCGCGAAGGCTCTGTTCCCATAGTATTTTCTCGTAGGATTTGCTGATGACCATGTTGGGCTTTTGCTGCAGCACGTATCTTGCGAATAGCTGTACTTCCTCGAGCCCTCCGATATGGTCTGCATGGCTGTGAGTGATGAGATAATTCTGGATCTGTGAAAAGTGGAGACCAGCTTCATGTAGCGCCTGGGAACACCGGGTTCCGCAGTCGATCAACAAGTGGTGGTGTCCTTTGGTGATCAGCAGGTTGTTCTGGTAGAGGGTTCTCGCAAAGGCGGAACCGCAACCCACAAAGTATAGCGACAGATCACCCTTGGTTACGAGCGGAACGGGATTTGTTGGCTTGCGGGATATTTTCATTGTTAAGACCAAATGAGCCGACCCAGTTTACCCAAATAGTGGTGCTTGTCATCGACTGTTTATAGCGTTTGACAAGCTACACCCGCTACGCAGACAATGATGATTCGTTGATGTTAGTGGAGTTGTTATGTCATTCTTTGGTGAGAAATGTGCGAGATGTGGTTCGAAAACCCGACACGAAGTCGATGGAAAGGCGACCTGTGTAGCATGTGATAATGAAATGCAGCTTCTGGTAGAGGCCAAAGGCGAAGAACTTCATCTATGCCCGGTTGATGGCGCGAGCATGTCAAAAGAGATCGCGCACATGATTGTAGTGGACCGTTGTCCTACCTGTCAGGGCGTGTGGCTGGATGGAGGTGAATTAGAGCGATTAAAAGGTGGCGTTGAAGCAAGCGCACTCATGGCAATGGCTAGTGGGTTCACTGTACCTTTTGGGTAAACCACGTTGATACAGCCCGTGAATAGCTCCCGTGAATAGCTCCCGTGAATAGCTCCGGTGAATAGTTCTTATGGATAGATCTTATGGATACATTTTCAGAAGCTCAATCACTCCTACCTGACATCATTGACCTGCGGCGCAGGATTCATGCTAATCCAGAGTTGGGGAATGATCTTCCTGAGACGACTGCGGCAGTGTTGGATGCGATTAGCGATCTTGATCTTGAAATACGTAAAAGCGAACGCACAACCGGTATTGTTGCGACATTACACGGCGCGAAACCAGGTCGGCGGATACTGCTTCGGGGAGATATGGATGCGCTGCCCATGCCCGAGGACAATGACCTCACATTTGCATCAAAAAACCCCGGGGTGATGCACGCTTGCGGACACGATTCCCACACGGCGATGCTCGTGGGTGCTGCGAAAGTACTGAAACAACATCAGAACGAATTGGCTGGCAGCGTCGATTTCTTTTTCCAAACAGGGGAAGAAGGTTTTTTTGGCGCTCGTGAAGTGTTGCAAGAGGGATTGTTTGATGCACCGAATTCCCCGGATGCGGTATTTGCGCTGCACATTACCCCATTACTGGATGCCGGTGTCTTCACAGGGCGACCTGGGCCTCTGCTTGCAGCAGCAGATACCTTTGAAATGATAGTTAGGGGCAAGGGTGGACACGCCTCTATGCCGCACGATTGCCTGGACCCGATTCCAGTTGCCTGCGAGATCATCCAGGCGTTTCAGACATTTGTCACCCGGAGGGTGCCGGCTTTTGATCCCATCGTTCTCACCACCACAAAGATTGAGGCGGGAACGACCTCCAATGTGATTCCGGAAGTTGCCAATGTGCTCGGTACTATTCGGTCGACCTCTGAAAAATCCAGGGCGCTGGCCCACGTTGGACTCGACCGGCTTGCAACTAAGATCGGTGAAGCGCACGAGATGGAGGTCGAATTCAAGATCAGCCAAGGCTACCCTGTGACGGTCAACGAAGGCGCCTTTACAGAATTCGCTGCCCAGACCGTGCGAGAGTTGTTTGGTGAGAATGCCTATCGGCCGATGCGATCACCCATGATGGGCGCCGAGGATTTCTCCTATCTATTACAGCGATTCCCAGGGGCCATGTTGTTTTTGGGCGTTAAACCAGAAGACCCGTCGCTGGCTGCTCCTTGCCATTCGAATCGAATGATCCTGAACGAATCAGCTATGGCCCACGGGGCAGCGTTACACGCGCAGGTGGCCAGGAATTTTTTGACTGTAACGAAGCTCTAACAAAGACCTTAATCAGAGGTTCGCAATCTTCCTGATTGCTGAAACCACTGCTCTTTTCTCAGGCTGCTTCCGTCAGGTGGACCTGATCTCCCGTTTGGATCTTGCCGGGTTTGATCACCTGGCCATAAATACCCAGCTTGTGATGATTTTCCTGCACCAGCGCCCTCATTATTTGTGGCGCTTTTCCCAGGTCCTGAAAGGCAATTGTCGTCATCACGCATCTGGGGCATGGAAGGGTGAGTTTAATAATAGCATCGCCAATCTCGAGGAACCGGTCTCTCCATTGCTCCTCAATGAAATCTGCTTCAAGTTCGTCTGCATCTATTACCAGGTTTGGGCGGAAGCGGCGTTCATCGATAACAGCTCCCTTTGTTACCTGTTGCAGTCGGTTTAACGAGTTGGTGGTTAACACCAGTAGCGGGTAGGCATCGAAGAAGGTGCCGGGTGGTGTGCTGAACTGAAAGGATGAGTCTGGAAATTCCGAGAAATCCGGGAAGGCTTCGCCTTCTTCCAGACCCAGTACGTTGCGGATTTCTTCGATGGGTTGCTGTTCGGTTGAGCGTCGATAATATTCGAGGTTGTCAGCGGGTCTTAACTTGTCGAGTGTTATTTTAGTGCCAAGTTCCCTCGCCAGAAGCTCTTCGAGGTTCGAGTCCTCCGAGTTCACGGCAGTATTGCCTATCTCCAGGGTAACCGGGGGAATGTTGATACCGTCTGGGTCAGAGTCGTACCGGGCCGAGTAGCCCATTAGTTGGGCATACTTCTTTGCACTACAGATTGATTTACCGTCATGCAGTGCATAACTTCGATCACCAACAACACCATGTTGGCTAAGCAGGCTCTGCGTGAGAGATTCTCCACCCATCGACTTGATGGGATATCTCCAGATTGATTTAATTTTCATTTATCTTTTCCATTTATTTTTCCCATGAAGGCGATAAGGTCTGCTGCAGAGATTTCCGGGACTTCCTCCATTGGGATGTGTCCAACCCCGTCATAGTAGGCTGTCGAGATGTCTGGAATCAATGTCTCGTACCCTGACGCGAAAGCAAACGGGGCTACCGCATCTTCTTTTCCCCACATCAGGAGTGTTGGGACGTTAATTCGGGCAAGGTCCTGGGCCTGGTACTTTTTGTCCTCGGTTGCAGAAAAACGTTTCATCGTGGCTTTCCGGGTACCTTCCCTTAATGCAAGGTCGTAGTAGCGCATGACCATAGCTTCTGTAACGACCGCCTGTTGATGAAAAGCCGCTTCTAAACCCTGAGATACAAAATAATAGGGATCCATTACTTCACCTATTGCTCGAAACCAGGGGTTCTTGAGCAGTCGAAACGCCAGCACACCCTGAGAATCATCATTCTGGATTCTCTTTCTCATGAAACCAGATGAATTGATCAATACAAGACCAGTGATCTTGTTGGGGTGATCCAGGGCATAGCGGAGTGCGATGCTGCCGCCCATGGAATTTCCGCCAATAACGAAGTGTTCCAGCCCCAGCTTGTTTGCCAACGCATTCACCACTGCGACCATGGCCTCGTTCGAGTAGTCTCCTGTTGGCACTTCTCCCGTCAGGCCATGACCTGGAAGGTCGATGGTGACAACCCTGAATTTGTCTTTCAGCCGTGTTACCCAGGGTTCGAAAGTATGCAGGGAAGCGTTTGACCCATGCAACAGTATGATGGGTGGGGCTTGTCTGCGGCCTTCATCCCGATAATGCACACGCCCAAGATCACCTAATTCCGAAAATTGTGAATCAGGGCTGGTATATCTTGCATCAACGACGTCCTTGGGGATGTCCCCTTTATAAAGAATCATCGCTGAACATCCCAGCAGAAAAATGGGAGTCAGGATAAGATATTTCAAAATTTTCATTGTGTTATGCACGCGCCTAAGAGGCTCAGGCTAGCATACCCGATGTCCCCCCCACTGCTAAAGACAGTGCTTAAGACAGCGCTCAAGACAGCGCTAAAGATAGGGATAAAGCTTGTAGTTCGGAAATCGAGGGGTAGTATTTGTCTCCCTACTTGAGGAATTGAGTATCGTGGCACCAGCACTGGCAAGAGTCCAGGAAGAAGACGAAGCGGTCGGAAGTCTGATTCTGGAGGCACTGGACGTAATTCGTTCTGATGACTTTGAACGGTATTTTGACCTGTTCACAGATGATGCTGTCTGGATGATGCCGTCTAGCCTCAAAGACGTTCACCAGGCAGAGGCTCGTTCTTTTTATCGCTTTACCCGAAAATTCAGGTTTGACCAGGAAACTACTGTAGATGAAGTGGTGGTTTCAGGCGATTCTGCCTACGTCAGGGTGAGCTTCGACGGTTATCTTAGGCCCAAGGTCGATGATGGGTCTCTGCCCTTGAGATCTGTTAGCCGGCATATCTGGATTTTAAAAAAGCAAACTAACGGTACCTGGAAGATCGCGAGAGATATCTGGAATACACCGAAAGCAGCCACGTAGCGATTAAGCCAGCCTGGTTGATGCGAGCAGTCCGACCTGACATTTCCCTCATGGAACAAAACGGAATCACCGGTATAGCGTTGCCGCGGTTAGATGACCCCAGTGTCATTCCTTTGTGGCATGGTGAAGGTGATCGTGTGACTCCAGCTTTTATTCGAGAAGCTGCTAAAAAAGCGCTGGACGATGGTGAAACTCTTTATGTTCATGCGCGCGGTATACGGGAACTCAGAACTTCGATCCGCGATTATTTAAATAACCTCTACGATGTGCCATAGATGAAGAAAGGATATCGGTTCCTGGTTCATCGATGCTATGCCTCACAAACGTTATCTAGCTGAAGGGAGTTGCCTGGGCAGCCTTTTCCGTTAGCGCCCTTCCGTCTATTTTTCTGATGCCTGGTTGGGTGACTGAAACCCAGAGCAGGTACGCGACAAAAATAGTGGTACTGATACTGATGCCAACAGATGGATTGCTTACGTTGGCAATAGTGCCGACCAACAGTGCGCCCAGGGGAAACAGGCTATAGGAAATACCGTGGAAACCCATTACACGACCACGCAGGTGTTCGGGCACTTCCAGCTGCAGGATCGTGGTCGTTGTCACCATAAAAATCGAGCTGAATATGGAAGCTGAAAAAAGTATGCCCAGCGCAAAGTAGAATGCACCGGCGATACCCAGCCAGCAGACCAGCGCGAACAGGAAGACAAAAACACAGAAAATAAGTGCTGAGAGCAACATCGCAAGGCCCAACCTGGGTGATTTTTGCAACGACCCGGATATAACCGTCCCAATGACCGCGCCGACGCCTGTAATTGACAAAAGGTAACCATAGCCTTTTTCGTCAACATTCAGCATGTCGGCGAAGGCGGGCATTAGTGGCATATAGGAGCTGGCGAAGAAGAAAACGGCATAGGACAGGCTTATCAGGATCAGGAA
>JABJED010000449.1 GCA_018665025.1 Gammaproteobacteria bacterium
ACATCAATACCGGCATAGAAATCTTCATAACGAAAGGTGAGTTTGTAGCCTAAGGTGTTAGTGTAAAAGTCGAGCGCCTGCTCAAGGTCGGTTGTTCGCAATTGGGCAATATAAGACATCACATCCTCTGGGTCTTAAGAACAGAAATTTTAACAGGGATATTCAGCCAACATCCTGAATATCTACGAAGCATCCGTTGGCCCTTATTTCGTAAGCAACTGAAATTGCATTACAGATAATCGTTATACACTGCCAGGACTTATAGCGTCACTCTGACGTTCCGAACTTTCGATTCCTGGCGAAGCCGCCCTCTGTAATTGTCAACGAAGTTGTCGTGTCTACTCGTCATGCAGTTTGACCGATACTTAAGTGACGCCACCAGCTTTCGGCTTGCTATTATCAGCCTATAATGTGATTGGTTCCTCGTTGGCTCTAAGTTGCTGATTTACTGTCTTGAATACTTTTGCTCAATGACCCTCCTGAACTAAGGCATACTCCTAAGTCATCGATATCGATCACTATAACGGGAGGAGAAAAATGTCTAAGAGTCGATACAAGAGTTGTGTCGCGGTACTCGTGGTTGCTGTCCTGATGTTTACTGGTTGCTCGACCGAGCAGGAACAAAGTGCTGTGCCGGCGGTCGTCACAGCAGACCCGGTTGGTACGGTCGTCGCGGTAACTGGCGGTAATATCCGAGGTACTGCACGAGAGGATGGTTTGCACGAGTACCTTGGGATTCCGTTCGCGGCAGCACCGGTTGCAGAAAAACGTTGGCAGCCACCACACCCAATTGAATCGTGGGAGGGTGAGCGTGATGCAACCAAATTTGGTCTGCCTTGTTATCAGCCAGGGTCATTAAGTACGTTTTATGATGGCCTCTATGTTGAAATGAGTGAGGATTGTCTGACGCTCAACCTCTGGACTCGGGCAAAAGATGCCTCTGCAGCACTTCCGGTCATGGTATGGGTGCACGGTGGTGCGCTAGTGATGGGTTCAGGAGGTGATTACGATGGAGCGCCATTAACGGCAAAAGGTGTAGTACTCGTCACGGTCAACTATCGGTTAGGACCATTTGGGTTTCTGGCCCATCCCGAGCTCACCGAGGAAGGCGGTGGGAATTCAGGTAATCAGGGCTTCCAAGATCAGATCGCAGCATTGCAATGGGTGCGAGACAACGTAGCGCAGTTCGGTGGTGACCCTGGCAACGTAACGATTTTTGGTGAATCTGCTGGGTCTTGGAGTATGTCTGTTCTGCAAGCTAGCCCCATGGCGAGAGGGTTATTTCACAAGGTGATTGGTCAGAGTGGTGCGCGATTTATTCCATTAAGTGCTCTATCCAAGCCAAGGTGGGGGATACCCTCTGGCGAAGAATGGGGTCAGCGACAAGCATCTGTTTTTACGGGGGAGGACGAATCCGATTTGGCTACGCTGCGTGCTTTACCAGCGAAGTCGATTATGGATACCTTCTCTGGGGATCCGGAGCTATTACTGAATTTTGACCGACTCACCATTGTTGATGGAGCTGTGCTGCCAGATGAGGTGAACACCATTTTCTCCGAGGGCCGCCAAGCTGACGTGCCCGTGATGATTGGTTCGAATGCGGATGAAGCGACTACTTTTGACCCAGCATTGGGTAATCCTGGTGGGACAATCGATTATGTCGCGGCGCACGACCAGTTCGTCAAACTTACTTTGCCAACTGCAGGTCAAGAGATATACACGCTCTATCCAGCGTCGCCCGATGTCGCTCGGGATTCTTTCATTCGATTCAATACAGATGCAATGTTTACTCAGCCCATGCGTTTATGGGCAAATTACATGGAGAACGTCTCCAGCCCAGTTTATCTTTATTGGTGGGATTGGCGCCCATTAATCGATGGCAGTGACCAGTACGGGTCGTTTCACGCCGCAGAAATCCCTTATGTGTTTGGCAACTTGTCAATATTCAATATTGATATTGGCGACAGGGACACAGAGTTTTCCGGAAAGATGATGACAATGTGGACAAACTTTGCCAAAACGAGTGATCCGAGCGCTGAAGGTATCATTGATTGGCCCGCTTATACTGAAGATAAGCCAGTCACTGCTGTACTGGGAGCTGACATTGGTTTGCGGAATGGGGTACGTTCTGCTGAGGTTGAACTGATAACGACCGGGTATAACGCGATGCGAAAATAGGAGCGCGGGGTACACAAACCAGGGCAAATCGGATCAATCAACGTAACTCAGGCCTCGAATTCGCCTATAGCCTCAGAGATTCCATCGAGCGCCGACGTGAAACTCAAGGTTCAGGGATGAAGGTGTGCTTGGCTGGTCTTTCGAGCAGCAACAGCGCATTGCTTTATGGTGATGCCTAGCCTATCGCTTCAACCCGGACAGGTACGGACTTGTGCCACGGGGTCCCAAAGTATTTATCGGCAAGATCGGTAGAAGTGAGTTCGTTCGGCGCAGCTCCAGTGGTTTTCATGTTGCCTTGTTCATCGGGGTAGTCGAGGCCTAAACCGTTTGGAATGGAGATGTGTCCGCGTTGCATGCGATCATTAATCGCCACAACGACATCCACAGCACCACGAGCAGTCGTGATGCGAGCGTTTGAGCCGTCGCCCAAATTCAGTCGTGCTGCATCATCGGGGTTAATGTACAAAGCCCCTTCCTTATCTTTTCTGCGCCATGCCGGGTTCCGTAAAATCGTGTTCGCGGTGAAATCGCGTCGTTCACCGGCTGAGAGAAGAAATGGAAATTCAGCGGTTGTTTCTTGAGGATTTTCTGAATTGAGCTGAGCTGCAGCTTCCAACATTTCCGGAAGATCGAAATTAACCCTGCCCCCGGGCGTCCTTTGCCAGACATCGGGCCAATCTTCTTTGCTCATGATAACTGCACTGGGTCCAGCCAGGATCGCATCAAACAAATTGTCTCCCAGCGCCATGTCTTCGCCAGCGACCCCAGCGGCTTCGACGGATATTCTGTTGGCGATGACATGTTGGTGACATACCGCCCACAACGCAGCGGCGTTTTGCATGCCTTCCGGCAGGGTCCTACCAAGAGTCCGGTAGAGGAGTGCCGGAGCGACTTTGCCGAGAGCAGGGTTTTCCCGGAGCTTAGTGAAAACCAAATTTCGAAAGCCTTCACGACCGCCTTCCGCCAGGGCTGCGTTAAGTTCTTCTTCGATACCTTCTGGAATAGCGCCAAGAGCTATTGCAAGGCGTGCATGGATTTCCGCTTCATCCAAGACACCTTCAGGTCGAACGAAAAGCGGGGCTCTCACGTGAAAGTAATTTTCAGGGAACTCAAAGTTAAAGAAAGTCGCCTCGGCTTTTTCGTATTGTGTGGTTGCAGGTAGCACGTAGTCTGCTTGGCGTGCGGACTCAGTCATTGCAATGTCGATAACGACACTGCACTGAAGCGCGCGCATGGCTTTGCGCCACTTGCTGCTATCGGGCAACGAGTGCACGGGGTTGGCGGATTCGATGATCATTGCGCGATAACGATTTGGATGATCGGCCAGAACTTCATCCGGTATGATGTTCGCAGGAATGATGCCAGCGATGATGCGTCCGCCTAACACAGGGCTTTTGCCTCTCTCTTTGCCGCTCCCTACATTGCCCAGGCCATTGGATGTGTAGGCAGTTCCAGGCTTGGCGAAGTTTCCGGTCAACAACCACGTGAGGCGTTGCAGGTAGCTCACGAGCGTTGAGTGCCGGTTCATTTGAGTGCCTAGGTCCTCAAGAACCGCGACGCTATCAGCGAGCGCTATAGTTCTTGCAGTAGACCGAATGATGGCTTCGTCTATGCCAGACTTTCGTGCGCAGTCGGCGATATCAACCTTGTCAAATACACCCATGACGGCTCCCACACCGTTGGTATGATCTGCAATCCATTGGTCATCCTGCAAGTTCTCCTGCACGATTGTTGCGACCATGCCCGCGAGTAGCCAGGCGTCGCGACCCATCTTTACGGGTAAGTGGATGTCTGCGAGGTCTGCGGTTTCTGTTCTTTTCGGATCGATAACGATCAGGGTTCGATTGGGATCCTTGGACATTTCACGAATCTCGGCGCGTGCCCGATGTAAGCCATGAGATTGCCACGGATTTTTACCCAAAAAAATCACGACCTGGGCGTGCTCAAAATCGGCATGGTTGTAGCCGCCTAGCATGCGATCGGCCACCCAAAACTCACCGGTCTTTTCTTGTGCGAGGGCGTTCGAGCGATATTTAACGCCTAACGTCGACTGGGTTGTGCCGCTGTATGCGCCTGGCAGGTGGTTCCCTTGACCGCCGCCGCCATAGTAAAAAATCTTGTCTCCGCCAAGCTCGTCACGAATCCCACTGAGCTTGGACGCGATCTCAGCAATCGCGGTGTCCCAATCAATGGCATCGTACCCGCCTTCAGCATTACGCTTCATGGGGGACAGCAGTCGATCATCGCGATTCTGGTAGAAATTTAAACGTGACGCTTTGTTGCAGAGATAACCCTGCGACGCGGGGTGATTCTCATCTCCCTTGGTACGCACAATCTCGGTACCTTCTGCATTCAATTGAACTTTGACGCCACAATTTAAAGTGCAAAGGATGCACGCTGTGGATTTCCAATCGCTATTGTTTTTGTCAGGCCCTTTATCTATGCCTTTAGCCATGGGAATCCCTTAAAGTGAGTTTTGAGTTTGACACTTTAGGATCGTTGACGAAAGGCTTCACCTCTGCGTGTTTTTGAACGACCGGATTAGCCAGCAGGCATTGGATCGTCGCTAGCAAATGTGGTCTGAACGCCAGCAGCTTCGCGTCGGCCATCGTAGTAGATCGCCATGACCAGAGCAAAGCACATCAACACCATCACAACCGAGAACGGCAGTGCGCCAATTACCATCGCCGTCTTAATGGCCTCTGTACCACCTGAAATAAGCAGACCCATCACCACAAGCCCAAGGGCTACGCCCCAGAACAGGATATGTGGCCGTGCCTTCGGGCCTTCATCGCCACCCGCGTTGATCGTGTTCACGATCAACACCGCCGAGTCAGCCGATGTGACAAGGAACGTCATCAAAAGTACGACAATCAGCAGCGCCATACCCCATGCCAACCAATCACCGATTGGCGCCAGCATGAATTCCGTCATGGCAAAGATCTTGTCAGCATTGGCCGAGTCAAAGATCAAACCGTTGGCGCCACCATTAAGTTCCAGATCGATAGCAGTCCCACCGGCCCAAGCGAACCAAATAAAACACATCAGTGATGGCACGAACATCGCGCCAAGCACGAATTCACGGATCGTGCGCCCACGCGAGATACGCGCCAGGAACAATCCAACGAACGGAGCAAACGCGATCCACCATGCCCAGTAAAACACCGGCCACCAGCCTTGCCACTGTGTCAGCAAGAATGCCTCTGACCCTTCAACACCATCTGTCCGCCAGACGTTAAAGCTCATCTGTGGCATTGCGAGCAGGTAATCCCAAAGACCAAAGAGCATCGCAGAGCCACCAAAAAAGGTGGCGCCAAATATAATAAAGAAGCCAAGTAGGATGATCGACAGAAACATGTTGATATTAGACAACCACTTAATGCCTTTGCCCACACCAGACAGCGCCGACAACGTCGATGCCCCCATGATCAGAATCAAAGCGATAATGATACCAAAGGAGTTTGCAGCGCCATCTGCATCTACCAGACCACCAATGCCAATCCGGGTCAGGCCTGCAATAAACTGTTCCACACCGAACCCAAGGGTTTGCGCCACACCCAAAATGGTCGCAACAACGGCCACAATATCGATAAAGTGCCCCAACGGCCCAGATAGCGCCTTACCGAATATTGGTGTCAGCGATGACCGAATGGTCAATGGCAATGCACGGCGATAACTAAAGAACGCCATCGACAGGCCCGTAATCGCGTAACATGACCATGCCCCAAATCCCCAGTGCAGGAACGACCACTTGAAGGCCATGCGCACATTGTCCGCCCCGCCGCCTGTGGTTAATCCTTGAATGACCTCAGGGTTGTTGCCGAAATGAGTAACGGGTTCGGCCACGGCCCATGTCAGCATTCCGACACCAATACCGGCACTGAACATCATCGAAAACCATGAAAAATTAGAAAAATCAGGTTTTTCACCTGGTCGCCCCAGATTAAGCCGCCCCGCCGCTGGCCAAAGTGCCAAGCCGATACAAACACTGACAAAAAGAGCGACAACCCAGATGTACCAAGCTGCAAAATTGGCCAGAATAAGTGTGTTCCAATCGCCCAGCGTCTCACCCGCCTGGACTGGCCAAAAGATCGCCCAAACGACAAGTGCACTGATAATGATTTTACTGGCAACGGTCACGTCGACGCTAAATCCGCGATAAAAACCAGTCTCCGCGAGCTTAATCGAAAGTTCCGATAAAGCTGGTTTTGGGGCCATAATTGTTTTCCCGTTGGCTATTATTATCAGAATTAACCAGAGATTAATCAGCGGTTGACCAAGCTTCCAAGATAGCACGCTTGTTCAATTCATGAAAATTGGTGGAACACGCAAGTTAATTCCACATTTAAAATCGACCTCCAGCTTTAATGTTCTTAGCTGGCAAAGTCGATGCTTTAAATTTCTCATTGACTGAATAGGACCGGACAAGATAGTCGACGTTGAACAGGTATCTTTGGTGCAGATGGTATGTCGCCCTGCCCGACCTGAAAACCCTCTTGGCGGTCATCCCAAATGAGTGCACGCCATTAGCATTACAGCCATTGAACACGTAAAGGTTCAGCACATCACACCGTCTGAAAATAGGAATTTTAGCAGGGACATTCAGTCAATATTCTGAATATTGAAGCAGCATCCGTTGGCCCTTATTTCGTGGTATTAACAACGAGAAAATACAGCCACGCTATTATTCGTTAGATAATGACAAATCTGAACCAGGCTAGCGGGCCAGACAACATGAAATCTAGGGAACCTCTGATTAATGTCCATTTCCGCCATCACGGCGTTCGGGACGCCCCTAAACACGTGCGCCCCTGTCGGAACACCGCATCGCTTGTCCTGACAAAAATGTCCTATAAATCAGAGCTTCCCTAGTACACCCAAATCCCGATTGGGCACAAGAGCCCGCAAGGTTGTTAACAATAAGATAACCTGCAGACACTGCACTTATAGCGCTAAAGCCAACGCTAATCTTCCTGCTGGTGGCCTAGGTCAATGTTCTCTCCGAGGCGGCCCGCAAGATCCACAATCACAGCCTCCAGTTTCTCAACGCGCGACTCGAGCTGTGCTACGCGGTCAGGCTTGCTCACCGAAAGCGTTGCAGTGGTTGCAGCAACGGTCTCCTCCTCAACCGATGTCACTGTATTTGAGAACAAATGTTGGTATTGGTGATCTTGGCGACCGGCAACGCGAGATAGTCGAGCAATCAATGGTCCCTTTTCTCTATCGAGAAGGTCCTGCAGGGTATCCTTTACAGACTGGTTGTCAGGAAATTCATGTAACCGATTGCAGCGGGTCCGAAGTTCGCCAGGCGTCTGCGCACCGCGCAACATCAAGACGCAGATGATGGCGTATTCTGCCGGGTTTAGCTTTATATCGCCTAACAAGGTGTTGCAAAATCGTTGAGTATATTTGTATACATTACTTTTAGAGCCTTCACTACTGGCGACAAAATGGCGCTCTTCCAAATCCCGGACGATTCGGCCAACGGCACCCTGTTCCAGTTGCATCACAGGCTCACGGCTAGATTTTTGGTTACAAGCGTTCACCAGGGCATTTAACGTGAGAGGATATTGGTCAGGCGTGGTGACTGCTTTTTCCATCAGACAGCCGATGACTCTTACGAACTCTGGAGTGAGTTCTATATTCATTTCTATAGGTTTCCTGTGGCTCGGTTATGGCGATGACGTTAAGTCGTTAAATCGTTAAATCGTTAAATATAGCTAAACATAGCTAAGTTATCATTTCCGTCCGCATAACGCGGGGTCGGGGTAAAGTGCCGGAGTAAAACAACCAAGATCAAAATTGGTCTCGTACGGGCTGTTTACGCCGGCACTTTACCCTGATTACCCTGACCCCATCAGTCAGCCGCCTCTTTTTTACTAATTCGATTTGCCCACAAATTCGCAGTGATACCATGAGCAACAACACACAGTGTAACCGTGCAGACAACCGTGTTAACAAGAATCGACTGTGACGGCAGGTTCGCGCCAATGACGATGATCGCAAAGACAATACTCGCCAGTCCTCGGGGACCAAACCAGGATAGGAAGAGTTTAGTTTCGAAGTCTTCTCCTGTGCCTGTCAACGCTAACACCATCGGTAACATTCGGACAATTGTCAGGCTAAGCAAGGAATAAACAACTATCTCCACTGTCATGCCTGCCCAGGCAGCACCAACTACGGCTGCACCAAATATAATCCAGGTTGCCAGCGCGAGCAGTTCGGCCATACCTTCAGATGCCAGCACAAGATGATGAGTCTTATCTTTGGCGAAATGTCCAAAGATCAAACCGCCAACAAAGGCCGCGATATAACCACTGCCGTGCAGGCTTTGAGCTGCTGCGAAACAGGCCAGCGCCAATGTAGGCACTGGAATTTGAACCCAGATTTCTGACAGCCAGCCTCGTTTTCCGCACCACTCCAGTATTCGCACGCCAATAAATGTCAATACGATGGCAACAAGGACACCGATACCAAGTTCCTGGGCAACCAGAGTTAATGCCAGTTTTGCCGGTCGGTCTTCACCGACCTCACCGGCTGCAAGTGCCAGAAACACAAACAATATCGGGACACAAAGCCCATCATTCAGACCGCTTTCAGCGTTAAGCCCCTCGCGAATCCTAGATGGAACCGCTTTGTTAGTCACCACGCCTTTGCCCAGCGCGGCATCGGTTGCAGCTAACATCGTTGCCAGAATACATAACTCTAATATGGATACGTCTGGGAATATCGCGACCCCGGTGCCAACACCAAGCGCAATACACAGAGGCAAGCCGATCAGCAGCATTCGTCTTGGAATGAGTGAGTGCTTACGCAAGGTAGTTAGGTCCGCATTTGCCGCATCAATAAACAGCATCAGCGCCAGCGTCATATCGGCTATGATCCGCAACTCAACCGCTTGCAACTTCAAGTCGAGTATTCCAAAACCATAGGGGCCTGCCAATAAGCCAAACCCGATAAACAAGATGGGACCGGTGATGGCAGTTTTGTCAAGCCTGCCTGCAATCGCACTAAATACGAAAGCAAATACAGCAATTATCGCCAAATTTTGGTAAACGAGACTTCCCTCCAGATTCTATTTGACTTTAGAGCATCCTGATAGAAATATAAACACCCCCGACTACAGGAGAGACCTTGTGATTAGACTCGTATTTGCGCTTAGACGCCAACCTAACCTGTCGCTCTCGGAGTTCCAGGATTATTGGCTAAACCAACATGCCCCTTTAGTTGCCAGCTTCGCCACCGACCTCAACATACTTCGTTATGTGCAAACGCACACAATTGACTCTCCAATGAATGAAGCGGCACAAAAAGCACGCGGAAAAATGGAACCTCATTTCGACGGTGTCGCGGAACTATGGTGGTCATCGGAAGCTGAACTTAACGAGCGGATGGGCTCTGCCTCCGGTAAGGCAGCGGAGGCTAGCGCTGCTCTTCTTGAAGACGAATCCAAGTTTATAGACTTGCCGAACTCGCCACTCTGGTTCGCCTATGAATACCCTCAAGTCAACCCAGCACCGGAAGACATCACGGCAAAAGTAAAGAGCAACATTCTTCGCGTCTTCTTCCCACTGCGACACCAATCAAAACTGTCTGAAGAAGAGGCCAGACACTATTGGCTAACCCACCACGGACCCATTGTTCGATCACATGCTGAGGCGACTCGCACTTTGTGTTACCGACAGGTTCACCGTGCCAACTCACCACTCGACAAAGGAATTCAAAAAGCACGCGGCACAAGGGTTGAATCCTATCTTGGTCACGCAGAAGCCTGGGTCGATATGGGGAAAGCACCGAACACAGATGAAGCTCGTCGAGCCAACGCTGCCTTCATCAACGACGAGCACAACTTCATCGACATGGAACGATCAACGTTTCTGTTTGGGAAGGAACACACGATCATCGACAAACGATAATCTGCTGCCACGATCATTTAGAATGCGTAAGTGTAGGCGGCGCTATAAGTACGAAAGTCTGCGCCAATTCGAGAAGTAATTCCTTCGGTGACACGGAGGCTAACTGTGCGCCCAGGCGCAAGAGGAATCGATACAGCCACTCCCGCCCGCCAGTTCTTTTGCCGATCATCTCGTTTCACCCCATCGAGCGTCGTATCCCCGCCGTCGGCATAAATAACTCCCGCGCCGACCCAAAGACCAGGGGAAAAGTTGTAGATCAATGTTGCACGAAATAGCCCGATAGGATCCTGCTCAAGCTTACGGGTTTCTAGTAACTCATCGTTGTGCGAATTCCAGGTAACACCAATGGCAGACTCAATAATCCAGCGACTAATCTGTCTCGAAACACCGAGTTGACCAACCACATTCCACCGATTGGAACCGACATTAAGCACCTTGTCTTCAACGTATCGACCAAAGGGCATGCCAACACTAATGCTGCCTCCAACAATAGTTTTTTGTTGATAGGCCGCATACTCCTTACGTGTGGTTGCGGGTGCACCGTAGAAATTGACCGACAGACGAATCCTCGGATCACCAAATCCCGGCCTTCTTCCTGAGACCTGTTCGCCGAGATATAACCCTTCGAGGTCGACGTCGGCATAGGGTATTGCAAAGGTTAATAATGCAGACTTGCCTGCGATATTTAGACCGCGAGAATAACTCAGCACCATGGAATCCACTTCGCCTTCTACATCGGCAAGCGGCACGCTGGTGTCAAACGTAACTTCACCGCTGGAGTGACCGTATCCAATGGAAAAAAAGTTAAGACCTGTTGGAACATTCGAATAAAGTCGAGGTTCAACATCATTGGCATGCACCTCAGAGCACCAAGCCACGATAACGGGGATGGCGATGATTAACAGAAATCGCATTCGGTTTGCTCCATCTCTTGGCGGCAAAATTAGCACAACAACGGGGTCGGAGTAATTACCCGGGGTAAAGTGTCATAGTAAACGCACCAACTTCCAAGTAAAACTCCTTCAATAACTCAATAGAATTCTACTACTGCAGTTCGCGAGGTTAATTTCGCGAGATTAATAAAGTACCGGGGCTTATTGGTGAGACGCTCGACGCAGATGTCATCGCAAAAGTTCGTCAATGCGCGAATAAAGGGCTGATACCGGGTACTAAAAAATTCAGACAGCAGATTGAGGGAATAGCGGGTGGCCGGGCTGAATGACAAATGCTTGTTCAGGCCTTACGCCGGCACTTTTCTCCGGCCCCCTCCTCCGCCCCCTCTATTTTGACCCCGCTATTTCAGGCAGCCATGGTCCTCGGCCTACTCCGACCAGAGCCGTCACGCAGAAGCAACATACGCCAGCGATCACCATCCAGGTCGACCAGCCCCAGATGTCTACTACCTGAGGTAAGCCAAGGTTCAAAAACAACCCTGCCAAGGGGGAAAGCGTGGCGGTTATACCAAATGCGCGGCCCACACCGTGGGGACTAATCGCCTCTGCGGTTTCTGAATACATGGCGCACCATGCAGGATAGATGAAACCAGCAAAAAACCCGGTCGCCGACCACATGATCATGAGCGTGGTTTCGGGGGTATCAACAGGCAAGTTGGCGCCGATGATGAAACAACCACCCGTAGTTAAACCGCCGAACGCGATCACCGTTTTGCGCACGCGCAGCCGATCAGATAGCCACCCCGAAATGAACACGCTAAAGGTAAACACTATCCAGAAGTAGGATGTGACCGATGCCGCCCGAGCGGGCTCGAGATGATAATGCTGGGTAAGAAAAGTAGGCACGTAAGCCGATACGGTGACGTAAGTTAGCGACCAAAATACAATGACCAAAGACAATAGCCAGAGCCTTGGGCTTCGATACACCAGTCTTCCGTCGTCGTACGCATCTATCACCTCTGTCGACTCGGCCTCTGTCGACTCGGCCGCTGCAGTCGGCGACAATTTTGCGGTTTGCTCTGGGGTTTGTTGAACCTCGCCACGCACACGGCTACTCAAATCCCGATAGAAAATGAAAATTACGAGTGCTGTGAATGTGCCTAAGCCAGCGGCAATCCAATATTGTGAACGCCAACCGGGCCAGATTGGCAGGGTCTGCGCCGCCACCATGGTCGACATTAATGCGCCTATAGTGAAGGCAAGTGACACCCAGGAGTAGACCATGGCGCGCCCCATTTGCGGCGTTAGATCGCGAGATGCTGCATGCACTGCCGGGTTCATACCTGCCATCAGAAAACTACCGGCTGCGACAAGGAACGCTAGAGTCCAGAAATTTGGCGTAACCGCACCAACGACTGAAATCATAGCATAAGCGAAAACGGGCCATATCATCAGCGGCCGACGGCCGAAGCGGTCCGTGGCTCGGCTTAAGAGCATGGCGCCCATGCTGTACACAAGACCTGCAAAGGCAGCGACGTAACCCCACTCCACTAGCGTTTTGTCGAAGTCCTCTAGAATATAAACCAGCACAGGACCGTTTTTGAGTGCCTCGTATTGTTCAACCGCCCAACCCAACACGATCAAACCCAATAGCCACCAACGCAGCTTTCCTTGCGGGAAGAAGTCGAGTTCTTTGTGCTTGCGGTAACGCCAGAAGCTTGTCTGCTTCATTGGATAGTCCCCCTCGGGTAAGGCTACCGCAGAAACGACGCAAATAACGCTACTATTTGAGTTGTTACACATCTTTGGGAGTGGCGCGTGAAATTTACCTGGTTTAACCTGATGGCTGCTAACGTCAGAGGATCAAACTAGTCACTAAAAATGACGTATAAGCGATAGTTGAATTTCTCGAGTTCAGCCTGTTATTGTTTTGCAACTCTCTCTCAACCAAAAATATTCCCTATAAAAGTAGAAGTAGAAGTCAATGGCGCAACCCTGAACGTCGAAGTCGATGGACCTGCCCATGGTGCCAATGTTCTACTCTGGCATCAAGTCGTGATCTTGTAGGCAGAGCATTGAATGCCCGTCTGGAAGTCTTAGAAAACGTTGGACACGGTTCCGTTTTACAACGGCCTGATTTGGCTGCCAGGACATTCATGCAGTTTCAAGAATCACTAGGTAGCTTAGACTCAAAGGACAATTAATAAACCTGTCACCAAATCAGGGAGCAAAGCATCTTACCGTCGCAACTTTAAGCCTTTGATGGGCTTGCAGTCCACACCCTAAAATCCGGTAATCTAAAGGAACGCACCCAGACTTCGCTCAATACACCAATAAGCTGAGCCAGAGCCGATCAGGTAGATAGGCAGCCAGAGCCATCGCTCTGGGGCAATCACTGGGAACCTTGATCGAGCAATGACAGCCATCCCTGAGCCAATCGCGATGACAATACCTAAGAAAAGCAATTGACCAATTTCAACGCCAACATTAAACATTAACAGGGCCACCAGAACTTCTTCTTGGGGCAAACCAATGTCTCGTAGCGCGCCAGCAAAACCGAGACCATGCAATAAACCAAAAGCGACGCAAACCCAGAAAACATGTTTATGTATTAGGCTAACTGGATTATCTGACATGTCCTGTTTCATTTTGCTTTTGGCCATCTCAGCAGCCAATACGAAAATCGACAGAGCAATAAAAAATTCGGTCAGTTCCTGCGGCACGCGAACAAGCTCCAATGCTGCGAGCGCGAGCGTCACACTGTGACCTAGTGTGAACGCCGTTATTGCGATTAGCAGCTTTCGACGTGTCAACATCAAAATCAACGCCCAGACAAAGAAAAGGTGATCAATGCCACTTAAGATATGTTCGGTACCCAGCTGAGTGTAATCGCGAATCACCGCGCCTCTCTCAACTCGTTCAGGCACCAGAAATTCAGGCTGGCTACCGTTGAGCAGTTGCCTGTAAGCGCGACCGTCTAGCAGATCTATTTTGACTACCGCCGCACTCTGGTTTCCCGCTAGCCCACTGACTCGAACCAGGGAACCCACCAATCCTTGATCGCCGCAATCAACTCGCCATTCGAAAACCATACCCACAGGATCGGGTACCGGCTGTCGTTCACTCAGGTCCGCACAATGATTGGGTAGATAAAGCTCAATTCTTTCCGGGGTTGGCAGCGTTCTTGGCGTTTTCCAATGTAGATCAAACTGATTCGGTGCAGTTTCTTGAATCATTAACAGAGACGGCGCTAGTTTGTGCGCCAAGGCGGTGCTTGAAAACAGCACCAATACAAGCAACGCAGCGATTCTTTGTGTTGTCAAGATCATCATTTGGGCGCACCGGTAATCTGGTACTGCGCTCTTAGCGTCGCCATAGCATTTTCAAAACTACGGTTCCCCGTTTGGCTGCGGTATTCGTAAACAAGTTTTGACTTGACAGACTCATAACTCATCGGCTCTGCCGGTAGTCTTTCGCTTAGCCAAACTGCGTGCCAACCGTAAACAGAACGAATGGGGCCACCCCATTGCCCCACCTGGCAGTCGAAAATTCGCTCACCGAACCCTGCGCCGAACTCTCGCTCGATTTGCTGCTGGGTTACTTTGCTGAAACGATAACCCGAAATGAACGGGTCACCCTTAGAAACACCTACCTCTGGGCTCAGTTCATCTTCCTCAAAATGTTTAACCAATTGCTGTGCCCGTTCTAGTGATTTCCCTCTATGTCGATCCTGGCTAACAAATGCGTGACTAAAACTCAGTCGTTCTGGTTGAGTAAAGGTTTCGATTTGCTCCAGATAAAGCGCTCTTAGAACTTTATCGGTTAAGGGTTGGTTTTCACCGGAGGCACG
>JABJED010000450.1 GCA_018665025.1 Gammaproteobacteria bacterium
TATAGTCCCGCTCGATGAGGATTGATCACTCCATAGTAAGCCGCCTGCTCAAAAAGAAAGTGACCTATGTTGCACTGTGACAATCACCCCTCAATTGATTCTGCGCAGCCAAGGGAGCAAGAATGAACCTCGATCCGTTTCGTGATGCCAGATTCACTCCGTGGTGGTGGGAGTGGGCGCCACGTGAAACTCGAACCAAGGAGAATTTACCCAAGCGCGCAGAAATTGCCATTGTGGGCTCCGGTTTTACCGGCCTAGTCGCCGCACTTCAACTGGCCCGAGCTGGCCGTGATGTAGTTGTTTTGGAGGCAGATACAGTGGGCTATGGCGCGAGCAGTCGCAACGGTGGTCAAGTGGGTAGCGGCAATCAACGTTTTACAGTCGCTAAACTCATCGAATTGTATGGTAAGGACCAAGCTCAGGCCCTGTTGCAAGAAGGCATATCGGCACTTTCATACATCAAAGCCATGATTGGCGCCGAAGATATTCAGTGTCATTACCGAGAGGCTGGCCGATTCCGTGGTGCATCCCGGCCAAAGCATTACGATAATCTCGCACGTGACATGGACGACCTTCACACTTTCGCCGGTGTCGAGTCATATATGGTGCCCCAGGCAGAACTGGGTTCCGAGATAGGCTCCGGCCTGTATTACGGTGGCGCAGTACTTCCCGGGGATGCATCTTTGCACCCTGCTCTTTACCACTCGGGCCTTCTTGACCGGGCGGAGAGCGCAGGCGTTCGTGTTTTCTCACATGCCAGGGTAGAAGATGTTCAAGACAGAGGTCAAAAATTGCAGATAACATCGGCCCGTGGTGTGTTATCTGCTGATAAGGTTTTGATTGCAACTAATGGGTACAGTGATCGTTCGATCCCTTATTTCTATCGTCGAGTTGTCCCCGTTGCCTCGGCAATCATCGCCACAACGGAACTATCGCCAGATCTTATGACGCGTCTTATGCCAAAGAAACGAGTCTGTGGCGATACGCGGCGTGTGCATCATTATTACCAATCCAGCCCAGACGGATTGCGGGTTCTCATGGGGGGGCGACTTGCGGGGCGAGCAGATACGACACGCCCACAGAAATTTGTTCATCTATATCGCCATATGCTTGAGATATTTCCTGAGTTAGCAGGCGTTGGAATTTCCCATGCCTGGTCTGGCTATGTTGGCTATACACGGGACGCGCTTCCACATATAAACAAGCAGGGACGTATTTATAGCGCAATTGGCTATTGCGGTTCAGGCGTAGCCAGGGCGTCATATGCAGGATACAAAGTCGCTCAACAGATGCTTGAAAGTCCGGGAAGTGAAACTGCGTGGGATAAACTTGTTTTCAAGACAATGCCATTTCGATCTTTTGCTCGCACTGGTGTTCGAATCGTTACGCAATGGAAGCGGGCTCGCGATCTCCTGTAGTCCACTGTCGCTGCTTGACCCTCAAAAGCGCCCAATGCGTTAGCATCGGGAGGAGCGAGGCAGACAAAGAGGGCCAGAGCCCAAGGCACACTGTTATACAAGCATGATCAAGATAGTTACCTATAACATTCAGTTGGTCAGAGAGTCTATAAATAAAGGGTTTTGTTAAACCTAATACCTTCCTAAAGTGGTTTAAAAGTATACAAAAAGTATACAATCCGGCCTTATGAAGATTGATAAGGCCACTGTTACGCGACTGCTCGGGAAGTCCCCGAACACCGCAGAGCGTCAGGATAATCTCTGGGCGAAGGTGGGATCAGGCAAGCGCAAGGCTATCTATTTCTTCTTCTACTGGACTGAGTTCGGTAGCCGTCAGTACAGAAAAATTGGTCAGGCAAACGCAGATACTCCTGCGTCAACCCTCAAGCAACTAAACGCTCAATACTTCCAGATGCTTGGGCAGTATCAGCAAGGCATTACTCCGACCATGTTGGAGCGGGTGGATCGTAAAAGAGATGATGCCCTCCAAACGGAAGCGGATCGCCTAGCCAATCGTGTCACGGTTGAGCAGGTATTTAAGCAGTACCTAGATAACCATCTAGCCAAGAACAGTCCAGACCAGTACGACATTGATCTAGGACGCTACAAGAATCATATCCATAAGCCGCTTGGAAAAAAGTTCGCAGAAGATGTAACCAAGAAACAAGTACAAGCCTGTGTAGATGCGGTAGTGGCTAAAGGTTACGAGCCGCAAGCGCATTACATTGGTGAATACATTAAACGGGTTTGGACTTACGCCATTGATGTTGGCCACGAAGAGTTAAGTGAAAGAGCCGTAACCAGAATCAGGCGGCCCAAGAAACCGAAAAGGGAGCGCGAGGCTACGGAAGAAGAGTTACGTCTTATCTTGAAGAACGGTGATCCAGTGATAAAGGCAATGCTTTACATGGGTCAAAGAGTTTCTGATACCAGAACAATGCGAAAGGCTGACATTAAGGATGATTGGTTAGAGATAACACCTGACGAATATAAAACAGATATTTATCACCGCGTATACCTGACCAAGACAGTTCAGAAGCTGATGAAACAATCAACGAGCCGCAGTCAAAGCGATGTGTTTGTATGGGCGGGTTACAACGGTAACTGCATCAGTGAATCAAAAACCCATGAGGCGTTCCACGAAATCGGATTGGATGAAATAAAAGAGCCGCACCTTGACTCTCTTCAACTGCGCGACTTTCGCCGTACCTTGTACACCTTTAACGAAAAGCATTTCAATACTTATGTAGCAGGAGCAGTAGCGGGCCATAAAAAGAAGGGCGTTACAGCGGTGTATGGGCGTTACGAGTACGACGAAGAAAAGATAGAGGCAATGAAAAAGTGGGAGCAGTACCTCAACAAATTATTAAAGGATAGGTAGGAAAGGTGAGAACCTTGTTGGTTATGTTCTTGGGGAAGCGCAGGGTGCTTATACCTGTGGCGTTTGCTGTGGTGGCAAGCGCAATATAGCCACCTACCTATTCTTCCCTTTCTCTGTCCGTACAATAGGCGTATGGACGCGGCCAAACTTGAAGCGTTACATCGCACTCTCGCGCATCGATTGGAAGTACCAAAGGCGTATGACGATCAGCGAGCAGTCGGAAGAGCGAAAATACTGATAGACCATAAGGTCGATTTCTATCGCGTAGCAACCGTCACCATTGGCTCGCTACGTCACTATGCAAAAGCAACAGCGTACTGTTTTGCACTTGCAGATAAGGTCGCTGTGTCAGAAGAGTTGGAACTGACATGGCGAGAGCAATTCAAATTAGGCGCTTACCTCCTCCACCAAATGGTGATGATGGAACTATGCACCATCAAATACTCAACCCTCGATGACTATGAGTGTTACGTTGTTCTGGTGAGCGACAAAGCGCCTCCTAAATTTAATGAAGCCGCTACTAGCGAGCATCCATTCCCGCAATGGAAAGACATAAGGGATGGAAGAGGCAACTTTCTGACTGCCCATAAAGCCTACAAAACTCCTGAGTGGAACTTCACTGGTGCGCCACCTGCACCCAAAGAAAAGCGTTTGTGGCATCCGAGTGTAGAGCGAGAGTTCATTACGCCTGAATGGCAAAGACATAGCATTACAACTTCGATCTTCTTCGACAGACCAAAGGAATATCAAAACAACCCTCTTGGGGCCACCTCATGGATAAAAGCGGCCAACCATGTGGAGTCCAATGAGTACCGCATCAACAAAGAAATGCTGAAGTTAGTGGACAATTTAGACCGCCAACTTCCTGATGGGTTAGTCGCTAGCCGTAACAAAGATAAGCGCGAATTGTTTGAGTCCCTGAAAGAGAGGTCAGAAGAACTTGCGGAACTAGATTCTTTTTATCAGCGTTGTTACTTTGATTATCGTGGCCGTATGTATCTGAATAGGAGCATCGTCAACTATCAAGGTGATGATATGGCTAGATCATTCATTGAGTTTGCGCGGGGTATGGAACTCAACGATGAAGGCTTTGACGCGTTGCTTCTTCATGCCGCAAATCTATATGAGCATAAAGGCTCAATAAAAGAGCGTACTGAATTTGCCAGAAGCAATCTAAAGAAATGGATTGCCTATGCTGATGACGCGTTAGCAACATATGAGCAATGGAGGGTAGACGAAGATGGCGGAGCGCTTGACGATCCGTTGCAATTCATTCGCGCTTGTATGGAACTGCGCGACGCAACAACTTCAACAAGATTGATCCGTAAAAAAGGATTCATTACCCATTTACCAGTTGAGGCTGACCAAAGTAATTCAGTCGTACAGCATTTAGCGGCAATGCATACCTTGGATTTCGATGTTGATGAACAACGGCAATTAGCGAGGCAGTCTAACCTTGCGGCAGAGTCCGATCTTTATGAAGAACTGGCGAGAACTATTCGGATTAGCAGAAACATAAATGACAAAGAGCGAAGGAAACTTATAAAGAAGATGCTAGTACCGCGAGTCTATGGCGCGGGAAAGGTGAAGATAGCAAAGCAATGGAAACAAACTGGTATTCAACCCATTGCCCGTTGGAGTAAAACGCAACGGGAGCGCTCCGTAGAACTAAATCTGCGAAGGTTAGAGCAAGCAGTACCTGCACTTGGCAACTTCAGAAGAATTGCTAGAGAGTTGGTTAGGGGTTTGCGGAATCGGCCCGATGTTACGGAGGTTCAAATTCCGATGGATGATGGAACAACAAAAACATTCATTGACACGCCTCTACGTTATTCTTTGCCATCAGGGTTCGTCATGGAACTCGCGCCTTATGAAAAAGAGAAGAGAGAACAGCGAGTGGCTCGATCAAGAAAAGAGCATCTCAAAACAGGCCATCAGGGCGATACGAAAATTGTGGCTCATGAACCTATTAGCCACCTCGTAGATGTTGACGATTTAAATCTCAAGATAATGTCAGCCGTGATTCATTCTCTCGATGCAACTGTGGCGCAAAAGGTATGCGCCCATGCTTTCTTTCCAATCATTCCAATACACGATGCTTGGGCTTGCCATGCCAACAATGTTCCCAAACTTCGCACTCTATTCAGCGAAGAATTCACCCTCATGCATCAAAGAGATATTCCGTGGTTTGTAATTCGCCGCGACGTTGTAGGCGATGACCTGCCAGTTGGAATTCTCGATTATGTCGCTGAGCAAGCGGCCCAAATGCACGAGTTATACCTAGAAATCGCGGGTTTTGAGGGAAAAATCTCCTAGCCGTTAGTGACGCCTATAGAGATGTAGGTATCTCTGTGCCGCCATTCGGCGGTATCCCAAATCAACTGCCCAACCTGATCCTTACGGGATCGGGAAGGGCATCTATTGCATAGGAGCAAGTAATGAAGAAACGGCAAATGAGTTTCGTCCAGATGGCACAACGGATCCCTGCAAGGTATGGCGACGGCCTCCTGTATCACGACCCTGATAAGGCGACTAAGCCAACTCTGCAAGTTGGGCTACCAGACAACCAAGCGAAATGGATTCACCGTGAAGAAATAGGAGGCTTATTGAGTAATGCTTTTACTACAACGACACATAAATGAATCCGTAATCATCCATAACAAACAAGACCCTACGGACTATGTAGTGGTTCGCGTTTGTGATGTGTATCCGACGGGTGATGTCACCCTAGGATTTATAGGCGACGATTTCAATATCGTCAGAACAGAAATCTTCCAGAGCGGAACAACCCAAGAGGACTCAGCGAATGAAGAACTAAACCCAAATGAGGAAATAACCAATGAGCAACATAAACCTCGCTACTACGGTTAGCGATAAACCAATAGATCGTGTTCTAGGTGGACTTGAGAATGTCCGTCAGAAAGGCGACCAGTACAGGGCGAAATGTCCAGTACATCAGAAACCCGAATCAAGGAAACAAACACTATCCATTAAGGAAAATCCTGACGGACAAGTGTTGGTTCATTGTTTCGCGGGTTGTCACTACGAAGAGGTACTGGATGCAATCGGCCTGAAAAGGGGTGATTTGTTTCCAGACTCTGATTGGCTATACGAGAAAGAGCCAAACTTCAAATCTCTGCGGCAAGTCATTGATGACTGCAAACCAACGGCAACATTGCTTCAAGTCTACGTTGCAGAAATGATGCGGCCTAAGGCTTGGGAAGTGATTGCGGGTGCGCTGAATCTTGACAAGCGTGATCTTTGGATACTGAAAGGTGCGGCGGACTCGTTGCGGGAGGTGCTAGATGCTTAGAGGAGAACTTTCAGGGATTGATGACGTTGCAAGAAGTTTAAGGTCTATCAATTCCAAACAACCAAAGCACTACGGCGGGTTGCAGTTCATTGGTATAGACGATGTAACGATGTCGCAACCGCAATGGTTATGGGATGGAATGATAGCCAAAGGAAAACTCCATGTGTTTGCAGGGGAAAGTGGAATAGGCAAGACCCAGTTGCTTTGCAATATCGCCGCCATTGTTTCAAGAGGTGGTGTATTCCCTAACGCTAAAGAACCCTGTGAGGCAGGGATGGTGCTGTATCTGTCTGGTGAAGATGACCTATCAGACACGATTGGGCCACGCTTTATTGCTTGTTCAGGTAACAAGGACAACTTCAGGCAAGTTGGTTGTACCAAGAGCGATGGTGAAGTGTTTAACCTTACCGAAATCCTTGATGATCTAACTGAGGCTGTATTCGATAAGCGGGTTAAGTTGCTCATCATTGATCCCATAACCTCGTTCATGAATGAGAACTTTGATAACAACTCTGTTACGTCTGTTAGGAAGATGGCAACACGGTTAAATGAGTTCTGTGAAAGAACTGGCGTTGCAGTAATTGCCCTTAACCATCTGACAAAAGGTAATCAGAGTAAATCAATGCACCGAATCTTAGGCTCTGGTGCTTGGGTTCATGCACCCCGCATTGTCTTGGGCGCGACCATTCACGATGGTAAGTATCTATTCGGCAAATGGAAGGCGAACATCACTGATTGCAAGCCTGTTTACCAATTTGAAATGGTCAACAAGCAAGTACAAGGTATGGATGTCATCTGTATAGATTGGTTAGATGAAGTCTTACTGGATAAACGCCTTGATGAGTACGATGCGTTTGCTGACGCAGGGCGTGGCGAAAAGGGTGAAATTGCGCTTGCCGTCTTGCGGGAGGATTTGTCTGACGGAAGGTGGTATCGCAGTAAAGAGGTTAAAGAGCGAGTGCGCAGAGAAGCAAGTTGTAGTGAAAGAACTGTGGAACGACTCGCCCTAGAAACCTTGAAGGTGGAGGTTCGGAAGGAGTCTGGAGTCCACGGCTATACCAGTTGGCGTTTGCCACCCACGACATAGCCTATATCCCAAATGTCGTAGGTACTCACGACATAACTATTTAGTGTCGCGGGTACTCACGACATGGGGATGCCCCTTGTGTCGTAAGAGAAACAATCTAATTTAGGAGAATTTATATGGAAGCAGCAATAAAACTAGAAGAACGTAAGGAACGTGATAAGGACTTTGTAAGAGAGTACGTAAACAATGGTGGAAATGCCACTCAAGCGGCAATAGCAGTAGGTGTAAGTCAAGCAAGTGCTAGCACAGTAGGGTATCGCTTGAAGTCCAGATTGACCAAGGAGATAGATACAGAGCAAAAGGCCCAGTTACAAGGCTATGCTCCAAAGGCTATCAGTCAAATCCAATCACTGGCGGAAAAAGCAGAGTCAGAGAATGTCAGATTAAAGGCCAATGCAGACCTATTAGATAGAGCAGGGTGGAAGCCCGTAGATAAGCAGGAGATTACGGGAAAGAATGACATTGAGGATATGTCCGATGAAGAATTACAGGCACAACTTGATTCATACTTTGAGGCTGAAGTTCAAAAACGTGGCATGAAGTTAGTACAGGCCTGAACAGCACCTATAGGGTGGAAACGCTGTGGTTGTAGTGTTTGGTGGGTTTGAGGTGTTGGGAATGATGTCACACCCACACACATCCCTCTCCATGATCACCTTTGCCCTATGACGGGAATCCTTGCTCAACGCTAGCCTGTTTACCTCACACCCAAGTGAGGCATCCCCCCTAAACACTAGCCTAATCCCCTACATTGCTGTAAATTAAATTGATCCAGGTTAAATAACCCTAACCTGCTCTTTTAATCCCTTAAAAGGAAACCCCATGCCAAAGGCTATTCGCAGCTTATCTGCACGCCCGTATCTTTTGTTTGTTGCGGCCCTTATCACCGTAACAGCATTATTGGTTGGCACCACTGATTCTTTCTCAGCTTCTTCTTTAAAGGTTATCTCCCCTAATGGGGGTCAATCTTATGCAGTAGGACAATCAGTCAATATCAAATGGGCTAAAGGCAATGGTGGGAGCCAGGTTAAGGTTACCCTTTTAAAAGGAGGCAAGGGATACCTTGTTATACAAAAGAAGACTAAAAACGATGGCAAATTAACCTGGAAGGTCCCCTCTAAGGTAAAAGCGGGATCTAACTACAAGATCAAGATCCAGTCTTTATCTGATACCAAAGTATCTGATATTAGTAATAAGCCTTTTAAGATCACTAAAGCAAAGGACACCAAAGCAAAGGACACTAAGACAGCCACCTTTAAGGTTACCCAGCCCAATGGCCGTAAGGCCTATAAAACCGGTAAGAAGATGGCTATCCGCTGGAATAAGGGTACCGGTACTTACGTCAAGATCACCCTTTTAAAAGGTAAAAAAACCGACAAGGTTATCCATA
>JABJED010000078.1 GCA_018665025.1 Gammaproteobacteria bacterium
AACTGCCTGGAACGGTGTTCTCAAAGACCAGCTCAACATAGAGCATCGGCCGTGTAATTTCGCCGAGTTGATTCGAAAGGGGAGTCATTGATTGTGTCACTAAGGCCTGTTGATGAAGTGGTGGATCAGTTACTGGGTCTGGTCAAACCGACAGGAAAAAGTGAGCTTAGAACCATTGATAAAGCGGTAAATTGTTGTGCCGCGAAAGATATTCAGTCACCGATTAATGTTCCTCCCGCTGATAATAGCGCAATGGATGGTTACGCGATCGCCTATGCAGATGCCAACCTGCAAACCAGCTACCGCGTGTCAGCTCGGATTCCTGCGGGATATGTGGGATCAAGGTTAGCGTCTGGTACCGTCGCCAGAATATTTACCGGCGCGGAAATTCCGGTCGGTGCTGATACCGTTGTAATGCAGGAAAACACAGAACTGGTTGGCGACGAAGTGAAACTTCTGTCGCTTCCCGGTCAGTTCGAGAATGTAAGGTCGAAAGGGCAGGATATAGAGGCTGGTTCTTTGATTATCCGCAAAGGAGATCTATTGTCGGCGAGAACATTAAGCCTGGTCGCATCTGTTGGCGTTGCACAGATCGAGGTGGCAACGCCGCTTCGAATAGCAATCATGTCTACCGGCGACGAGCTGGTTGAGCCTGGTAACCCTGTCGCGCCAGGTCAGATTTACAATTCAAACCGATACGCGCTATCGGCCATGTTGCGTAATATGGGAATGAAGGTGATTGACCTGGGGATCGTTGCTGATACACCAGAGGCAACCGAGCAGGCACTGATCGACGCCGCGTCGATGGCAGACTGTATTCTGACAAGCGGGGGCGTGTCTGTCGGGGAAGAGGATCATGTCAAGGCTGCCGTTGAAAAACTAGGCAAGCTTGAGTTATGGAAACTCGCTATAAAGCCAGGCAAGCCTCTCGCTTATGGCGAAGTCCAGGGGGTGCCATTCTTTGGTTTGCCGGGGAACCCGGTATCAACGTTTGTGACGTTTCATATCATCGCCAGGCAATATCTGCTCGCGATGCAGGGGCGTGGTGATTACAAGCCTTTCTGTGTCACCGGGGTATCTGACTTTTCATTCAAGGGCGGAGGCCGGCGTGAGTATTTGCGCGTCCAGATCCAGAATATTGAAGGCCAGACCAGACTCTCGAAGTTTCCCAATCAGGGTTCCGGCATCATGACTTCTGTCGTATGGGCAGATGCGCTTGCAATGGTCGAGGCAGGCCAGGTTGTTCAGCCCGGAGACAGGCTGACGATTTATCCTCTGGCCCTATGTTAGACTTGCATTTTTACTGTGAAGGCGAGTAATGGGGTTGATAATACTCAGTACTATTCTGTCCATTGTTCTGGGCAGTTGTGCCTGGCTGGTTCTTGGCGATAAATTCCCGGTTGGGGATGAGGCCAAGTGGCCGGTGGCCAACAACATATGTGTTTATGGCGCTATATTGCTCCTTCCTGTCTACCTGACTATCTTTGTCTTCTTTTCGTTTAGCTAATAATGAAGTCATCGATCGATATTGACACGGTCAAGGGTTTTCTTGATCCGAAAGAAGGACACGCCCTGTACTCTTATGCCCTGCAAGCCGGTGCTCTTGGGCCAGTGCTGGAAGTGGGCAGCTACTGCGGTAAATCAACGGTGTATCTTGGTGAAGCCTGCCGGGAGAAAGGTGTTTCGCTTTACGCCATTGATCATCATCGAGGCTCAGAAGAACATCAGCCTGGTGAGGAATACCACGATCAGGATCTGTTCGATGGTAAGGCAGGCTTGATGGATACCTTCCGGGAATTCAGGCAGACCATGCGGAATGCAGCGCTGGAAGATGTAGTAGTACCGATCGTCGCCTCGTCCCTGGTTGCGTCACGCAATTGGCATACCCCTCTGGGCATGGTGTTTATCGACGGTGGTCATTCCCTGGAAGCGGCGCAGGCCGATTATCGTAGCTGGGCTTCGCATGTGGTGACGGACGGCATCCTTGCTATCCATGATATTTTTCCGGACCCGGCGGAAGGTGGCCAGGCGCCCTATGAAATACTTAAGCTGGCTGTCGCGTCGGGTTTGTTTGAAGAGCTCGAGAGGATAGAAACATTGGGTTTACTTCGCCGCCTTTAACAGCGTGTTGCAAGCGGTCAATGAGTTTACCCCCCCTGAGTGCATGCTTTATTCGCGATTGGAATTAGCCATGGAAGCGTTTCTCGAGGAAGTCACTACGGATTCGTTTCTAAACAGGTGGGCTGCACCGGTTTTATTCGACAGCGCGTCGGCTGCCAGCAGCACAGCGCCGGCTGTCCAGGTTGGTTTTTCCAGAGGCCACAGAGCATCGTCCCGGTGGACATACCCGGTCCAGTAGACCCCCTTCTCGTCGCGAAATTGGTGTAGCCAGCTGAACAGTTGAACGGCCGGTTGGTATTGTCCTGCAGTCAATAGTGACATCACCAGTTCACATGACTCTGCCACGGTTACCCAGGGCTCGTCGTTGACGCAGACACAACCCAGGTCTTTTACCACAAACTCACTCCATCGAGATTTCAGGTGATTCTGAGCAGTTTTGCCTTTAATGACGCCCGTGAGAACAGGGTAGAACCAGTCCATCGCGAATCGGCTTTTTGAATCCCAGGTGCGGTCAAAATATTCGGGGTGCTGTGAAATTGCGTTGCCGAGCCTGGATCTGGCGGTTGCCCAGTGTGGCACTTCTTGTTCAAGCCTGGTTGCTATATTGAGTGCGCATTCCAGTGACTTGTAGATACTGCTGCACCCGGTAACCAGGGAGTCTTGCTGAATGCCAAGCGTGGTGTCTTCACACCAATAGACCTGGCCCTGGGGTCCCCGAAGCCGGAGGACAAACTCCATCGCTGATCGGACGGTATCCCATAGGTCAGAAAGAAACTCATCGTCGCCGGTCACCAGATAGTAGTGCCAGACTCCGGTTGCAATATAGGCGACGAAGTTTGATTCTGCGCGCGTACCGTCCTCGACTTTGCCGTCTTTATAAGCGGCAAGCCAGCTACCGTTTGGAAGCTGATTGTTTTTTAGCCAGTGGAAAGCTGCTTTGGCCTGATCGAAGTGCCCGCCAATAGTCAGTCCCATGGCTGATTCAATGTGGTCCCATGGGTCCATGGGACCACCATCAAACCAGGGGATAGCACCATCTGCATCCTGTAATTTAGCGATGTAGTCTGCGGTGCCGGCGAAGTAATCATCCGGGAAAAAACCCATGGATACAAAAACCTGGGTCATTTTGGTTTCACCTGTACTGTTTTTACCTGTACTGTTTTTAC
>JABJED010000451.1 GCA_018665025.1 Gammaproteobacteria bacterium
ACGTGGCACTCACGAATTCGCATCATGTAGAACACAGGTGTAGAGCTCGCTTCAGAAAGGCGAAAACCCTGTTCCACCATAGCCACCATACTGGTGAGGTTGGGTCTGGGATCCAGCAGCCACATCTGGGCTTTCATGGCAAAAGCATATGTTCGCTCCTGCATAATGCTCGAGCCTTCACCGTAGTCTTCTCCAACGATGACCATTGCCCCACCCGTGACCCCCGAAGACGCCAGATTCGAAAGGGCGTCGGAAGCCACATTGGTGCCGACAACCGATTTCCAGGTAACAGCTCCCCTTAGTGGGTAGTTGATGGACGCACTTAACATTGCAGCGGCAGTAGCTTCGCTACCACTTGACTCAAAATGTACGCCAAGCTCCTCGAGTATGTCCCTGGCATCGTTCAGGACATCCATCAGGTGGGAAATCGGGGAGCCCTGATACCCGCCAACATAGGATACCCCGGACTGCAAAAGCGCCTTGGTTACGGCTAGTATTCCTTCTCCCTTGAACACATCGCCCTGACCTGCTCGAAGTTTTAAAACCTCGGACTTAAATGAGCGTTCTGCCATGGGTCAGGTGCCTCTTACTCAGGAAGCTACCAGTGCAAGTACACGAGTAGGGCTTCCGGAGCCTTCTTTTATTTTAAGGGGTGGTGCAATTATTACCGCGCCTTTAGGTGGTAGTAAATCCAGGTTACACAATCCGGCAAGTCCGCATTTATTGGCTCCATGCAGCAAATTATGACAGGGAAACATGGGCTCCTGTCCGGCTGCCTGCCCTCCGTCGGTACCCACTGTTTCAACACCAATGCCACAAACATCACGCTCGGTTGTCAAAAAGGTTACTGCTTCAGGTTCCCAACCGGGCGTATGGGCGCCATCTTCGGCCATGTTCAGGTAAGCCTCATTACTGGTCTTCTTTGACCAGTCGGTGCGATACAAAAGCCACGAACCCGCTTCTATTTCACCATGCTGGGCCTCCCAGGTCTTAATAAAGTCCACCGATATAAGAAAATCAGGGTTTGCTGCAGATTCGGCTGCAGCATTCATGACACACGCTGGTGCGATAAATCGCTCCGCTGGCAGCGTGTCAGTAGCATGCTCTTCAAAATTCTGGCCTGAAACCCAATGAATAGGCGCATCGAAATGGGTGCCCGTGTGTTCTCCACACTTAAAGTTGTTCCAGTACCAGGCCGGCCCCCTCTCGTCGTAACGTGAAATTTCTTCTATATGAAAGGGCCATGACACACCCCAGCCAAACTCCTTCGGCAATTGGAGGGTAGGAGTGCTCGGTTGCAGGGTGGTACTTAAATCAACCACTTTGATACCCCCTCCGGCAAGACCCTGTGCAAGCGCCATCAATGTTTCGGTACTCATACTCTTCTCCCTTATCTGTAATGTTCTTCACTATGTGTTAGATTATACTTTAAGCCTAAAATATAATCTAGATATCTTCCCCAAACACTATGCTGGAGAAAGCAATGCACCAAACCCTGTTCCCACAAGGGTGGGCAAGGCCCAAAGGATATGCAAATGGTATTCTTGCCAAGCCGGGCGCGCAAATATTTGTTGGTGGCCAGATTGGATGGAATGACCAATGTGTTTTCGAAAGCGATGATTTTGTAGACCAGGTGAAGCAGACGCTTTCCAATATTATTGTGGTGCTTGCTGAAGCTGGAGCAGGCCCGGAACACATTGTTCGCATGACCTGGTATATAACCAACAAGCAGGAGTATGTCGACAATGTAGCCGCTATGGGTGCGGCTTATCGCTCGGTAATGGGTAGAAATTTTCCCGCAATGAGTGTCGTTCAGGTAGTGGCCCTGGTTGAAGATCGTGCAAAAGTGGAAATTGAAGTAACCGCAGTATTATAGGGCTTACCGTAGGCCCGGGACGGAATAATTAACAACAGACACCAGCCACCTACCTGGCAAGCCAGTGCTGGCACCAGAACAAGCCCGCCTATAAAAGACCCTGCAGATGCATACTCCATCCCTAGCTCCAGCGCAATCGTAAACATAAACGCAAAACCCATGCCGCTGCGGGTAACTAAAAGCCGCTGGTGTGTTTTTGATTAGTTATATTCCCGCTCATCCAGTAAGAAAGGCCAAGCCATTTTTGTTGCACAGCATAAATTAAAAGTACTTGAAACCGGGCTCAAGTGGGCTTAGTATCAAGCAGACACTTTAGGCTTAAAGTATTATGAGAGACGATCAAATTACCGGCAGAATGGCCGGTCAAAACAAGCTCAAACTGGGCACATTTTCTGCAAACTGCTCTAGTGGTATGGCAGTCACGAAAATTCCCGAACGATGGGACAATTCCTGGGAAAACAATATCGAGCTGGTAAAAATGTGTGATGAGGCAGGGCTCGAATTTATGTTGCCCATTGCCCGCTGGATCGGGTACGGCGGTGAAACGGACTTTCATGGAGGCGTGCTCGAAGCTATCACATGGGCGGCTGTGCTCCTGGCTCACTCAAAAGAAATACAGGTTTTTGCGACTGTTCACACTGCGTTTAACCACCCGATTGTGAGCGCAAAACAACTCGCAACAATTGATCAGCTCAGTAAAGGGCGTATGGGCCTCAATGTCGTTGCCGGCTGGAATAAGCCCGAGTACGATGCCTTTGGCGTTGAATTGCCCGAGGGCCATGATGAGCGATATGAACGCGGGCAGGAATGGTTTGATTATGTGCAGAAGATCTGGAAAGAAGAACGTGCCTTCGACTGGGATGGCAAATATTTTCAAGGCACTGGCGTATACGGAAATCCCCGGCCAGTGCAATCCCGGGTGCCTATTCTCAATGCAGCTGCCTCAACACAGGGCCGTGCGTTCGCAACCCGAAATGCAGATTTTCTATTCACACCCGCATTCGACTTTGACCAGGCAGCAGAAACAGTCGCCAACATAAATCAACAGGCGCAAGCTGTGAACCGAAATATAGGCGTACTTACGTTCTGTGCGGTGGTGTGCAGGCCCACTCAGAAAGAAGCCGAGGAATACCTTGATTACTATGCCAATGAAAACGCAGATTGGGAGGCGGTAGATTACCTCATGAAGCTGCAAGGCATGCATGCACAGTCGTTTACCCCGGATGCACTTGCGAATTTTCGTGATCGATTCGCGGCAGGGCATGGGGCTTTCCCCCTGGTTGGCACTCCGGACCACATTGCAGATCAGTTAGAAAAACTAAGTAATGCAGGCCTAAGTGGCACTACATTGTCCTTTGTCGATTACGCAAAAGAATTTCCCTACTTCCGAGACGAAGTAATACCACGCCTCGAAAAGAAGGGCCTAAGAAACAAAGTATTGTAGTAACAACGACAAAATTACAAAACCGATAATAAAGACACGCAAATAGAAACTATTGGAGAATCCCATGCAGCGCACAGCAATTAATTTTTTACTTTCGTTGTTCTTGTTGGCTTGTCTTCCGGTCTGGCAAGCAAAGGCGGTAGAAAGCATCATTGAAGAAATTACGGTCACCGCCCAAAAGCGTGAACAAAATCTTCAGGATGTACCGATAGCTATTACCGCATTTAGTGGTGAACAGATGAGGGCGCTAGGGGTATCACAAAGCATAGACATCGCAGCCTTTACTCCGGGCGTACACATCAGTGGTAACCTGGCGGGACAAAACACCCAGTTCTCAATTCGCGGTGTCACCCAAAATGATTTTAACGACATCATAGAAGCACCAACTGCTGTCTATCTGGACGAGGGATACCTTGCTATTGCCCAAGCGCAAACGTTCGCTGTTTTTGATGTCCAGCGAGTGGAAATTCTGAAAGGTCCCCAGGGCACCCTGTTTGGGCGTAACGCAACCGGGGGCCTGGTTCATTACATTTCAAACAAGCCCAGTTTTGATGAACCCTCGGGATACCTGGACGTTCAGTTTGGCTCTTTTGATACTCCCGCAAATGCCAACTCCTACACGGTAGAGGGCGCCTTTGGTGGACCTATTAGTGATACCGTTGCCGGTCGACTGGCATTTCGTTACAACGATCAGGAAGGCTATCTGAAAAACCTTTATCCGGAATCAGCATTTTTAGGATCCCCGGGCACCGGCGCCGGTGCCGATCTGGGAGATGATGAGACCAAAGCGGTTCGCGGTTCACTGGCCTTTCAACCTTCGGATTCGCTAACTATAAATGTGTCCCTGAATTATGCAAAAAGTGAAGTCTCCACAGGACCCTATCAATCCATATCTACTATCGGTGTAGTAACTAACGGTGAACTGGTAAACGTCATAGACACGCCTCCGGGAGAAACCAGAATTTCTATCGATACCGCAGGTGGAGATGGAGGCGGTGATGCAATTGATGGAGACGGTTTTTTCCCGGGTGCAGGAATCGGATTACCAGGCAGGCTCGCACCGGGCGCAGATTTCTTTGGTTATCTGGATCCGGATGGTGACGACTTTACTTTCTCTAGTGACTTTGCATTTGAAGACCAGGGTGATACAGAAACCAAGGGTATCAACGTACGCGTTGAATACGAACTCGAAAGTGGCCTGCTCTTTACATCAGTTACCGATTTCAAGGATTACGACAAGTTACTGTTCATCGATGTAGACTCAGCCCCAGCCAACCAATTGGCAAACTATGCTGGCGTGGATGCTCAAAGCTTCACCCAGGAATTTCGCCTGAGTGGCGAGAGCGGAAACGCACAATGGGTAGCCGGGTTTTTCTATCTCAACATCGATACCGATTCAGACAATGGACTGAAAGCACCCGTAAACAGTATTGTAGGAACTTTCGCTGCACCTGTGGATATTGGAGTGGTAGCTACTCTAAAAACTGACTCATACAGCGTTTTTGGGCAGATAGATTATGCCTTAAGTGATGCGCTTAGTATTACCGGCGGACTACGCATTATTCGCGAAGAAAAAGACTACGATATGGGTATTGGTGTATTTCCGTCCTTCGATAATTTTAGCGTCAATCAGGGCGGCTTCATTCCAAATGCCTTTGGCGCAGGCTCGCCCTACCTGTTCGACGCCGAGACTGGAGACACACTGTATGCTGGTAAACTTCAATTGGACTGGCGTCCTAACAACAGCACCTTGTTTTACGCAGGTATTAATCGTGGCGTAAAAGCTGGCAGTTTTAATGCACCTTTACTGGGTGCCTTTCTGGGTGCAGGAGGGAATCCCTCAATTCCCTATGACGAGGAAATTCTGACCTCTTATGAGATTGGCTTTAAGACCACGTTTAACGACGGGCGTACCCGCTTGAATGCCTCCGCATTCTATTATGATTACGAAGACTACCAGGCATTCTTGTTCGTCGGGGTTGGTGGTGTTGTCGTTAATGCTGACTCTACCAATATCGGAATGGAATTTGAGCTGCAAACAACTCCGTTAGATGGTCTGGATATAATGATTACGGGTTCTGTATTTGATGCAGAGGTAGAAGACCTGCTGCTTCGAAATGGCTCACCCCTGCCGCCGCGCGATGTAAAACCCACTTATGCACCTGAGCTACAGCTAACGGGCATAGTTCGCTACGCCTGGGATGCATTGGGAGGAACCATGGCTGTGCAGGGCGATGTCTCATACTCCGATTCCTACTACTACAATTTGAGAAACTTTGACGCTGACGAGTTCGACAGTTACACCATGTTTAACGCACAGCTCAGCTGGGTTAGCAGTGATTATAAATGGACCGCCACTCTTTCAGGCAGAAACCTGTCAGACGAGCGTGCAGGTATTCAGGGATTTGACCTGGCAACCTTGTGTGGATGTAACGAAGTATCCTACCGTGCACCACGATACTGGGGCATAGGTCTAAGAAGGGACTTTTAGGGCTAGATAGAACTAGACAACGAAACTTGCAAAACAGGCGCGCGAGTTGATATGAGTTCCAGACGCACCTTTATCAAACAATCAGGCGTGGCACTATCCTACATACTGGGAGGTGCCCACGTGCTGATGACCCCTGCCGCTGCTCGTGAACGAGAAATTGCGCTGCAGGTATTTTCAAAAACCGAAGTGCTTACCCTTGAAGC
>JABJED010000452.1 GCA_018665025.1 Gammaproteobacteria bacterium
TGGAAGCTGCCAGCACGCACGGCAGCGTTGGGCCCATAAAATATAAAGAAGTTCGGATAGCCTGGCAGCGTCATGGTGAGATAGGCGCGTGCACCGTCCTTGCCCCACAGGTCGTTGAGCCTCCTCCCATCGCGACCGACATAGTCGACCGGGTGCAGATATCGTTCCGTCTGGAACCCTGCTGCGAGAACGACCAGGTCAAATTCACGCTCGGTGCCATCTGCGGAGACAATCCCTGTTGGGGTGAATTCGCGGATGCCGCTCGTCAGCAACTCGACGTTGTCACGCTGCAGCGAGGCAAAAAACTCGTTATCGATGACCAGACGCCTGGACAATGGCGCAAAGTCAGGGGTCAGTTTCTCTGCCAGGTCATTGCGATCACCCACCATCTTCTGCACCATGCGAGCGAGTTGGTCCCGCATCTTGTCGTTTTTTTCGTTAATGACACCGCCCTGCGCCTGCCATTCCCGGTCAAGTTCTTGAATAGGCTGCTGGCGCATCTGCGCCGTGTGCATACTGTAGCAGTACCAGTTGACGTAGTAGGGCATGTTGTCCATCAGCCAGCACAGTTGTTCCGGGGTGCAAAATAGTGCTTCCAGGGATAGTTGCGAACAAACTTGTACTGATAGATGAAGCTGGAAATGTCCACTCGTGCCTCTGGGTAGTCGTTCAACTGCCAGGTGCCGCCAAAATCGGCCTGACGCTCAATAATCCGGAAATTGATGCCGAGACTCTGCAACTGGATAGCGGCAACGATAGCGCTGAACCCGGCGCCAACAACGATAACTTCGAAGTTCTGCAACGCTTTTTCCGCTGGCTTATGCGTCCAACTTGCCTGTCGTGAGAAGTCCTCGAAGGCGAGGTCCTCATAGGCATAGTGTGCGCTGAGTTCATTGGGTGACTCATTCTCGAACAGTTCCATCAGGCGACGCGCTTGCGCAAACGACGGGATCGGCGCTTTTTTGACGTCCCCCTTCATCAGGTACTCAACCGCCAGTTCAACAACGCGGGCGTGGTGCTGTTTTGCCAGCACCGGCAATTCCAGGGGGCTGTTTTCGCGCCTGTAGATCTCGACGGACATCGTGGCAAGCTCTTCAAGGCCCGTTTGCTGGTACAACGCAATCCGCAGGGCGTTCAGGTTCGCGAGACCAATCGCCTCACGAATGTAGGTTTCATTGACCCGTTCCACGTCATTCTCCCTGCCGTACGAGGGCGTCAATGTCGTTCATTTCTGTAGGGCTGAAGCGCGACGCTGCTTCTGCCTGCAGGCATTCATTAAGTTCCTCGCGATTTTTGACGCCCAGCACGACTGTATCAACACCGGGCATCGACAATGCATAGCGATGAGCTAGTGCCGCAGGAGACACACTGCTGTCAGCGGCAAAGGTCCTGAATGCTGCTGCGCGCTGAAAATCCCGGGCTTCAGCAGAGTGGGGTTTCACCTCTCGGTCGATGGCGGTAGCGAGCGCACCAGCGGCGACTGCCCTGATACCCATAACGCCTATTCCAGCGTCGTGGGCGCTACTGATGACTGAGCGTGGATCGGGTGTCTCATCTGAAATCGCCATGTTGCCTGGCGAGTCGAGGACGTTGGCGATGCACTGCACCACAGAAGGCGCGGTTTCATCCGCCAGCACACCCAGATTGCTTTCGGTAATGCTTGCAGCCGTTACGCCGAATGCGCTAATCCTGCCGGACACGATCCAGGACTCAAATACAGGGACGACTACGTTCGTGTAGATGGATCGCTCGATTGCAATGTGAGGCACTACTGCGGGGCGCGTTGCCGCTTGCCAGCCATCTGGGATGATAAAGCCGTGTAGGATAAAGACGTCGATATGCTCACGCCTTAGCCGTTCACAGCTGACCCGCAGCGACTCAGTGAGCCTGGCTTCGATGTCATCAGGTGCCACCGGGCCGATCATGCACTTGGTTGTGACTCTGACGCCATCGGGGTAACCATCCGCAAAAGCCAGTCCCAAGACGCGTTCCGCCTCGCCATCGCCATACATCGGCGCCATGTCGAAGAAAGTGACTCCGCCGTTGTAAGCCTCATGCACGGTTGCCACTGCTTCTTCCTGCGTGGTTTCGCCCCAGACCTGGCCGATACCGCCACCACCGAGTGTCAGCGCGCTAACGTCAAAAAGTGTTCCGAGACTATTTTGCTGCATGGCGTACCCAATATTTGTATTTAATATAAATTGTATAATATACAATTGTCAGGCTATGACGCAAAAAAGTTTTGAACGGCGTGCCGCCATTGGCCGCGCGCTCTACAAGTCCATCAGGAAGAAGGGCTTCGCCCAGACCAAGCTACAGGACATTGCTGAACTGGCGGATATGACGCCAAGTCACGTCCGTTACTACTTCGACGGTACCCGGGATATCCTCAAGTGGTACTTTGCGGAAACCTGTAAACAGTTCAATCAGCAGGCAGAAGAACTGTTAGCCACGGTCTCTGCAGATCCGATTGCCGCACTGGCAGAAAGCTACTTCCCGGAAGTATCCAAACGCCGGGAAAACCTCGGTGTATTCCTCGAGTTGCGCGCCCTGGCACTGCATGACACACAGTTGTATTCGCAGGTGAGGCAACACGATCGGTCACAAATAGAAATCCTAGCAGCAATACTGACCCCGGTTTGCGGAAAGCCCTATGCCGTCAGTGCCGCTGAGATCGCCTATTCTCTCGCTCAGGGCCTCTATATGGGCGAAACCCTGCAGCGTTTCGATACGTTGACCGCCAGGGCATATTTTCAGCTCACCCTGCAGGCCGCCATAGAAAAAATGGATTCGGAGTTGGTGCCTCGATAGAGTGCCAGTGAACACTGGCCCCGGTTCCAGGGCATGCTGTCAGAGCAGCGCAGGTTCCTCCTGGACTACGTTGTCAGGGAATTCGAAGATTACCTAGGGCCTGTTTCAAACTCTTGGCTCCGAAATCCAGTCAAGAGAGCTATCCTCCGTCAATTTCTTTGTGGCGGTGAGTACAATATTGCAGACATGGCGGTATACAGTTGGTATGGCCAGCTAGTGTTAACGGGCCTTTATGAATCGAAGGAATTTCTTCAGGTGGATTCCTATGCTCACCTTCTAAGGGGGGCATCAGAGGTACACAATCGTCCTGCGGTAAAACGGGGCAGGAAAATTAATCGCGCGAGCAAGAGTGGTTTGATGGAGCGACATACTGCCAGCGACTTTGATCACTTGGAGTCTCGATAGTCTTGTTTTTTCTGCCACTCAAGCGTAAAGACATACGGCATTTGGTAAGATTGATGATCCGCGCTTTCGAAGGGACCTGGTGATGGCAGATGCGACCATAAAGATATTCTCTTATTTGCCGAATCCACGCGTTTGGAAAGCACTCGTGGCTGCACAATTTTGCGGTATCACTGTGACGGTAGCCGGTGACAAGCCGGCGAACCTGCAGAACTGGCTCTGGGACTTCGATGCCCGTGAATTACCCCCAGACGAACGCGTCGAGGATAGCCCACATGCGAGATTGAGCAAGCGCGGATTCAGCGGCACCCTTTACAAGACTGATGCATTTCTTCAGGCACACCCTTTCGGGACGGTACCTGCTGCTTTTAGTGAAGACGGCAGTATTGGCATTTTTGAGTCAAACAGTATTCTGCGAGCGGTGGTTCGCGCGGCTGAAAACGATCACGGGCTTTACGGAAAAACCGGTAATGAAGCTTCCAGGGTCGACAGTTTCCTTGATGCGGCCTTGGTACTGGCGCGCGAAGCGCAGGTCTATCTTCTGTCGATCAACGAACTCTCGCAGGTGACTCATGAAAGGATGAGCTCTGCCTACGAGTTTTACTTGTCAGGCATTAACCGATCACTTGCGACCAGTGATTACATAGCGTCGGATCAATTGACGATCGCTGATATAGGTTTCGTCTGTGATGTCAGCCAATTTTTGCGGGAACGGCTGCTTGAAGATAGCCTGAAGCAGCAAGGGTTTGCGGTGATCAGTAAAAATATGGAGCGGGAGTATCCACTCGCGACCGCTCATCTGAAAACCCTGGGTGCGATGCCTGAGTTCTCAACACACCTGGGCGATTATCTTTCAAAAGTTTTTTAACCTGGCGCAACTCCTTGCAAGCGGTAACGCCTGCCAGCAGTTTTTTTAGCGCGAGTGCTTGTGAAGATTTCTATCTACTTAGACACCAGTGTCTGGTGATCCAAATTTGAATGAATTTCAGCAATTACCAACAATACTGTTCCTCGGAAGATGTGGTTTATGACGTCTATTCTCACTCAACTTGCATATTCTCAACGTTTTGCATTGTTAAATGTCTCGACGAGTTTGGAATAGTCAAATCCATCGTTGCTGAACAGGCCATCGTTGTGCCCCAACAACCCAGCCATGGGTGCGCCGTGTTGTTCAATCAGGCGTTCGTCGTGTTCTCTATAGTCTTCAACCTGGCGCATCATGAGTCGCGTATAAGTAATATGACAAACCACCCTCTCACCTTCGGCTGTTCGCTCGCCACTGGAATGCCAAATGTTACCGTCCCAGACCACGATTGAACCGGGACCGCACTCGATTGACACCGCACCTGCCATTGCTTCAACTTCACCGGCATCGGGGTGACGCCGTAGATTTGCACTGCCAGGAATCACCTGTGTGGCACCGTTTTCCTTCGTGTATTCATCACAAGCCCAACAAGCCGTGAGTAACATGTTGTGTTCCGGGAATGGCGCCGGTAACCAGTTATGATCTGCGTGCAACCCCAACATCGGCTCGTCTTTTCTTCGCACGCTAGCGGCAACCTGGCTGATTAGATGTCCACGACCCACAGAGAATTCGGCCAACGCCATCAGCTTTGGATTAAGAACTGCTTGTGCATATACAGGATCCCTCGCCAACAGCATTCTTGCACCGCCCTTTTTAGCGTCTTGCAGGATCTGCTCTCGCAGTTGATTGTTAAATTGTTCATCGGCAGCGTTCTCTACAACTGTCCATCCCTCCATAGCGAGCTGTCGACAATTTTCTGTCAGCCCTAGTTCCTGGACAAGCGGTGTCAACTCGTCAGAAATCGCTTCCGGCGGGAGAGTGTCAAAGTACGTATCTGGTCTTGCCATTTTATAACCTCCAACTCTTGCATGTTCTCATGCCCAGAGATGTATTCGGTGCGATAGTTGCCCACGATTTAACCAAATTGCGTGGGTCGGGGGAAATTTAACTGGATATACAGGTCAACATCACCCCTGCCCAACCCAGGTATCGCCTAAAAGATTGACCAGCCTGCCTGTAAGCCTTTAGATTCAAGCCGTTACAGCCATTGACCATTCAGAGGATCACCTCGCCACGGTGATTAAAATTTGAATGAATTTCAGCAATTACCAACCATACTGTTCCTAAGAAATTGTGGTTTAAGAGAAAGATAGATGATATCAAAACGCCGATTTATTCAAGGCAGCATGCTGGCGACCTTATTCCCTATGAAGTTCCGACTGCTAGCCGAGGAAAGCACTATGCAAAGTATAATCGCTGAAATCATCAGCGAGTATGCCGGTCAGGGTATTCACCGCACCGGTACCAATGTTGATAATCAGAGTGCAGACTGGCTGATGCACAGGATTGAGATGCTAGATGTAGTCGCTACTGACACAGCGTTTGAGTTTCAGCGTTTGCAGCCCATCACCACCCAATTGTCGTTAGTTGGTTCTACAATCCCAGGCGTGCCACTTTACGACTGCCACTACACTAACGAGAGCGCCATCACGGGCAGCATCGGTGAACTCGGCAGCAATGCTGATATCGGCGTTAGCATGTCTTTGCCATTTGCCTCTGCTCCTAACGGGCTCCTTATCCATGCAGCGAGAAAAGAAGGGCAACACAAAGCAATTGTTGTCGTCACGGATAGCCGGCTACCAAAAGATGGTGTGGCATTACTTAACGCCGAGGACTTTACCTCCCCTTTTGGGCCACCGGTGTTGCAGGTGGCAAACAAGCACTGGGCAGACATCCAATCTGCGATAAAGTCAGGGATGGAAGCCAGCCTTGTGCTTCAGTGTGAATATGTCAAAGCAACCGCAAGAAATGTAGAAGCCAGGATTGAAGGCAGTAAACCCGACCTCGACCCCATTGTTGTTATGACGCCTCGTAGTGGTTGGTGGGCGAATGCCTCTGAACGCGGCGGCGGTATCGCGTGTTTTCTGGAAATCATGCGCGCAGTCAAAGCGGCGGCGCCAAAAAGAGATGTCATCTTCACTGCAAATACCGGTCATGAGCTAGGCCACACAGGGCTGGACTTGTTCCTGCACAATAACGCCGGATTGATTCAGGATGCTCACATCTGGATGCACCTCGGGGCCAATTTCGCCGCGAAATTCGGCTCTCAGGTCAGGCTCCAATATTCCGATGACGCAGCTGTTACAAGCCTCGACCCTTGGCTAAGAGAACATGGTTTGACGCCAGGTGCCGTAACGCCCATTGGGCAGCGCCCCTTGGGAGAGGCGCGTAACGTCTACGATGGTCAGGGCCGGTATATTTCTATCCTCGGTGGAAATGGACTATTTCACCATCCGGATGACCAGTGGCCAGATGCTGTTGACTTGGCGATGACCGTTAAATGGATAAAGGCTTTTACACAATTGGCTGTCGCTGTAGCAGGGAACGCTAACCCATGAAGCTACGGTGAAAACGTTTATTGGGCGCCCACTGATCCAGATATCATTCAGAAGAACCTGGATCACATCGAAGCACAACCACCGACGTCTAATTTTGCGACTGCCGTTCAATTATAAAATGCGCCTGGATATACACGGCAACATCACCCCTACCCAACGTATATGTCGCCTAACAGATTGACCAGACCGCCTTTAAGTCATTAGATCCAGGCCGTTGGCCTTGGGCTAAAACCTGGGCAGCGTCAGAAATAAGTTCACAGACGGTGACGTGCTGAAAAGCTTGGATGCTAAAAAGGGCTTGGGTGAAGAATGATCTATAACGCGAACGGCTTCGTATATGCGATACGTCATTGAAATCTCCAAACTTGTTTTATGGCAAAAATCGCGGTTATAGGGTCAGGCATTTCAGGTCTGACGTCAGCTTACCTGTTGGCCCAAAAACATCAGGTGACAGTCTACGAAGCCAACGACTACCTTGGCGGGCACACCCATACCCATCTCATTGAGCTTGCAGGAAAAACGTTAGCAGTAGATACGGGCTTCATTGTCTACAACGACCGAACCTACCCCAATTTCATTCGCCTACTTGAAAAGCTAGGGTGCTCTGGGCGGCCTACAGAGATGAGCTTCTCAGTAAAAAGGCCAGGGCTGGAATATAACGGACACAATGTAAATGCGCTGTTTGCACAGCGTAGCAACCTGGTTAACGTCAAATTTCTCGGGATGTTACGAGATATTCTGCGTTTCAACAGAACGGTGTCTGCAATCGGCAGTGATGACCGTCGCAGTCTCGGAGAGTACCTGTCTGATGAGCATTACGGCACGGCTTTTCGGGAGGATTATCTTATTCCTATGACCGCAGCAATATGGTCGACGGGAGATGCCGACGTGATCCATTTTCCAATCCGTTCTCTTGCGCAATTTTTTGTCAATCACGGTTTGGTTGACTTGAAAAACAGGCCTCAGTGGCGTGTGGTAACAGGCGGTTCCCACAGCTATGTGAAAGCCATGCAATCACAGATCGGAGAGGTGAAACTCGGTTCGCCCGTTGATCGAATCGAGCGGGCAGCCGAGCATGTTTTGGTCAGATCAAAAGGTCAAGAGCATCGGTATGACGAGGTAATCATTGCGGTGCACAGCGATCAAGCACTGGGGCTGCTTGGAGACCCTTCTCTTGCGGAACTAGAAGTCCTGTCACCCATGCGTTACTGCTCAAATGAAGTGACATTACATACCGATAGCAGTCTGCTGCCGAAACGAAAGCTCGCTTGGGCCAGTTGGAACTACGACGCTGGATTGCAAAAAGAAAAAGCGACACTGACATACAACATGAACATTCTGGCAGGCATTGAAAGTAACAAGGACGTGCTGGTTACACTTAACGATGAGGGCAAAATCGATCCTACCAAAATTTTGAGGACTGCCCGTTATGATCATCCCGTTTTGAATCAACAGATGATCGAATCTCAAGACAGGCACGCTGAGATATCCGGAGTGAACAGGACACACTATTGTGGGGCTTATTGGCGCTATGGTTTTCACGAGGACGGTGTGGTGAGTGCTCTCGATGTTTGCAAAAAATTTAGGGTGGGGCTTTAGAATGGAAAGCGCTCTCTATAGAGGTGAACTGTTTCACAATCGGATGAGTCCGGTCAGACACACCTTCAAATACGATCATGCTTGCGTTTTTGCCGACATTGAAAATATTCAGAATATTGCAGATATAAGTCCTTTTGTAAGTGTCGAGAAGCCGAATTTGCTCAGCTTCTATCGTCAGGATTTTCTGCCTTCGGAACGGTCACTCTATGAGGAAGTGTGCCTTCGTGTTTTACAAAAGACAGGTGAAGTGTTTCGAGGGAAAGTCTATCTACTCGCCAACTGGCGATCTTGTGGAATGACAATGAACCCGCTCGCCTTGTTCTATTGTTTTGAAAATGATGTTTTGGAATACGTGATCGGGGAAGTGCACAACACCCCATGGAACGAACGTCATGTCTATGTATTGGCGCTGGCCGATTCTCCGATGACCTCTAAGAAAAACTTTCATGTGTCACCTTTTATGCCAATAGATTTGTGTTACGGGTGGGCTGTGAATGTCCCGGGTAAGAAACTCACCGTGAGCATAAACGTCGATCAACAGGGTAAAAAAATATTTTCAGTGACTATGCAACTTAACGAACAACTGTTAACGAAAAATGCTCTGCATAAAATGATGGGGCGCTTCCCGATGATGGCCCTCAGTACACTAATGTCCATTTACTACCAGGCGCTTAGGCTGTGGATGAAACGGGTGCCTATTTTTAGTCACCCTGGGAAGATAGAAGGAAAAGCATGAGCTCTTTGGACCTATTGCGTAATAATGCTGCGACTCATTTTGGAAGTGCTTTGTTCAAAATGTCTGTTTTTAATTTTCTTAAACGAATTAGCGATGGGCAATTATTGATCGTAGATGGCAGCGACGAGCGGAAGTTCGGCAGTAAAGGTATGAGGGTGTCGCTTATCATTCACGACAAGCGTGCTTACTCAAAGCTTCTCCTGGGTGGGCCTATTGGCGCGGCTGAAGCCTATATGTTGGGTTACTGGTCTACTGACAACCTGACCGGGCTAATACGCATCTTTCTGCGTAACCGGAAGGAACTGGAAGATTTCAATACCAAGGCGTCAATGATAAAACGGCCGCTACACAGTTTATTTCACAGAATGCATCGCGATACCTTGTCGCAGAGCAAAGAAAATATATCCGCGCACTATGATCTTGGCAATGACTTTTTCCAATTATTTCTTGACCCCAGCCTGACATATTCATCGGGTTATTTTTGTGATTTCAGGGACACAATGGAAGAGGCCTCCTTCCAAAAAGTCGACCGTATTTGTCGAAAGCTTGAACTGAAGCCAGAGGATGAGGTGCTTGAAATAGGAACTGGGTGGGGATCTTTTGCCCTCCATGCTGCGACCCATTATGGCTGCAAGATTACAACAACAACCATATCGGATGAACAGTATGAGCATGTGGTTAAAGCGGTTAGAGACAGATCGCTCGAACAACAAGTCACTGTACTCAAAAAAGATTATAGATCGATTAAAGGCCAGTACGGAAAAATTGTTTCGATCGAGATGATTGAAGCAGTCGGGCTTGAGTATATGCCCACTTTTTTCAGAGCGTGCAGCCAATTATTAAAACCAGGGGGCTCGATGCTGATTCAGGCGATAACTATTTCGGAAGACCGGTTTGAGAGCGCAAAAAACTCTGTGGACTTTATACAGCGGTATATTTTCCCGGGCGGTGCGCTACCTTCGGTTGAATTGCTAATGGGCGAGAGTCAGCAGGCCAATCTGAGACCTTTCGGGGTAGAAGATATGACTCAACATTATGCTGAAACCATGCTGAGATGGCGTTTGAAATTTGAAGAAAACTTAAATGAAATTAAAGATTTAGGTCGTGGCGATACGTTTCTTAGAATGTGGGATTACTATCTTTGTTACTGTGAAGGAGGGTTTTTAGAAAGCGCTATCGGTTGTGTTCATATGCAGTTTCAGAAAACTGAAAGCGGACGTGAATTAGCATGAGTATGGCTATAGCTTTAGCGGAGCAAGGTTATGTGCCCGATACGATCGTTCGCCTTGCGATTCGGAGGTTACTCAAGAAAAGGCTTCTGCAAGATAGGGCGCGCCGAACGCCAGAGGGTAAAGCTGAGTTGATTAAAGAAATGTGTCAGGGTCCGGTAGCAATAAATACCGGGGATGCAAATCAGCAGCACTACGAGGTTCCAACAGGTTTTTTTCAACTGATGCTTGGTTCACGGATGAAGTACAGTTGTGCTTCTTTTGATGATGAAAGAGCGGCGCTGAACGAAGCAGAAGAAAACATGCTGGCGCTTTGTTGTTCAAGGGCCGAACTGGAAGACGGACAGAGTATTCTTGAGTTGGGCTGTGGTTGGGGTTCGTTGTCGCTTTACCTGGCAGAGCATTATCCTTCCAGTCAGATTTCTGCCGTTAGTAACTCTGCAACGCAACGAGCATACATAGAGACAGAAGCTTCGAAGCGAGACCTGAAAAATCTTCGTGTGATAACAGCCGACATGAATGATTTCAGCACAAATGAGCGATTTGACCGTGTCATGTCGATAGAGATGTTTGAGCACATGCGTAATTATCGAATGCTGTTCCAGCAAATCTCCGAATGGTTAAAACAAGACGGAAAACTGTTTTTCCACATCTTTTGTCACCGAGATATGCCTTATTTTTTTGAGGCTGATTCGAAGGACGACTGGATGGCTAAACATTTCTTTACAGGAGGGGTGATGCCTTCGTTCGACTTGCCATCGCACTTCAACGAGCATTTGAGCCAAGAGAAGGCCTGGGAAGTAAATGGACTGCACTACGCGAGAACCTGTGCCGAGTGGCTAAAAAATCTAGATCAAACGAAACCTGAGGCGTTGAAGGCTATTGCTCATTCCGGCAATCCTGCCTCTGAAGATATCCAATTTAATCGATGGAGAATGTTCGTCATGGCCTGCCAGGAACTTTTCGCTTACGCAGAAGGAAAGGAATGGCACGTCGCTCACTATTTATTCGCAAAGCAGTAGTTATCTCTGAAAAAACGTCAAAAACGACGATGAGATCTAATTAGGGTGAGGGAACTTCTAATGCATCTAATGCAATAGCAACGAACATATGACCCTTAAGCCAAATAAGACCAAAAGGCAGATCTGGGCTGTGCGATTGAGATATAGTTGTCCCTCTACGTCTTGTCCTTGGTAGGCTTCTTGTGAAATTTCTAAAGCTGGCGGGCCTTGTAGCCCTGCTATTGGCCGTCTGCGCCTGTGGTGCCTACCTCGGCAGGCACGAGTTCACGCGTATGAATGAAGAGCTGCCATCATTTACTGCGGCAGCGGGGGAAACTCAGGAAGAGCGCATTGCTATGCAGGATGGCGTGAAACTCTTTGCTACTGTGATGCTGCCTAAGGGCGAGGGTCCGTTTCCAGCGGTACTGGTCAGAAATCCCTATGCTCGATTCTCCACTGTCATGCGAGACACGCTTTGTGGCCGCTTTGTTCGTTACGGTTATGCCTGCGTGCTTCAGGATGTTCGCGGGCAGGGCGAATCGGAAGGTGAGTGGAGCCCGATGGTGAATGAAGTCCGGGATGGCAGGGACACGATAAACTGGCTTGTTGGGCAAACGTTTCAGGACGGAAATATTGCAATGGTTGGCCCGAGCTATCTCGCTTCGGTGCAATACGCCGTGGCCGCCTCAGGATTGCCGAAAGAAGTGAAGACCCTGGTTCCAGCCGTATACACAACAGACCTGTCGGATGTACTTTACAGCAACGGCATGTTCCGGCATGAAACGTTTACTGCCTGGGCCAGCATGATGAGGGGCACCAACAGTGATGTTGACGATGCAGGTGGTGACTACCAGAAGGCAATCAGGTACCTGCCACATAACAAGGTGGATACCGAGGTGTTTGGTCTGCCGATGCCCTGGTACCAGGACATGATAGATATCGAGCGGGCGCAAAAATCTTTCTTCAATAATCCCGATTCCCTATTGATCGCCGAGGTGCCAGAAAGAATTGAGGTGCCAATTCTGATGGTGAGTGGCTGGTATGACGTTTTCTTTGGTGGGCAGATGGCCGACTGGAAGAAACTGGCTACACGGAGCAACAGCCGGTTTGTACTTGGACCCTGGACACATTCGGGTGGCAGCGGTGAAGCATTCGAGATTGAGAATGCAGAAGGAGGTTTGTTCCAGTGGAAAGAGATGCTGCCCTGGCTCGAGCACCACCTGAAAGGAAAACCCCTTGAGAACCCGGCAGGGCTTTACGCCTTCACGATGGGCGAGAATGACTGGCACTACTACGAGGAATGGCCGGGACCGGTTGCCAAACAAACCTTTAGCTTGAACAAGTTGTTCGATTCGTCCGGTTGCGATGGCGGTGAACTAGCGCTTGAGCAGGTTTTGAGCGAACCGGTCAGCTATCAGTATGATCCACTTGATCCGGTACCAACGAAGGGTGGCGCAGGTATGCTTGCCTTCATTTTGCCCGGCTTCGAGGGCGCGTCACCTGCCAACGTTCTACAGGATGGTTTGTGTGTGCGACAGGACGTTTTAACTTTTGTTACTTCACCCTTCGAATCGTCGATGCTGATTGCCGGTCAGATCAGCGTAAATCTGGAAATTTCTTCCAGCGCTCCAGATACGGCTTTTACTGCAAAACTGATAGAGGTTTTCCCCGATGGCAGCGCAGTTAACATCAGAGACAATATCACTTCTCTCGCGTACCGGGACGGTGGCTTTAATCTCCGGGAATATAAGCCTGGGGAGTCGATAACACTGAAGATCGATATGTGGCCGATCGAATGGCGAGTGTCGGAAGGCTCTCGAGTTCGACTGGATATCTCTTCTTCAGATTTTCCGAAGTTCCATGCCCATAGAAATCGCGCAGGACCCTGGGCTGAACAGGACGGTGTTGATGTGGCGACCCAGACGCTCTTTGGCGGCACACTGGAATTACCCGTTTCTACCCGCTGAGCGAGAAAGACCAACCTGGTGTGAAATTGGAGGCGGGACCAAGTGTCAGCACGAACTGAAGCAAGGGATCAGGGCCCTTAGTTTCTGACCCAGAGTAGTTCTAATTGTCATACTGCGACTACTGCGCTCGAAGATGCTAAATTTAGTGAACCTGATGGTACTTTCAGCATGTAAATGGCCCCCTCGGGAAAAAAGTGCGGAATCTGCAGTAATCCTGCTAACGTCACTTTCAAAGATGGTCTAATCTCTGTTCCTATTCAATCGTTCGCCGGGATAGCCAGAATAAATCAAATTGCACCCTAGCCCTTAACGAGACATCTATGGCTGATTTTGGAACCGGTTTTTCATTCTACCGAAAAACGCTACGCCGCCGCCTAGGCACCTGGCTAACTAGCATGGGTTTAGTGATCGAGCGCACCGCTAAGTCGGAGAGCTTTGACGCGTTGATGCAACGCCGACTCAATGTCACTAAACGTGATGGTCAAGGTTTTTTCTTCGTTCAAATTGGCGCCAACGATGGTGTATCCCACGACCCTATTCACGGCTTTGTCACTGCCAATCGTCTATCCGGCATAGTAGTAGAACCGCTACCGGATGTGTTTCAGAAACTACAACAAACCTACCAAAATCACTCCCAAATTAGCGCACTTAACCTAGCCGTTCATAGCGAGCTTGACCAAGTCACCCTGTATCGCCCAAATCCTGAAACCGCTGGCGCGCTATCGGGCATCGCGTCCTTTAGCGCTGACCGCCACGAGCTAACAAGCAAACGTTCGGGGCTAACCGCAGATGACATGGTGGCCGTAGAAGTACCCGCAAAATCGTTGATGGCTATACTGGAAGGAGCACAGGTACCCCACTTGGATTTATTGCAAATTGACACGGAAGGGTACGACTTCGAAATTTTGGCATCACTGGATTTAGAACGATACCAGCCATCCATTATTCGCTTTGAACACGGCGTTTATAGCGGTGTGGATGCTCGACCAGAGTTACGCGATGCATTAACGCGGCTCTACGACCACGGTTATAGCATTGCCATGGAGCGCGTAGATGCCATGGCGTGGCGACATGCAGACATTAGTAAACGCAAATAAAAGAACAACGATGTCTCAAGCAGGAAGTTTTAATGCCTTGTTTGAGAGGCTGTTATTAACGTAGCTGGTTTGTCTCTGGTGTCGAAGACCAGAGATTCATCGACTTTCGTAGGCCTTCAGCTTTAGCGCCTTCGGCCTGGGTTTTGTGATGAGTACACTCTGAGTTGAGTTCCCGGCTTTAAGCAGGCGGTCTCTCAAAAACCAGCTTTTTCAATTTTTTCAATCCCGCAGTATATTCTCCGTAGCCGTTCGTCTTGTCGCCCCACGCAGAGCCCCGAGATAGCCCAAACATAGTCACGAACGATTCTAAATGGTCCCTATTGGCCAAAAGACAATGGCCTCAAGCGCCCCTGTGCCGTGTTCTGGTCTAATGGAACAAGACACTTTCATGAGAGACAATATAGTTAATCATAAAGGTGTTAATTATGACGCAAAAACGCAATTACAAGCAGTACCCGAAATAGTTTAAAGAAGAAGCTGTGACCGCTTATATGAGGTATTACAACCAGGAAAGGCTTCATTCGAGCAATGACGATATGTCACCCGTGAAGTTTGAAATATCTCAAATGAAAGTGTCCTGTTTAGGTTGACCAGAACAATGGCCGCACCCGGGCAATTAGCGTAACTAGGCGTCACTCACGTCTCGCCGACGTTCTACACATTTACTGACGACTATTATTGTTTAAGATCCATGTGCGCTGACGCTAATGAGGAAAACAAGTATTGGAGCCCGAACTTCAGAAATTAATCAGGAACCAACCAGACAACCAATCTGATTCGATACTCAGACTTTCGATCGAAAGCCCTGTTATAATTCCTATCCTCCTCAATCCTCTAATACTAGTCTGCCATCGTCAAACCACTGGGTACACTGCTTGGCATGTTTCGTCGATCATCCAGAAAACCGTTATCCGTTAAGGCATGCAGAAAACTCATTAGGTGACCAAAATCTTTTTCGTTTATAAAAACAGGGGCTAACTCATTACGGTGCCCGATTTGCGATACACGCCAGTAGTCGTTCATCACGACAAAATCTTGTCCATCCAAGTCCGCGCGTGACGGCAGGCGCACCTGACTCCCGTCATAGCCAAGTAGGCTTTCCTCTGGGTTTAGATGATGGCGAACGACTGCTTCTAAAGTATCAAAAGCACCGGCATGCCCGTACGGCGCCGTTAGAGCAACATTACGTAAACTCGGCGTAAGAAATCTAAATCTGTCATCTGCATCGCCGGTGACGGCTTCTCGACCAAAATCATCGCGACCATCGTCATAGCCTTCAGAGTTATGTCCCTTGCCGGGACCAATCTGCGGCATGGCAATCGCATGAAAACCATGGTCCGTTTGAAACTTACCACTGTGACAGCTGCTACAGTTTGCTTTGTCGTAGAATAATTTCATTCCTTTCATTTCGCTTCCACTCAACGCTTGACTATCGCCACGCAGGAACTGATCAAAACGACTGTTGTCGGCACGCCCGGCAGCGCCTTCAAATGAGGCAATGGCGTTGGCCGCATCTTTAAATTGAATATCGTCAGCCGTGCTTATCTGCTCTGGATAAGCATCCCGAAACATCACAACATATTCGGGAATTGCGCGTAGCCGCTGCGCCAAAAGGTCCCAAACGCCATTTTCACCAGCCAACCTTCCCTCGAAAGCCGCATTCGCCACGGGGTTTTCGCCCGCTTGACCCGCCATTTCTGTGGACGAGGTTACCGGAAACATGGCCTGCGCAGCCAGCACGCTATCAAGCCCTAGAGGTAGCTGGTCACCTGCTGGGGAGTTGAAACCTGAGGCCTCTAAATCGTCTACAGACAATCTTCCATCATGAAACATGACAGAAAATTCTTTCGCAGCCAGATTAAAAACATGCGGAGTATGACGCGGGATACGCCCTTGAACAGCATCAACACCACTGCCGGTATCACGAGCAAGGCCTAGACCTTTCCCGCCTTCACCAATAGAAAGCGACAAACCATCTCCTGTCCCGGCCAAAGGGTGATGACAGGTAGCGCATGAAATGTTGCCGTTACCACTGATGATTTTATCGAAAAACAGCGCTCTTCCAAGCGCTACTTCGGCACCAGACGGAGTCGAATAAAAATCATTATCGCTGATAGGGAAAGGCCTGGTGCTTTGCGCGTGCACGACCGCGGTCAAACTACAGACGACCAATCCGACGTACAATCTTCTTAATCTCATACCCATCCCGTAAAAACAGCGCTAGTAAAAAGAAAAAGCAACTTTGACCAAAAGAGTATAGGTCTTTAAATGTAAATAATTGCTTATATTTGTATCTGTTTTGCAAGCTCGACTGGCGTCCGAACATTACGGCAGGGCATCCCTATTCCTGGATGACTGATATCTGTAAAACTGTTGTTCGACAGCATGTAACCAGCGGCTAGCAGTCGAACGGAGTTATCACGTAGACCACCCTGCGGGTGATCGCAGATGTCACCGATCCGGACGCGATTCAAACCATTCTGGCGCATCTGAGGCAACGCGTGTCCCCTGATGCTGTGCACCGGCAAAGGCCGGGGCCAGGGCCGCAAAACGATCTCTTTGCCGCTACCTGATGGTTGAAACCACGGCAGCGCATTGCTCCTTACGCCAACAGAAAAGCACATTGGCTAATCGCTCATCACCAAGTCAGCCAATCACCACAAACAACAACAAAACTTGGTAGCGTTTAACCACTACTCGTCATACAGCCCCAATCTTTCATCAAACAAGCAGCCAATCGTTCTGGTTCGATACTCAGACTTTCGATCGAAAAGCCCTGTTATAATTCCTATCCTCGACCAGCGTTTTAATCAGGACCGGCTCTTAGCGCTAGCCAAGACACAGGCATCAAAGGAACAGAGTCTCGCTTTCTTGCTGGATATTGCTATCGAAATGAATCCGAGCGATGGCACCGGCGTGTCAACAAATGCGTTCGACCAATACCTGACTACCCTGCTTCTCGCGAGCATGCGGAACGAAGATGAGCGGCAAATAGATCGTTTACTAGGCGTCGCTAACCAAACGTTTCAATGTAATGATGTTGATGGGTCAACAATAATGATCGACACCTTGGTTCAAGTTCAGTTCCTCAATGACGCGGCTAATGGAGTCACTTGCACCGGTGAATGCACACGTCCCCTGGCAGAAGGCATGGTTCTGCAATTGATTGAACCGTCCAACCCAGACTTGATGATAGAGCCTGACCCAGAGTTCGCGGCTGAACCTGCCTTAAGCGCTCAATAGCTAAGCTTAGGGCTCCCCCCAACAACGGCTTTACCGTGACCCTAAATGGGGGGTACCAGTCACTTCCATACATCAGGATGCACCACTTTTAACCTTTGTTTACTCCCGGGAACTGCCGCAGCGTAAGCTGAGGTCAAGTGACCGACTAGCTCATTCTTTCGCTGTAATCCCAAGAGGTCATTTGAACCGGTCTTAGTCTAATGACGTACTCTTCATGGCTGCGACCAATAAGCCACTTTGCCAGGCGACTTTCTGCGTCACCCAGGTAACGTGGAATTACCGTGGTAAGCGTTTCCAGCGCATAATCCTTAGAAAGAGTAACCATCGCTTTCCCTCTGACACCACAATAGGGCGGCTCGTTCGGCGCAATCTCAAAAGAACATTTTTGGTTAGCCATAAGATCAGAAACCAATTGGCTGTTCTCATGTGATACGCAGAGCAGATCACCCCGTGGTTCATCAAACATATACCAGACCGAGCACAAGGTCGGATAACTACCGGTCGTCGTCGCTATACGCAAGGGGATTTTGGAAGTTGCCAAAAATGAGCAAACTTCTTGCTCGGACCAGGCACTGGATTTTTTCAGATTCATAAGACTTTTTTTCGGGTTCATAAGACTTTTTTCAGATTCATAAGAGAAGGAAACCTAACCTAGTTAATCGCTTGAGCAACCACCGGCACAACGACCTTAGGGCTACGCACCGAGGCTTTTTACGCGGCGAGCGGAATGCTTGCGGGAGTTATATGCCCCCTATTGTATCAGCATCGGTGATGCCAAATAGACTCCCGATCAACGATGACGCGATAATTTTATCGTTGATCGACTCAGTTTAAGCTGACATCGAATGTCTCGACAGGTTCGCGGAGCGGGTACGTGTACGTCAGAAAGACTGCGCTTACCTGCAGTAATGATCCGCTTTCCCGCGCGATTCGTAAAACCTTAAATACTAAGAGAAACACCCAATGTTCAGCCTGTTTAAAACTGCCCCTGACAAAAAAATTCGCAAAAAATACATGGCGAAGCTTGAAGAGGCCATGCTCGCGCAGAGAAATGGCAAGATACGGGAATATTCCTTCTTGACTGCAGAAGCTGAGGCCCTTCGAGAGCAACTAGAGTTACTTCAGCCCGCTCCTCCGCAGTGAACCCTTTACCACTAACTTACACGCTTCAAAGTGGCGACTTTTTTTTATACAAGCGCGCATACCGAGTCTCTGCCCAAGCGTTGTATACCTTGCCAGCAAACCACCGCACCACTGGCCACTTTAGCCATTGCCACGCCCATCCCCAGCGCGTGTGTTCCCATGCTGCGATGTTCGCTTCAATCCCGATCTTGAACGTACCGTCAGCACCCTGCAAATGAAGCACTTTCAACATCTGGTGTTTAACGCCTTCGTCCATTTCCTCCTGATGTATATCGACTAGCTTCAAATGCATGGGCTGATGGGCACCAAGGCGTGCCATCTCCGCATTGCATAGTGGACATTGTCCATCGTAATAGAGTGTCTCTGACTGGTTACTCATGATCTCCTTACTCCTGAGGACAAGGCTCTTTCCTGATCGTTGTGCGCCTTAAAGCTGAAAATTTTGCCTTGGACTTCCCGCAACACCTGCCTGGTCGCCTGTGGGGCCATCAACAGCGAGGGCGTGACAATAAGGGTCAGCAGCGTTGCAAAGCTGAGTCCTGACACGATCGCCGAAGCGAGCTGTACCCAATAAGAAGCGACCGGCCCCCCAACCTCGACTTCCCTACCAATGAGATCTATAGAGATGCCCGCTGCCATCGGCAGCAATCCAAAGCCTGTGGTGAAAGTTGTCAGGAACACAGGCCTGAGTCTTTGACATCCCGTTGTGATGATCACCCGCCGCATATCCCAGCCAGGGTTCTCACGGCGAAGATAGTTAAAAGTATCAATCAACACGATATTGTTGTTAACGATAATTCCGGCAAGCGCGACAATCCCTATACCCGTCATGATGGCGCTGAAGGCATAACCCGTAATTACGAGACCTAACAACACGCCTACTGTTGACATCACAACCGCGGAAAGGACCAGCAGCGCCTGATAGAAACTGTTGAACTGAGTGACAAGCAGAATGCCCATGAGTATGAGCGACAGCGTAAAGGCAACACCAATAAACTGCACCACCGCTTTTTGCTCCTCGTTAGCACCGCGGAATATAACTTTTACCGAGGGATCCACTTTTTGGGTCGATAACCAGCCGCGGATTTCATCTACTTTGTCGTTGGCCAGAACACCCGGCGCAGGGTTTGCTCTGACATACATCACTCTGTCTCCGTTCTGCCGGAATATCGTCGATACTTTCGGCTTAGCTTCCCGCTCAACGAAGCTGGAGATCGGTACTTGACCCCCTGGGGTGCTGACACGTAACTGGTCGAGATGGGAGACTCCGCGGTATTCCTCTGGATACCGAACACGAATATCAACTTCGTCCTCGGCATCATCCGGCCGGTATTTGCCGACAAGAATACCGTTGGTAATCAGTTGGATAGCGGCCCCTACACTAGAGACGTCTGCACCTGACATCGCGGCCTTCGCCCGATCCACTCGAACCTGCCATTCAATACCCGGCACCGGTGCTGTGTCGTCAACCGCCACCAGACCATCCATAGATTTAAGATATGCACTTAAACTTCTGGCTTGCTGCGCCAAGGCGCCAAGATCAGGGCCACTCAATTGAATTTGAATTTCTTTACCAACCGGCGGCCCCATCTGCTGGGGACGCATCTCAGCACGCACACCAGGAACACCTTGGACTGCCTTTTCGTATTCCTGTTCTAATTCGTGCCCATTAAGGACTCGTTCACGCCGGTCACTCATCTGAATAAACATACTGCCTATACGATCTGGTGTCGTGCCGCCGGACCCAAAACTTAGACCACCCTGTCCGGTTCGGGTATAGATACTTTCTATATCGCCAACGGCCAGTACGCGTTTTTCAACGTCGGTGACGATATCTCGTAACTCTTCGGACGAATAGTTACCGCGCGCGCTGACATTGACGCCGGTGAAACTTGGCTCGACATCTACGAAAAACTGCGACCCGTTTCCGGCAACGCTATACAGCTGAACAACGCCGAACATCGTCAGAAGCGTCACGCCAATCACGAGCAGCGGTCGTTTGGTACTAAAACCAAGGATCCGGGCATAAAGCCCAACAACGCCACCAATTTCGTCGAACCTCCCCTGGTCGACCAGTAGGGTTGAACCCGTTTCTTCACTCGTTTGTTTTCTGCTGATGATCGCGCCCAGCACAGGCGCAAAAAACAATGCGTAGACAACCGCACCTATCAGCACAGCGAACACGGTAACCGGCAAGTATTTCATGAACTGGCCCGTCACACCCGGCCAGAACATCAACGGAAGAAAAGCTGCCAACGTTGTCCCCGTAGAAGCCAGCACCGGCAGGAACATACGCTTGGTCGCATATATATACGCCGCCCTCGGGGACTCCCCTGTTTTCATTCTTCGATCGGCCAGTTCCACCACGACAATGGCACCATCGATCAGCATCCCCAGCCCCAGCAACATGCCAAACATGACCATAAAGTTGTACGTGAATCCCAGAAGATTGACGAAAATAAACGCAAACATGAAGGAGAAAGGGATCCCGAAGGCCACCAAAAGGCCCGAGCGGATACCAATGGTGGCCACCACTACGGTCAGTACAAGAAACATTGCTGTCGAAATATTACCTTCCAGCGTTGAAATTTGTTCAACCGTGTCTGGTGTCATGTCGGCAATGTAGTTGATCTCGACATTGGTGGGGAAATCCTTTCGCATTGAATCGACGCGAGATTTAATTTCATCCACGACCTTAACGATACTGGTGCCAGGTCTTTTGGTTACTTCGATAACCACCGCTGGGGAGCCATTCGTACGCGTATACCCCTCTGCATCTTTAAAAGTTCTACGCAGCGTTACAACATCTTCAAGGGTGATCACCCCAAAGGACGTGGCGGTAATCGGAATCGACAGCACGTCCTTCGCATTTTCGATAACACTGGGCACCTTGACAGAAAAACTGCCTCTGCCTGTATCCACGGAACCTGCCGCGATAAGCCGATTGTTACTCGCGAATGCTGACAGCAACTCATCATTACTTATCCCGAAGGCCTCAAGTTGGGCCGGATCGATGACTGCCTCTAGCATCTCCTCTCGGTTACCTTCCAGACGGGCTTCCAGTACTTCGCTGATCCCTTCAATCTCGTCCTTAATCTGTCTTGCGATCCTATAGCGTGCCCGATCAGCGATGCCCTTGCCGCCGACACTGATTGTAATGATAGGAAAATCAGACGCCGATACCTCTTTAACGATCGGCTCTTCTGCCGTCGATGGGATCTTTGCCTTGGCCGTATCCACCGCTTCCCGTACGTCTGAAACTGCCTGGTCCTGATCAAAAGAGCTATCAAACTCAATGATCAGCGTCGCACTACCCTCGGCAGAATAACTGTTGATATCTTTGACGCCCTCAAGGGTTCGAAGCTCAAGTTCCATCGGGCGAGTCAGCAACCTTTCTGAATCCTCCGGTGATATTCCTTCATGGGGAATCATGACAAAAATGATCGGTATCGCGACATCGGGATCAGATTCAATAGGGATCAAACTATAGGAAACAATCCCGGCGAACATGATGGCCGCGAGCAAGGATAATACTGTTCGGGTTCTGTCAATTGCCCCGCCAATGAAGTTCAAGGGATGGTCACCAGCGTGCTTAAGAGTGAGTAATCGATGCTTACGAGCTGTCCCTCTGACACTTCTTCATGACCTACTGTAATCAGGTTGACCGCCGTCGGCAGGCCCTTCACCCATATCCCTGCAGGGTTTTCGTCCGCGATTTCTACGGTTTTGAAACGGACCCTACTATCACCGTCAACGATTCGCACGCCAACATCTCCTGCGTCATCAAGGACTAGGCTGGCCGGTGAAATCAGGTGCACCTTCTCTTCACCGACAGGAATCTGCATCTGCGCAGTCAAACCAGTTCTTATCAGTGCGCCGGGATTATCTATAGTCACTTCCACAGGGTAGGTGCGGATCTTATCGTCCGGCGCGTGCCCGACATAACTCACCAGGCCGACGTACCGCTCCCCTGTAATCAGCTGAATGTTCACCTCGTCTTCCAGGCTGACAAGACCAATACTCTTCTCAGCGACCTGCCCTGCCACGAGCATTGGGTCTACTTCCATCAGGCTGACGCACACGGACCCTGGACTGAGGTAATCTCCTACCTCTACCGGCTGAGCGGTCACTACCCCATTGAATGGGGCAAAAATTTCTGTCTTCGCCAGCGCTAAGCGCGCATCCTCCGTTCTGGTTTTGCTTTGCTCGAGCGCCGCCCTTGCCTTTGCCAGCACCGTCCCGGATTGCAGCCCTTTTTTGTTAAGATCAACAAATCCATCATGCTCCAACTTCGCACTTTCCAGTTCCGCCAACGCCTGAGTGTGCTCGGCCCCGCGTGCATCTACGGCAACCCTGCATAGCAGGTCACCCTTGTTAACGAACAGGCCTTTTTCACCCGGCATCTCAACGACTTTGCCCGCGACTTCTGCCTTCACCTGAACCATTCGGTTCGCAGCGGTCTGTCCTCTCACGTCAAGAAACAACGTTCTGGTTTCCGACCGGCTCTGAACCGCACGGACCAGGGCCATCTCTTCACTGACCCCGAATTCCACTGGCGCAGATTCCTGTGCCTCGACAATGCTATTGCTCCACTCCCCTGAAAAAACCCACAAAGTCATTACCAGCACGATAAAACTAACGACTAGATGCTTATTACTCACACACACTCCTTGAACGACGCGCCGACTCTGGCGATGCGGATTTAAAAATTTAATAGCGCGTAACCGTTCAAAGCTAACGTGCTTGATGGATTAAGTGGGCCTAACACCCACCCCGGCAGGATGCCGAGACAATGGATTAAAGAAAGGATATACGCCCCTTAAGGTGGAACAGATCATCGAATACAAGGAACAGTCAATATGGAACGGCCGTTCGAAACTCACACCGCAGGTACTTACAAAGTGCCCGACTCCTCGCGACAGTACGCTACAATTAACTGGTGATGACCACTCGCATCAAAGGCCAATGTGGACACCTTGTTGCTGGGTAATAGTTGCTGGGTAATAGTTGCTGGGTAATAGTTGCTGGGTAATAGTTGCTGACTAACAGTTGCTGACTAACAGTTGCTGACTAACAGTTGCTAACTGATCGTTGTTAGTTGATATCGTTCGCAGACATCGTGTGAGCAAGATCAATGGATCGCTCAAGAAGTTGGTCGATCTGCAGCGCCACCACCGGGCTAAACTGGAAGCCGAGGAACGCGCATTTAGAGAGCTCTATCACTGCAGCCAACACCATTTCCTCACGCTCGGGCTCTGCCATTAACGGCAAAAGACCTGCAAAGAAGTTATGCTGATCCATCTCTCCTTCCTCAACCAGCGTTTGGCACAGGGTCACAATGGGAAGTGTGATTTCGTCGTAAACTAGCGTTTGAAAGTCCATCTGGTGGCCTCGGTTTGAAATAAAAAACTACCTTTCCTTCCACTCTTTTGCGAGAAGGGCCGGTGTCGTCAGGTTGGTCAAAAGAAATGGCCCCAGCCTTCGGAACCCTAAACACACGGCAGTGAAAGCTCCTACCTGCATTAAGGCCACCCCCAGAGCGCCAGCCAGACATAGCTTGGATAGCAGCGGTTCATCACCCAGGACCCACCAACCCATCAAGAGCGCGATCGGTGTTCCAACGCTACCTGAGAACTGCAAAACTAACTTCTTCCATCTTGCCAGTTGCTGGTAGGTCCCAAATCGCATCTTGAATCTCGGCTCAAAATACCAAAGGTAGACGTAGGAATAACGAACCCCAAGAAGCATCCCCGTAGAAATTTTCGTCAACGGCTGCAGACACAATGCCAACAAGACGATCGAGGCTAGTCGCAGCAGAATGCTTTCTGCCGTCATGGCCCAAAGGCTCATCGTCAGCAGAAAAGACTCAAAGACCAGCCCTGCCCAAAACGGCGCTTCAGGGAACCGATTGCGCCTGTGAAGCTTGTTACTGATCCGTGTCAGATCCTCGCTCAACGTTGACGTTACGTCCTGCTCCAAACTTTTTAAAACACCAAGGCCCTTTTGCCAGTCCCCGACGCGATACGTCCCTGAATCCAGGGTATTCTCTATTCGGTCCATCACCTGTCTGATTTCCAGCGTTGAGCTTTTCTCTGACATAAGGTTATGCGACAGGGACCCAGCCCATGCACCAGCCTTCTTCCGCTACCAACCGGTTCTGAAACAATGCACACCCACCCATTGCTGTCGTTGCGCTGTCTTTGTAAAATAGGCAGTTGCCACATATCTGATCTGATCCAGCCACTCCCATCTTGTCCGTTCTTGAGGCCGAGCTGGCAACTTCTACGTATTTCAGTGCAATTGCAGAGGGATCATCGACCGGCACCTTCTCGATCGCCGCGGCAGATGCCGGAGATATTAGTTTGACCTGGCTCAGCAGGGGCAATGTCGCAGCGATTGAGCTAAGCTTTATAAATTGTCTTCGAGTTACCATTAGCTTTCCTATTTTCAATTGTTACGGAAGTTTTACGTTCAGATAGACAGAGAGGATCAATTACCTCACCATCGTCTGCCGCGCACGATAAAAACGTAAGAACCTTAAAATTTAAGGGCCTTAACGACCAATCAGTAATGTTACAGTCTCACTCTGACATATAGACAATCTCTGTCGTTAGCTTGACTCGGATTAGGAGCAAAAAATTGGACCCCGGTGACACGATGAGCGTACCTTTGCTCCGAAAAACGCCAGAAATAGAAAATGCTCGATCCCACTGGCAGTACAGAGGCGGATCTCGCCCAGCATTTGCGACGGAACCCAAACAGGGACAACATTCGGTTTGGGATTTTCCCAGACCACCTATCATAGAAGATGTACCCGTCACGATGACTGTCCGTTTTAAAACACAAATCATCGCAGAGACGCAACGAGGTCGGCGCGTTATTGAAACCGCCGGCGCACCTACCTATTACTTCCCTCCAGAGGATGTTTTCGCGCCAATGACAGGCGGAGCCTCTCGCTCCGTCTGCGAATGGAAGGGCCTTGCCGAATCACTATCTTTGCCCGGAGCTGCAAATGCAGGCTGGCGTTATACAGATATGTTCCCGGAATTTCAGATCCTTCACCGCTGGGTGGCTTTCTATCCGTCAATTGTTGACTGTTATTTGGGGGGGCAGCGTGTCTCGACACAACCAGGAGGCTATTATGGGGGCTGGGTAAGTTCCGACCTGGTCGGACCCATCAAAGGCGAGCCTGGCAGTTCTGGCTGGTAGCCACCGCTGCGCAACGTTTACTCGACCGGCACCATGACTTCGTTGGTACGCATGAAGGATGGCCGAAAAGGCGAGTTGTACCTTGCCCAAACTGGCTCCCCGCTGACCTTCCAGCGCGTGCTTGACAGTAACCTCATCAGACGCTCCATGGCGCTGTCGTAGTTCCCTTCACTCCAACCCCCTTTATAAATAACGACCGCCATTTTCGTCGCGGGCACCCGGGTGATTTCTACCAACCCATCAGTGGGCGATGGAAGATCAGCGAGCTGATACTCTTCGGGCATAAAGAAACTGACCCAGTAGGTGCCGTCGCCAGCTGGCTCTGGCGCCATTATCACCGGCGCCGTCATTGATATTTTCTGTTTCTCCGCATTGTCTCCAAATATATATCCTGCAAGACGCCTAAACGCCATATTTCCGGCATCCTCAAAATCTGCCTGCACCCGAGTGCGAGCCACGATCAACGTTGGGTACTGGCGGATCTCGAGTTCACCCGTTTTTTCCAGCACAACATATTCAGGCTTATAAATGGCCAAAGTCTCTATTGGAAGCAACACTAGGAACGGGATAATTAGCCTGAGCATGGTATTCCTAATCATAGTATTCCTAA
>JABJED010000453.1 GCA_018665025.1 Gammaproteobacteria bacterium
AGGAGGAAGCGAGACGACACAGTAACGATCAGGGTCAAAAACAAACCTGGCTTTAGGACCCCATCATCAGTGAAATCGTCAATACTGTAATTCAAACCACAGCCTCGGACCTGGATCGACCCATACCCGTAAAGGAACCAATGGCCCCTTTAATAGTTCTGGCGGAGAGGGAGGGATTCGAACCCTCGATGGGCTATTAACCCATACTCCCTTAGCAGGGGAGCGCCTTCGACCACTCGGCCACCTCTCCGGGAAATGTAAATGGTGCGCTGGGAGGGAGTCGAACCCCCGGCCTTCTGGTTCGTAGCCAGATGCTCTATCCAGCTGAGCTACCAGCGCACAGCGAGGGCGCAGTATAGTGAGATCATTGCTCGATCTCCAGAGGTGGTTGAAAAACCTTTAAAAAAAATGATTGCCAGACAACTTGTCCGGGAAATCAGGGTTATGAGATGATCACGCTACTTGCTGCTATTCAGGAATAACCCATGCCACCACTGGTTTCCGAGGGTCTCAACCTCGCGCTCTACGGCATGGGGACCGTATTTGTGTTCCTAACGCTGCTGGTATTGGCGACCATGCTGATGTCCTGGCTGGTTACCCACAGGGAAACCGCCGCCGTTGTGGCGCTACCTGCTGATTCAGCCGGCGCCAAGATGGCTGCCATCACCGCCGCGATCCACCAGCATCGGAACCGCTAAGCCATACCGCCTAAAGTTTAAGTTTTAAGCACAGCTGTGATAGTTTGCAGTTCGCATTAGCTCGGGGTTTTCATTTCTTGGAAGTACTACAGTTACTGGTCAGCGGGATCTCTCAAGGATGCGTCTATGGTTTGATCGCCCTTGGCTTTGTCCTGATCTACAAAGCAACCGAAATGGTCAATTTTGCCCAGGGTGACCTGATGATGCTTGGGGCGTTCTTCGCCTACAGCTATATCAACATATTTGAACTGCCCTTCTACCTGGCCTTTCCGGCCACAATTTTGACAATGGCCATTATTGGCGCACTGACCGAACGGCTACTGCTTCGACCGATGATTGGTGAGCCACACTTCTCGGTACTCATGTTGACCATCGGCCTGGGTTTTATCCTGCGCGCCGTTGCCGGCGCGATCTGGGGCAACGAACCACGCTCTCTCAGTACACCCTACGCAGGCGGCGTTATAGACCTGAATGGCCTGATCATTGGTTACGAAAATATGGTGATCATTCTTGGCACGGCAGCGCTGTGTCTGCTGCTTTACCTCTTTTTCAGATTTACGCGACTTGGGCTCGCCATGCAGGCAGCGTCACAAAACCAGCTAGCCGCGTTTTATGTCGGCATTCCGGTGAAACGAGTCTATTCAATGGTGTGGGCCATTTCTGCGTCAATTTCTGCCGTCGCAGGCATTCTGGTGGCACCGGTATCGCTCATTGATCCACTAATGGGGTTTGTCGGTATCAAGGCTTTTGCGGCCGCCATTGTCGGCGGGTTTGGCAGCCTGCCCGGAGCGATCGTCGGCGGGTTAATCATTGGAATCGTCGAACAGTTCGCCGGGCTCTACCTGCCCCCCGGCTTTTCCGATGTCAGTGCCTACGTCATTCTTTTAGCCATGTTGTTGATTCGGCCACAGGGTATTTTTGCCAGCATGCAGCGGAAAAAGGTCTAGCGGTCAGATGAGATTCATCAAAAAAACCCATTACAACCAGGACATTCAACTGTTCAAACATCAGGGCCAGCTGTTCTGGTACGGGGCTCTCGGCGTCGCTCTCCTGCTGTCTCCCCTGGTGTTATCTGATTTCTATCTCGGCGAACTGTCGCTGGTATTTATCTACGCGATTGCCGGTATCGGTTTAATGCTGTTGACCGGCTATACGGGCCTGGTGAGCCTTGGACACGCTGCCTTCCTTGCGATCGGTGCTTACACCCATGCTTACCTGCTGGCGCAAGGCTGGCCGTTTCCAGTTTCCATACTTTGCGCCACGCTTCTCTCAAGCCTGGTTGGCGCAATTATCGGCATTCCCGCCCTAAGAATGACCGGGATCTATCTTGCGGTCGCGACCCTGGCATTCGCCATCATCGTTGAGCAGGTGCTCAGTCACTGGGTGTCAGTGACCGGTGGTTTTCGCGGCATGGCGGTGGAACTTCCCTCGATTGGTTCATTTTCTCTGGACGGCAGCGTCACTTTCTATTTTCTTTGCCTTTTTATTCTGACAGGTTGCCTGTTGCTGGCGCTGAACCTGCTGCGCACCTCGACCGGCAGGGCAATGACTGCTATTCGAGACTCTGAAATCTCGGCACAAAGCATGGGGATTCACCTTGCCTACACAAAGACCCTGGCTTTCGGTATCAGCGCAGGATTCACGGG
>JABJED010000454.1 GCA_018665025.1 Gammaproteobacteria bacterium
AAGGTGGTTGGCATATAAAGAATATCTCCCTCATCCAGGGGCGGCATGAACTCGCTCCCCAATTTTGAATAGGGGTAGTAGGTCACCGCCAGCAGCGCAACCGCGATCATCACTGTTATGCCCCTAAATCGAATCGCTAACGTCAACACGGGTGTATGCACGGCATGTAACATTCTGCTCAACGGGTTAACCGCTTCAGGGACTATTTTCCCCCGTAAAAGGTAGCCCATTAAGACAGGCACCAGCGTAACGGTAAGGATGGCAGCAGCGGCCATGGAATAAGTGGCTGTAAACGCCAGCGGACTGAACAGCCGGCCTTCCTGCGCCTGCATCGTAAAGATCGGTATAAAAGAGACGGTGATCACCAGCAACGAAAAGAACAACGCCGGCCCGACTTCACGACAGCTTTCCCCGATTGTCGCCCAGCGTTCACCCGATGAAAGCTCGCCACCTTTACTGGCTGTCGCCGCTGCCAGACGACTATGAGCATTCTCGATCATAACAATGGCACCATCGACCATCGCGCCTATGGTGATCGCAATACCACCCAACGACATAATATTCGCGTTAAGCCCCTGGAAACGCATCACAAGAAACGCCATTAGGATACCCAGCGGCACTGTCACCATTGCAACGAGCGCTGATCGAACGTGAAGCAGAAATATCAACACGACTATGCTGACAATAACCAACTCCTGCAGTAGCGAGGTCGTCAGACTGTCCACAGCTCGCTCTATCAGGTCGCCACGATCATACACCGGCACAATCTCGACACCCTCTGGCAGGCCTTTTTTAAGCGCTTCTAACTTGGCACGTACCCCCTGAATAGTCGCAAGCGCATTTTCGCCGAACCTCATGACTACAACGCCGCCGGCCACTTCACCCTCACCATCAAGATCAGCCAGACCCCGCCGAAGTTCAGGACCAAACTGGACTCGCGCAACGTCACGAACTCTGATCGGCGTGCCATCGGAGCCTGCACCGACAGGTATTTCTTCAACATCCTGCAGGGATTGTATATAGCCTGTGCCACGCACCATGTATTCTGTTTCGGCAAGCTCAATCAGACGCCCACCAACATCGTTATTGGATTTTTTTACTGCCGTTTTAAGTTGCTCCAGCGTAATATTGAATCGGGTAAGCGCATTAGGATCGACTTCAATCTGGTATTGCTTAACGTATCCACCGATCGACGCAACTTCCGCGACGCCGTCTACAGTCTGTAGTGGGTACCTAAGGTACCAATCCTGAATAGAGCGCAACTCCGAAAGATCATGCTTACCGCTTCGATCAACAAGCGCGTATTCGTATATCCAGCCAACCCCGGTGGCATCAGGCCCCAGGGTAGGTGACACATTGGATGGCAACCTATCACTAACGTAGTTCAGCGATTCAAGAATCCGTGATCTGGCCCAATACATGTCAGTATCGTCATCAAAAATAATGTACACAAAAGACAGACCAAAAAATGAGTAACCACGAACGACTTTAGTTTTCGGTACCGCCAACATTGACGTCGTCAACGGATAGGTGACCTGATCTTCAACAACTTGTGGGGATTGACCAGGATACTCCGTAAAAACAATCACCTGCACATCTGATAAGTCAGGAATCGCATCCAGAGGTGTTGTTCTGTATGCCATCAGACCGGCGATGGCCAACAGTACTGCCGCCAATAGAACCATCACCCTGTCATTCAGAGAAAGGTTAATGATTCGGTTAATCATGATGGTGAGTTCCTGTTTCTGCGTGATCAGTCGCAGTACCGTTCGACTCTTCGGCTTCCTCTTCAGCCAACATTTTCGAGATCGCTTCGTTCAACTTGGATTCGGAATCAATCAAAAACTGGGCAGACGTTACTACCTTTTCCGACTGTTTCAGGCCTGACAGCACAACGACTTGATTGCCGGAAGAGACACCCAGCCGCACTGTTCGTGGCTCGTACTTTCCTTCTCCTAGATCAACAAACACTTGTGTTTCGTCGCTGGACCTCACGACTGCTTCAGTAGGTATCACCAGAACATCATGCTGAAAATCTGCGTGAATCTTAACGTCAGCAAGCATTTCAGGTCGTAACTTGAAATTCGTATTCTCAAATACAATCCGTACTTTTGTTGTTCGTGTTTTCGCTTCGGCATAAGGATAAATATAGGATAAGACGCCGGCAAAGGCCTCCCCCGGTAAACTGGCCAGCGCCATCTCGACTTCATCACCCACCTTTATCCACGGCAACTCGTAGTCATAAACCTGCGCGTACACCCATACTTCACTCAAATCTGTAATCTGGTACAACTCGGTGTTGGGCGTTACATACTGCCCACGCCGGACGCCCACATTAATCACGGTTCCAGCGGCTGGTGAATGAATATGCAGACTCTTTTTCACTTTTTTAGATTCTTCCAGTTCGTGAATCTGATGATCTGGCACATCAAAGAATTCCAACCGGGTCCTGGAACTTTCAACTAACTGTCCCGCCCCCTTTCTGACTTCTGGTATCGTGAGTTCAGTGACGGCCTCTTGCGCCGCAAGCGCGAGTAAATATTCCTCTTGAGTCGCCACGAGTTTCGGGGAATATATCCCCAGCAGAATATCGTCCTCTGCCACCATCTCTCCAGATTTATCGATGAATATTTCTTCGACCCAGCCTTCTACTTTTGGGTGAAGCCGCAGTATTCGTTCCTCATTAACGTCGATGCGCCCCAACGCGCGAACAGTTCTGGCAAAGCTTTTCCTTTGTACTGTGCTGGTACGGACGCCCATGTTTTGGACAACGACTGGGTCGATCGTTACCGTGCCCGCCGACTCAACCGTCAGACGCCTATCTGCATACACCGGGATGTAGTCCATCCCCATTGAACCTTTAGCTGGGATCGGTGAAGTAATCTCGGGGTTCATCGGATTGCGGTAAAACAACACCACCCTTTCTGCCTGGGTTTCTTGTTTTGCATACACCGGGATGTAGTCCATCCCCATGGTATCTTTCGCAGGAACCGCCGAAGTGACAGTAGGGTCCATCGGGCTTCGATAAAAAATCGGTTCCGGCTCAGCCACTTTTATTCGATCGTCCTGATTTGACGTCGACATCCAATACCCGACGCCTAGACCAAGTACAAAAATAAACAGTGTGAAAGTGATCAACGACTTATTCATAGATATTTACCTCTCCCACGGCCGCTTCAAGACGCGCCAAGGATTGCTTGGCTTCGACAAATGCGCGCCAGTACTGTAATTCATAGTTCAACAACGTACTTTGTGCGCGGACCAAATTGAGAAAATCAACCTGACTCACGCGATAGCCGGAAAGCATCGACTGAACCGTCAGATTTGATTGTGGCAGGATGCTCGATTCAAAAAGCTCAAATTGTTTCCGAGCCCTGGAGTAATCAGTTAAAGACCTTGATATCGCGCCCCTTACCTGACCCCGTACATCTTGTGATGCGTAAACAGCACCTTGAACTTCAGACGTACGCTGGGCGATTGCCTTGTCTTGTTTACGGCTGGCATAAATCGGAACCTTAACGCCTAGCATCACAGACAAAAGGTCATCACGAGAACTACCATTCGGATTGTCGCCCTGCCTGTCTCCGTAGTTAACACCAAGAATGAAATCCGGCAGACGATCTTTTTCAGCGCTGTTAAGTCGTTTGTTCGCAGCCTCCAGTTGCACCATCTTCTGCTTCAGGAGTGGACGGGTTTCAGCTCTCTGAAAGTAATATTCCCGGGATTGGACCTCTTCAAGGTTTCGCTTCATTTCGCTGACCAAACCAAGCTCACCCTGTTCCGGAAGGTCCATCAAAATATTCAGGGTTATTCCTTGATGGTCACGCATTGATTCGAGGCTGATTTCCTGGTCAATGAGCTTTGACAACTCTAATTGCGCCAACAACACATCCTGTTGCAGCCCAGTTCCGGTCTCGTATTTCTTTCTGGCAATCTGGGTGAATTCTCTAAACAGCTTCCGATTACTGCGGACAGTTTCCAGTGCACGATCAAGATAAAAGGCCTGCCACCAGATAGTTCTAACATTGGCCATTATTTGCAGACGAAGTTCTTCAACACGCAGCCCAGCGGCCTGCGCATCAAACTCAGCGGCCTCACGTTGCAGCCTTAACTTCCCTGGAAAGGGAATGCTTTGCATAAAACTTAGCTGAACCTGAGTCATCGGCTCTTGGCGCCTATGAAAGTTCGTCGCGGGAAAATTCATCGCACTAAGACCAATCATCGGGTCAGGTAACGTGCCCACCTGAGAGGGTATTTGTTGTAGCGCGTCATAACGGGCGCGCAGCTGAGCCAGAGAAGGGTTGTCCCTTACTGCTTTCGTCACAGCCTCGGACACACTCAAATTTGAGTCAACCTTGGCGCCAGAAACCGGCGAGTATGCATACAAGGCAAAAATCACAGCCAACCATGCTGCATATGGATTTATGGCAATCGCCATGGGATATCTCCCTAATCGTTTAAAAAGGATCCCGAATCTGCTCGGGGAAAACTACCTGGTTGCCGAATACATGGATCCGACGTTCGGTTGCTTAAACGATAGGTGGACGAAACAATTGAGAGGTGTGCGGGGGTAAAACGTGATTGATCATTCCCACGTCAGATTCAACTTGCGCGAAAAGTGGTTTTTGAAAATCGATCAGCATGTCAGATACTGAAGAAACACTCGATGCACAACTGAGAATGCAATCAAACGCCAGTTCACTATTGGCCGACTTGAGAGCATCCGACATCTTGTGGCAATCGGGCGTCATCTGCTCGTGGTTGATGCCCATTTCCTGAGTTGCAACGCTGGCAGAACGATCGGGCATTTTTTCGCACGCCATAAGCTGCATAGGCGAAAGCATCACCAATACGAGGTAGCTTGTTAGGGTTATCACTCGAACCATTTCTGTGGGCAAAAACCTGATCAATTCGTTAGGTTAACACAAGACTGTCTGTTTTCTTTGATTCTGGTCAAACCATCCAGTTCAGCTTCAATCAAACTCTGGTTTCATTTGGCCTGAAATACCATCAGGACCTGGATTTCCAACCCTCTGTCACAGGCTATCAACAGCTTCACCGTCAACCGAACAGAACTTGGGCTCTAGATCCAGAACCGCCAACAGTCGCCCAAAACCGATAAACTGCCCAATCATCATGCCGAGTTCGATGACCTGTTCATCACTGAAATGTTCATGGAGCCGATCAAAGAAAGCATCGTCAATGTTGTGGTGATCCAGCGCCAGTTTATCGGCATACTCAAGAGCAACACGTTCGCGATCTGTAAACGTATTAGTCTCTTCATCCAGTTGCGAGATTTTATCTTCACTTAAGTCATGTTCTGCACCCTGCAGAAGCCGTACATTAAGTCAGGTAAAGCAGTCGTTATGGCGCGCGACTTTTAAGCGCACCAGTTCAATCAGTTCTTCCTCTACAGCTCTGCCCTTTCGTGCGGGCCCATAGAACTGAAAGTAACTGTCAAACATTTCCTGACAATGGGCAAAACCTCGCAGGTTAGCAGTATCGACACCCTTGGCATCCAGATCTTGCACCACCGCCTTAACTTTGGGGGATAACTCGTGGTCTTCTTTTAATCTAACTCTACTCATAGGAACTCCCAGCATTAGAAACTCTACTCATAGGAACTCCCAGTATTAGAAACTCTACTCATAATAATTACTCGAACACTTCTTCAAAGAAGTTCTTGATGGATTGAGTCGCGCGTCGGTCTGCATCTGGATTATAAACTGTACCAAAGCCCGGATTATTGGCCGCGGGGTTGGTAAAGGCGTGCATGGTTCCGCCATAGGCGTGTACCTGCCAATCGGCATCTGCGGCACTCATTTCATTTTCAAATTCCAGCACCTGCTCAGGCGGCACCATCGGATCATCCTGTCCATGAAGGCAAAGGATTTTGGTGGTTATTTTTTCATTAGACACATCACCAGCAGAGAATATCCCATGAATGCTGATTACCCCTCCAACATCGGCACCTGCTCGTGCCAGTTCAAGCACACACATGCCGCCGAAACAATAACCCATGGCACTAACCTTTGAACCGTCCACCACGTCAATAGAGCGAACCGCCGCCAGTGCAGCAGCCACCCGAGCACGCAGCGCTGCCCTGTCTCCGGCGAGCGGATTCATCAACGCAGAGTTCCCTTCTACATCGCCGTCAGCACCAAACACGCCCTTGCCGTACATATCGAGCGCAAAGCCAACATAACCCAGACTCGCCATTTCTTCTGCTTTACTCTTTGCAAAGTCACGGCGGCCGGTCCAATCATGCGCTACCAGCACAGCGGGTCTTGCCCCCGAAATACTGTTATCCCAAGCAACATAGCCTTCAAGTTGAGTATCGCCGTCCTGGTAGTCAATCATTTCCGTATGCATGTTCAATTCCTCATCTACTCGCTAAATACCTGCCAGTTCTTTCATCGCAATATCTGTTGTGAAAAAAATCTGACCCCTCATGTTCCTATAAAAACCTGTTTCCTTCAGCTTGTCCATGACTGGCCCCTTGACCTCCGCCATATGCAGAGTGACTCCAACTTCAGACAGGTTTTCGGACAATTCTTCCAGCATTTCAAGCCCGCTGGTATCGATGAAGTTAATCGACGTGCAAATAAGCAAAACATGTTCAACCTCCCGTCGATCTGCGACGTGGTTAAGAATAAACGTTTCAATGAAACGGGTGTTAACAAAGTAAAGGCTTTCATCAACCCTGAGCGCGAGCAACTTCGGAGAGGTTCTCACGTCATAGCGTTCAACATTCCTGAAGTGCTCTGAATCACCGACTCTGCCAACAACTGCAATGTGCGGCTTACTGCTGCTGCGGATCAACAGCACGAATGAAATTGCAATACCCATCAATACGCCAGACTCGACGCCCAGGCTAAGTACCGCCAGAAAGGTAAAGATAAAGGTCACGGCATCAGTGCCGTTAAAACTGAAAATTTTTCGAACCGCTTGAAAATCGATGAGCTGCCAAGCCGAGATCACAATAATGGCCGATAGCACCCCTTTGGGTAGGTGAAAGAACAACGTGGCAAATAAAAGAATAGTAATCATCACCAGAAACGCCGTGACAAGCGACGCGACAGGGGAAACAGACCCAGAGGAAAAGTTAACAATTGAACGTGCAAAGCTGCCTGCAACGGGAAACCCCCCCACCAGTGATGAACCCAGGTTCGCAAAACCTAGCCCTACTAATTCTTGATTAGGATTGATTTTCTCTCTGGCTTTACT
>JABJED010000455.1 GCA_018665025.1 Gammaproteobacteria bacterium
CATGCTACGTGAACAGGCTCAGGGCTTTCTGGCCAGCAACTGTTCCATGGCAGTCGTCAGAAGAGTCCTCGATGGAGATGAGCCATATGATGCTGACCTCTGGAAGAAGGTTGCCGAGATGGGATGGACTGCTACTGTCATTCCGGAAGAATATGAAGGACTTGGTCTTTCTTATCTTGAATTATCTGTAATCGCGGAAGAACTCGGTCGCGCCCTTGCACCCATCCCCTTTTCTTCTTCTGTTTACCTGGCAACGGAGGCAATCCTGGCTGCCGGTTCAGAAGAACAAAAGCAGGCTTATTTGCCCGGCCTGGCTGCCGGGACCTCTATCGGTTGTTTCGCCCTTGGCGAATCTGCAGGACAGACCAGCGCGGCATCACTGACAACAAAAGCAGACAGCTCATCAATCACCGGGGTAAAGATTCCAGTGGCCGATGGAGATATCGCAAACTTCGCGATTGTGGTCGCAACATCGGATAAAGGAGATGGCGCGAGCCTGTATATAGTGGACCTCGACCAGGATGGGGTTTCTCGTGAAAGTATCACCACCATTGACCCGAGCCGCTCACATGCAAAATTGACCCTCAATGCTGCCGGTGCACAGTTACTGGGTAATGACGGCGAAGGCTGGTCGCATGTTCAATCAATACTCAATCGCGCCGCTGTGTTATTTGCCTGGGAACAGGTTGGCGGCTGTGATACTGCACTGAACATGGCCAAAGAATACGCCATGGGCCGGTTCGCATTCGGTCGCCCGATTGCCACCTACCAGGCTATCAAGCACAAGCTTGCCAACATCTATGTGAAAAACACCCTTGCCCGATCTAACTGTTACTACGGCGCCTGGGCAATCAGCACTGATGCCGATGAGCTACCCATTGCTGCCGCCACGGCGAGGGTTTCTGCCATTCAGGCCTACTATTACGCTTCCAAGGAGAACGTCCAGACCCACGGAGGTATGGGATTCACCTGGGAATTCGATTGCCAGTTTCCATACCGGCGCTCCAAGCTGCTCGCAACAAATATCGGAAGCGAAGCAACCTGGCAGGACAAACTTATTACAGCCATCGAAAAGCAGCGCGCAGCTTAGTAACCGAGGACGGTTGCTGGATAAAAATTTTAGGAGAAGGACATGGATTTTAACGACACAGCGGTAGAAGCGACATTTAGAGAGGAAGTCAGAACCTGGCTATCAGCAAACATCCCGACACCAGACGAACTGAAAGGCCTGGACTATATTGGCCGCGCCAAGCTCTGGCAGAAACGAAAATATGATGCGGGTTGGGCATGTATTCGCTGGCCAAAGGAGCATGGGGGACGTGATGCAAGCGCCATTGACCAGGTGATCTGGAATCAGGAAGAATCGAATTTTGATACACCTGACAGTGTTTTTGGTATCGGTCACGGTATGTGCGCCCCAACCATGATGGCCTGGGCAACGGACGAACAAAATAAAAACTACATACCGAAACTAGCCAGTGGCGAAGACGTCTGGTGTCAGCTGTTTAGTGAACCTGCAGGTGGTTCAGACCTCGCAGCACTTCGCACAAGAGCAGAAAAAGATGGCGACGACTGGATCATCAATGGCCAGAAAATCTGGACTTCAGGCGCACACTATTCGGATTACGGTGTCCTGGTACTTCGAACCGACCCCACTGCGCCAAAACACCAGGGACTGACTTACTTTTTCATCGATATGAAATCGGCAGGTATCGAAGTGAAGCCAATCAGACAGATTTCCGGTGGCGCGAACTTCAACGAGGTCTACTTCACTGACGTCCGCGTCTCCGATGCCCAACGCCTGGGCGCTGTTGGCCAAGGCTGGCAGGTGGCACTCACTACCCTGATGAACGAGCGTGCTTCCATCGGCGGCGGCGGCGGTGGTGTCAACTTCGATTCCGTCTTCGATCTTGCAACAAGGGTGAACATTGACGATGCACCTGCCATTAAAGACAAGAATGTTCGAGCACAACTTGCCACCTGGTACGCGCAAGAGTCCGGCCTTAAGTTCAATGGCTATCGATCGATGACCGCACTGTCTCGGGGCGAAATTCCTGGGCCTGAAAACTCAATCGGCAAACTGGTTGGTGCGCCAAAACAACAGGACATGGCTTCTTTCGCACTGGACCTGCTGGAATCAGGTGGCGCGATCTGGGACCCGGAACTGTCCGACGCGGCAGGCATGTTCCAGGCAACCTACATGGCTTCACCCGGTTTACGAATCGCAGGTGGTACGGATGAAATCATGGCCAATATCATCGCCGAACGAGTCCTGGGATTGCCTCAGGATATTAGGGTCGATAAGGGTATACCCTTTAATGAGGTACCTACCTCGAACTCCTGATGGAACTATCCTGGCAAGATTCAACCTCTGCAATGCTATAGCAAGGCAAAGCCATTGATCTCAGAGGTTGAACCCCAGCAGTTGGCGGCATTTGAAGAGTCATTACGGACTCTTTGACCGCCGGCACAGGGCTTAACCATCAGATTTCAATACCAGGGTTCAACACTGGGTTTCA
>JABJED010000456.1 GCA_018665025.1 Gammaproteobacteria bacterium
AACTGCGAGAATGCCCGACGCATCACTTCCGGCAGCGCCTTCCCCATGGTGAGCGGTTCAGCCCACTTAGTCACATGTTGCATATTCAGGGTTGAATTGAAGTTTGGAAAATAATTCGCCAGCCTTCTCTGGTAACCAGCAGGCATCACAAGAATTGGCACAGATTCACTGTATGCCTGGGCGATGCCGCCAAAGGCATTTTCCGCGCCCGGACCGTGTTGCATAACGAATACCCCGATGTCATCGCCGGAGCTAAGGCGACTTACTGCATCTGCCATGTGCAGGCCAACCCGTTCCTGGCGAACGATAATGGTTCGAATGTCAGCTTCCGCCGCTGCCTCGATAATCGGGTTCACCGGATAGCCGATGATAAATTTTACGTTTTCCCGTTTTAGTACCTCCGCAATGGCCTTTGCAACCAGCATTCGAACTCCTCGCTATCTATTTGGGGTTATTTATTGGGGTCTATCTATTAGAGCTTATCTATTAGGGCTTATCTATTAGAGCTTATCTATTAGGGCTTATCTATTAGGGCCACGAGTCATGGGATACGGCTGCCATCGCTCCAGGTCAACCTTGGGTAGTACAGCCGGGTTCACACAACTCATTGGCCATTTACCCTCCAGCACAAGCCGGACTTCTCGAGCAGCTCGCCTCCGGGTTTCCGGGCGCATCCTGTCTGTTGCTGACGCGGCGTGTGGTGACAGTACAACGTTATCCATATGGAGTAATGGATTATCAGGCTCCGGCGGTTCCTTCTCGAGTACATCCAGCCCTGCTGCAGCGACCTGCCCTGACTGAAGCGCCCTGATCAGCGCAGCCTCATCAATGGTTGGACCACGGCCACAGTTAATGATGCTGACAGTGTTTTTCATGGCCGCAAACGCGTCATCGTTCAACATGGCTCGTGAAGTATCATTAAGACCAGGGTGGATGGAAATGTAATCACTTTTCTCATAGAGCTCCGGCAGGTTGACCGGCTGCACGCCCTCTGCGGTCATCTTAAGTTCCGTCACATAGGGGTCGTAGGCAATGACATTCAACCCAAATGGTTTCGCCCTTCGCGCCACCGCGGTGGCAACGTTTCCAAAAGAAATCAAACCAAGCGTCTGCCCCCAGAGCCTGGGTATCTGTTCAAGGATGGGCCGGCCCTTATACCATTTGCCTTCATTGACCATCTTATCCATCAGCTTACTTCGCCGAGCGCAGGCTAGTAGTAACATCAAGGTGTGATCGGCCACTTCCTCAATAAAGACATCAGGGACATTGGTGACGACAATACCGGCTTCGGTAGCCGCATCAACGTCAACCATATCAACCCCGACACTACCGACACCGATCACTGCGCATTTCTCCAGGCCGGCAATAATCTGTTGATCAATCTTGATACCCCACGAAGTCAGCAACGCATCAGCATCTCTGGCGCCTGCCAGGAAACTGTCCGGGCTTGATCCATCAACTTCTACCAGTTCGGCCACATCACCGAGCGACTCAAGCTCAAGCGAGTAGCGTTCTTCAAGTGCAACCCGTTTCGCCACAGCGGGTAACTGAACAGCGACCTTTTTCTTGCCCACAATTTTTTTCGACATCTTTTACTCCTGACAACAAATTCAGATCCTCTATACTGGATCGAAGTCCCCCAACATACCGTAATTCACGCAGAGGTGCACAGTCATGCAATGGCAAATCGGAAATGTGAAAATCACCAGGATAGAGGAGTTAATTGGCCCCTTGTTTGACCCGGCTAGTTTCTTTCCTGACTTTGACCCCAATCACTTTGAAGAGCACCGCGATTGGCTGTTCCCTGATCATGTTGATGCAAAAACCGGAAGAATCATCGCTAGCATGCATTCCTGGCTCATTGAGACTAGCCACCACAAAATTCTTGTAGACACCTGTATCGGCAACAATAAGCAGCGTATGCCCTATCGCGATTGGCATGAAATGAATACGCCCTGGTTACAGAACCTTGCTAAGGCGGGGGTCAGCCCGGACGAAATAGACTTCGTCATGTGCACCCATCTTCACGTTGACCATGTTGGCTGGAACACTCAACTCAAAGACGGTCAATGGGTCCCTACCTTTCCTAATGCCAAATACATTTTCTCAAAGGTCGAGCATGACTTCTGGCTGGAACAGCGGCACAAAAATAGCAGCGAGTCATTCGCTGCCGTAAACAATCAGACATTTGACGATAGTGTCACCCCAATCATGCACCTCGCAGAATTGATTGAAGGAGACACGGAGCTGATTGCCGACCTGCTGAACATCAAACCAGCACCAGGCCATACGCCGGGCAGCATCACCATCGAGGTTCAAGACAAAGGTGAACTAGGTATCTTCACGGGTGACATCTGCCACCATCCAATTCAGGTTGCTGAGCCGGAATTAAACAGCGCCTATTGCGAGCTACCCGACGCAGCAAGGAAAACAAGACGAAATGTCCTGGAACGCTGTTGCGGCGAGGGTGCGCTGATGCTGCCTGCTCACTTCGGGCCTGGCTTTGCAGGCCATATCCGCGCCAGCGGCAAAGGATTTCGAATAGATTTCTAGACAAACACCCTGGCAACCAGATATCCCTAGCGTTCCACCCAGCCGGGGTCCAGCGCTGTGAAGAACAGATCTATCATCCGGTAGGTGAGACCCCAGACAATCTCATCATCAACAGCGTAACCCGGGTAATTCACGGTTTGGCCTCCGACAACAAACTCACCCATGGTATGCGAGCTACCCTCGTGCATTTCCCTGAGCGAACCCCAAAGCACATCTGCAACCTCATAATTTGGATTGAAGGAGACCTCCGGAACCGTAAGCTCATACACGAACGGCGTGACGATCATATCGAGGTTGCGACCTCGCGGATTTGCCCGAACAGGATCAATCTGGCCAATGTATTGCGCGGTCGCTGTCAAATCCAGCCCGATCTCCTCCCAGGTCTCTCTTTCTGCAGTGTGCCGCAGAGAATCATCGGAAACTTCATAGTGCCCGCCTGGAAATGCCATATGACCGGACCAGGGATCACCGTCTTTTGTCGCGCGCAGGATGAACAACGCATCCGTATCTTTCTTCCCCGGACGGAGCACAATAGATACCGCCGCCTGCGTCGTCTTTTTGCGCACGGGATATTGGGTCGGCGAATATGTACTGATTGAGCGCCGGATCTGTTCTATTTTTAAGAAGGCCATTCAGAAGATTTTCTAACATTCAGGCACAATTGCAACCAACCCAATCAGACGGTAGGTTTGTACCTTGATTACTATTCACACAAAGGCAAAAAATCAATGACCACACACCTCGCACTCGCATTTATTGTCTTGCTAACGCTTGGTGGCTGCGCAACCAATCCTGTGACAGGTAAGAGTGAGCTAGCGCTGGTCAGCCGACAAAGCGAGATTGCCATCGGCACTGAACAATACCTGCCTGCACAGCAGTCCCAGGGCGGCCTGTACCAAGTCGATGCCGAACTGACCGCTTATGTCCAACAGGTCGGGGATCGCCTGGCTGCCGTAAGTGACACTGAACTACCTTATGAGTTTGTCGTCCTGAACAACTCTACTCCGAACGCCTGGGCACTTCCCGGTGGAAAAATAGCAATCAATCGTGGATTGCTTGTAACCCTGGACAGTGAGGCAGAGCTGGCTGCAGTACTCGGACACGAGATCGTCCATGCAGCTGCCCGTCACGGGGCAAAATCAATGGAACGCAACATATTGCTACAGGGAGTCGCCCTCGTAACAGCTATCAGTACAAGCGACTCAGAGTATTCCAACTACATTATGGGCGCCGCCATGCTGGGATCCCAACTGATCTCACAACGATACGGACGTCAGGCAGAGCTTGAATCTGATTATTACGGTATGAAGTACATGGCGCGCGCCGGGTACGATCCTGCAGCGGCGATCTCACTGCAGGAAAAATTCGTCGAACTGAGTAAAGAACACGAAACGTCCTGGATCAGCGGATTATTTGCCAGCCACCCTCCGTCGGCGCAGAGGGTCGCCACGAACATTGAGTCGAATAGGACAATTAAGTCGACGCAACCCAAAGCCTGGGAAACCGGCGAAAGCAGGTTCTTTAAGAAATTGGCCTATCTGAGCAGTAAATCCGACGCTTACGCAGCTTACGACCAGGCGACTACCCTGGCATCCAAGAAGGAAACAACCGTTGCCCTGAAACGCGTCGATCGGGCCATCGCACTTGAACCCAATGAACCGAGATTTTATGGCCTAAAAGCCGACATGCAGCACAGCAACAAAGCCTACCGAGGCGCTCTTAAATCGTATAATTCTGCACTCAGTCGCGACGACAACTATTACCAGTACTATCTGGGCAGAGGCCTGACCCACTCAAAACTTGGGAACGGGGGTAAGGCAAGAGCTGACCTCGAGCGAAGCAATCAACTGTTACCTACCTCCGTTGCAACCAACGAATTGGGAACACTCTCACTGCAGGAGGGTGACCGGGATTCCGCTAAAAAATATTTCGCCGCTGTCGCCAGAGGCGAGGGACCGCTTAGCGAATCTGCGGCAGACAATTACATCCGGCTGGATATAGCGGACAACCCATCGAATTACATTCAGGCCCAGCCTGCAGACCGCAACGGCACACTTGTCGCGACCATCACTAATACCACGAGGATCCCGATACAGTCCGCTGTGGTGCAGTTTACTGCCGTCATCAATGGTCAGTGGGCCGAAAAAAACAGCTACGTGGGCACGGTTCAGGCGAATTCTAGAATCGGTATTTCTTCAGGATGGCGTTTCAGGTCTGATGATGTCGTCGAAAGCGTCACTGCGCGAGTAATCAGTATCCAGCTATAAGCACTCACTATAAGCACTCACTGCCCGCGGCAAGGTAAAGTCGTCGGTTCATCACCGGATTGGAAAGCATGTTACTCTCCGATCGATGAGCAATCCTTCCCTGCGATCCCGAAGCCGCTTTCATAGCACCTTTAAGGCTTTCGAGATCAAAAACTATCGCTGGTTCTTCGTTAGTATGTTCGGAAATTTCGCGTCAATGAACATTCAAATGTTCGTCCGCGGCTGGCTCGTGTTTGAGATAACCGGCAGCTATGAAAAACTCGGATGGATGACCGCAGCCGGCGGATTAGTTGGACTGATAGCTGCCCCCCTGGGCGGCGTTGTGGCAGATAGAGTGAGGCAAAAAACGCATGTCATCCAGGTCTCGGGTGTCTGCAACATGTTCGTTACCCTTTGGGTCGCCTGGCTTATTGCTGAGGGCTCGCTGTTATTCGAGCACCTCCTGATCGCCTCAATTCTCCAGGGTATTATCATGAACGCCATGATGCCTTCGAGGCAGGCGCTGACAAAGGATGTGGTGGGCCTGGACCTGATGACCAACGCCATTGCCCTCAGTACATCCGGCATGAACACTGCCCGGCTGCTGCTTCCGGGCCTGGCAGGCGGCCTGGTTGCCGCGCTCGGCGGGGGTGACGGCAATATCGATCCGGCCAAATGGATCTATTTATTGATGTCGGTACTGTATCTTTTCGCCACCCTGACGATGTTCAAAGTCAGGGTGGCTGACAACGAGGGAGCCGGCGGACCCAACTTCCCATTTTTATTAGAGTTAAAGCACGGGTTCGACTATGTGTTCCGGACACCCGTTATCTTTATGTTGCTTGGCACGAACTTTCTGATGGTGTTCTTCAGCCTGACTTATTTCATGTTACTGCCGGGTTTCGTCAAGGATGTTCTGGATGCCGGCCCGGACAAGCTGGGTATGCTCATCTCTATCTCGGGTACGGGTTCCCTTGTCGGCTCCCTGCTGGTGGCCTCACTTTCGAATAAGAGGCGCGCCCGCATCCTTCTTTATGGCGCGTTAATGATGGGTATTGCACTGCTCGGGTTCGCCGCCTCGACTCACTACTGGCTTTCCGTTTTCTTGCTGACATTCGTCGGGTTCGGCCAGGCTGCACGCATGTCTCTGTCTAATGTGTTGATACAGTCCTATGTCGCAGACGAATTCAGGGGACGGGTCATGAGTATCTACATGCTGGAAATGTCGATCCTTAGCATCGCACTGTACCCAATCAGTGTCGCGGCTGACATCTTTGGGCCCCAGTGGGCAGTCGGCATTTCTGCCGCATGCCTGATCGTATTGGTTGTCGCATTGTTCAATGTGCCAGCCTATAGACGACTGGATTAGCCGCCCGCACTATAGGCATACTAATTGGCTTTCCGAATGGACGCTTACATTGACTGAATCTATCCCCCCTAAACAGCGAGTTTGGGATCTGCCTCTGCGCCTGTTCCACTGGTCCCTTGCCGTGCTGGTCGCTTTTTCGCTCTATACGGGGATCAACGGCGGGTTCAGGGAAATGGATTATCATATGATGTCCGGTTACGGGATTCTGACTCTGGTGATCTTTCGAGTGATCTGGGGGATTATCGGATCGACTCATTCCAGATTCCGGTCCTTCATTAACCTCTCCGAACTGATCCCCTATACAAGAAGGCTAGCGAATAGGGACCAGGCCAGCATCGCGGGGCACAACCCGCTTGGCGCACTCAGTATTGTTGCGATGTTATTGGTACTTGGGACCCAGGCTACGACCGGACTGTTTGCTAACGACGATATTTTCCTGGAAGGCCCGCTGGTGCACCTGGTCGATGACGCGACCAGCGACAGGCTAACTACGGTTCATCACTTTTGTGCCAAGGCACTCTATGTGCTGATAGGGCTGCATCTTGCCGCGATTATCTTCCATGAACTTTACCAAAAGGACCGACTTGTACTGCCGATGATCTCGGGATACAAAAAAGGCCTGCCTACATCTGCAGACAAGCCTTCTTTAATGCGGGAATCCGTCAACGCCTCAATACTACTCGCCGCCTGTGCCGGATTTATTTACTGGCTGATCAAATACGTATAGCGCCCCCAACGCCTCGTGTAAGAGTTTCATTCAGCCTTAAAGTCGTCATGGCAACCTTTGCAGGAACCACCAAGGGTCTGAATGGCCGGGCCAATTTCTGACATATCCTCAGTGCCTGCCGCCGACGCCATGCCCTCTGCGGCCTCTATAAACCGGTCCATCGCCTTGCTGAACTCCACCGGGTTTTCCCAGATGGCAGGTAACGCTTTCGATTTCTCAATATTACTGCCTTCAGGAAATACTTCCGGCGCAATATCTGCCAGACCAGCAAGACCTCTGGCATGCATGACCAGGTCCTCCATATGCACCTGATTTTTCAAAATA
>JABJED010000457.1 GCA_018665025.1 Gammaproteobacteria bacterium
AAAAGTCAGCACGGGGACATAGTGGTTATCCATGACATCGAAGTGAATAATGTCGGCACCAGCCTCAAGCACGGAACGGACTTCCTCCCCGAGGCGGGCGAAATCGGCTGACAATATCGATGGGGCTATCATGTTCACCACCTTCTCCATTTGGGGGGCTACTCCTTTTTGCTCGCCATTCTACTGACTTCATTTTGCTTTTACTAACCACCAGCGAGCACCACTCGCCAACGAGGGCTTATGCGGATTGATCCAGCATTTTTCGCAATTGGCTGAGCCGGCTTTCCGTACCGACATCACACCAAACACCATCGTGCTCTATGGCTAAGAATTTCCCGGCGTTAACGGCTTCATCAAATACCTTCCGCAACATGAACACGGAATCCGGAACATCTCGCACCAGGTCAGGATGCAGCATTCCTGTACCTGTGTAAGTCAATTTGTCACCATCCAACCGCAGGATCGAATTCTCATCAGGCGAGTAATCACCATCCGGATGATGCGGGGGGTTATTGGTCATCACCAATAGCCCCAGCATTCCAGAGGGTAATTTCTTCGGCAACCGCCCAAGGTCAAAATCCAGGTAGGTATCGGCACTGGTGACAAGAAATGGAGAATCCCCCAACATCGGGAGGGCTTTCTTAATTCCACCACCGGTCTCTAGCAATTCAGTTTCGAATGAATAACTGATGTTTACTCCCAGCCGGGCCCCGTCGCCCAACCGTGACTGAATCTGGTCGCCAAGATGATGAAGGTTGATGACCACATCCTGGATACCGGCCACCCTCAGCCGCTCCAGATGATGTTCAATCAGCGACTTCCCCCTCACCTCAAGCAATGGTTTAGGCGTAGTGTCAGTTATTGGTCTCAGACGCTTCCCGAGACCGGCAGCCAGCACCATCGCTTTCATCGCATCACCTGCTTCAGGTCACTAACCTTTGGCATGATTTCGGCAAGCAGCCATTTATGGAAACGTTCGAGTTCAGGATAAATCGCTGAAGTTTCAACCAGATAATCAACCACCAGCGGAATATCTGCAAGATAGCCTGGCTTTCCATCCCGTAGATTCAACCTGCTGAAGACCCCCAGGCACTTCAGATGCCTTTGTGCACCCATAAGGTCAAACCATCGCAACATCGGCACATCTGACGCCACTAGCCCCCGACTGGCAAGTTCTTGACGAAAATCATCCACTACCTGTTCAACCAGGTTTCTGTCGAATTGGTAATAACAGTCTTTATAGAGCGATACCAGGTCGTAGGTCACAGGGCCGACAAGCGCATCCTGAAAATCTATAATTCCCGGGTTCGCTGCAGCTTCCACCATCAGGTTTCTGCTGTGAAAGTCTCTGTGGACAAAAACCGCAGGTTGTTCAAGTGCACTGCTGATGAGACATTCGTACACTTCCTCGAGCATCTGCGCCACATCACTGTCAACTTTTAAACCCAGTTGTCCGACAAGAAACCACTCATGGAACAGGTCCATTTCCGTTTTCAATTTCAGCGCATCGTAAGGGGGTAATTCACAGGTGACCGGTAAAAGCTTCAGAATCGCACGGATTGCATCCCTGTAAAGGGAAGGCACTGCCGATGGATTCTCCATCAATTCATCAAGGTAAAGCCGGTCGCCAAGGTCCGTGACAGCAAGATAGCCCAGATTGTAATCGAATGCCTTGACCTCCGGACAATTCAGCCCAGCCTCACAAAGTGCTGCCGATATTTTAACGAAACTTTCGTTGTCCTCGTGCTCCGGCGGAGCATCGACGAAAACGAGGCCTGCGCCCCCTTCACTGAATCTGAAATAGCGCCTGAAACTGGCGTCATCCGAAACGGGTACCAGCGCCGCAGATTGGGGAATATCCGCGATTGAGGCAGTCGCTCTAGCCCATTCGGCAAGGCCAGTTGCTCGACCGTCGGCGTGCTGAGAATCATCTTTCATGAAAACTGACTGACCTGCTTTGTCGAATGCTTTATTATCCCCGTAATGCTTCGATCGACACAATTTTTTAATGGCGCACCATCAATGATCAGGCAACTTCGCCACATTGGCCCGCTATTCTTGTCTGTTTACGCCTTTTCTGTCCCTGTTCTCGCCGATTCTGCCGCGGAAGTCGACTGGCGCATAACCAGCAAGCCGGGCCAGTGCCAGGGGGAGTATGTCGATGGCTCAATCAAAACTGGCACAACTGAACGCACCGGCAGCACCCCACCTATAACGGCCAGCGGCAACAGCGCGCTCCACGTGGAGGGCCATTCCACAACGCTGATCGGCGATGTGTCTGTTCACCAGGGCTCCCAGTTGCTGCGCGGCGATTTCTTCACCATGGATGTCCAAACTGAGCACTACACCGTCGAAGGTAATGTGCGTCTCAGGCAAAAGGGCTTGCTTATCCAGGGGGCCAGGGTGGAGGGGAACTTTTATACCGGTACCGCGGCCATAGACAGCGCGAGTTTCTTGTTACACGACAACCGCCTCCGCGGCACAGCGACATCCCTTAAGAAAGATGAACAGGATACGCTGACGATAACTGAAGGTGACTTCACGACGTGCGAACCTGGCAGCGATGCATGGGCAATTCGTGGCAAGGAAATCGAACTCATCAAGGCGCAGGGATACGGAATTGCCCGGCACGCCACTCTGCGAATCAAGGGCGTTCCTGTCGCCTACTCCCCCTACTTTCGATTCCCAATTGATGATTCCCGTCAATCCGGTTTTCTATGGCCGTCCGTTGGTCACAACAGCGACGGAGGCACAGAAGTCACCATACCGTACTATTTCAACCTCAGCCCAAACCTGGATGCTACCTATACCCCCAGGAGCATTTGGAAACGCGGGGTAATGCACGAAGGTGAGCTCCGACACCTGAACAACTATGGCGAGAACCTGCTCGCGGGGACATTCCTGCCTTCTGATGACGAATATAATGAGCACGAGCGAATCACTTCGACCAGCGCTTCCGGGTTTGACAAACAAGATCGATGGCTCGCTCATTTCAGCCATAAGGGTCGAGCCGGCCCATGGTCCTCTTCAGTCAACTATACGAGCGTCTCAGACATCGATTATCTTGACGACCTGGGAGGTTTCACGAACACCAACTCAGATTTTAGTAATACCCTGGGCAACTCCAGGGAGCCTGCGCTCTTAAGAGCGGGCACTGTTTCTTACGACACAATATCCTGGCGATCCACCCTGGAGCTTCGAAGTTTCCAGGAGATAAACTCGACCAAGTCTAACCAGTATGAAATTCTTCCCAGGCTCACTATTTCTGGATCAAAATCATTCGGGCAGATCAAATCTTCTGCCTTGTTACAGGCAACCGTGTTCGACAACCCTTCGGACATAGAACCCGAAGGTTCACGAATAGTTGCTGATATCGGCAGCAGCGTGCCGTTCCATAATAGCTGGGGATACATAACTCCGGGGCTTAGATATATTCATCGAAACTATCGTCTTGACAATCAAAGCCCCGGCGCAAGAGACGATGCAACGATTAATACAGGTCTTGCATCACTCGATATGGGACTCACCTTCGAGAGGCACACTTCAGTATGGAATAAGGGTTTCTACCAAACGCTGGAACCGCGGCTTTACTACCTTTACGCCCAAGAAAAATTTCAGGATGACCTTCCGTTGTTCGATTCTTTGATCATTACGCCAGGCTATGGCAGCCTGTTTCGACAAAACCGCTATGTGGGGTATGACAGGGTCGGCGACGCCAACCAGATAGCACTGGGGATAACCACTAGATACCTGGACGAGACAACCGGGGCACAGCGACTGGCGATCAGCGTCGGGCAGATCTTTTACATGGATGATCGCACGGTAAATGACTCTGATTTCCCCGGCAACAACCCCCTTGATGACACTTCACCGGTATTCATCAGCCTGACTACACAGGCTATAGGTCTGGATCTGCGTGCGAGTTACGAACACGATACCGAACATAATCGTTCCAATCGGGGCTCTATTGCACTTCGATATATCAGCGATAATCACGCCATATTTAACTTCAGCTATTCGATGGTAGACAAACTCCAGCAAAGGACACTAGGTAATCGCGAAGAAACGGACCTTTCCTTCCGATGGCCCCTGGGCCAATCAAATGCCTGGAGTCTGGTTGGCAGATGGAACTATGGCTGGGATGAAGGTCAAACAATAGAGTCTTTGTTCGGAGTCGAATACAATGACTGCTGTTGGAGAACACGCGTTGTCTTCCGTCGAAACCTGGAAAGGCCAAGGACTGTTCGTATTTCGCAACCCGGATCTGCGACACAGTCCTTCCAGGACCGAAGAGCCGACAGCGGCATATATTTCGAATTCCAGTTAAAAGGGCTTGCCTCTCTGGGGGGTCGACTCGACAATTGGCTTCACAATTCAATACCAGGATACGACCCTGGCAGGTAGACAAATGAAACTCATAGCATTGCTAACAATCTTAACCCTGACTTCGGTCACCGTAAGCAGCTACGCTGCACTGGTTTTAATCGACAGGATCTCTGTCGTCGTCGACCAGGATGTCATCATGCAATCAGAAATTGATGATCGGATGAAAGCCATCAAGGCACAGATCGCAGCAGACCCACAGACACAAGCACCTTCAGATGACGTGCTGCGAGGGCAAATCATCGAGAGACTCATCCTTGAGAACCTTCAGCTCCAAACGGCAGATCGCGCTGGCATCCGGATAAGTGATGATGAGCTGAATGAGGCGCTTTCCGGTATCGCTTCACAGAACCAGATGACGTTGACCCAATTTCGGGTTGCCCTGGCAAATGACGGCGTCAGTTGGGCTGCAATGCGAGAACAGGTCAGGCGTGAATTCGCCATCAGTAGGGTCCAGCAAGGTGTTATGCGAAGAAGAATAGAAGTGACGGAACAGGAGATTGATAATTTCCTTGATACCGAAGTTGGTGAATCCCTTACCTCTGATCAATACAGACTGGGGCACATTCTGATCGCCTTACCACCGAACCCCTCCGCACAAGACATTCGTACCACGCGCGACAAGGCTGACAGTATAAGTACACAACTACAGGAAGGAGCGGACTTTGGCAGTCTCGCGATTGAGTTTTCAGAAGACCAGAACGCACTGGAAGGTGGCGATATGGGCTGGCGCAAACCAGCTCAATTACCCAGTATGTTCTCAGATCTGGTCGCAGACATGAAGGCTGGCGACATAAAAGGCCCGATCAAGAGCGGTCGTGGATTCCATCTGCTCAAATTAATGGATAAACGTGGGGCGACTTCGGAAGGTCAGATTGAACAAACCCAGGTTCGGCATGTGTTGATCCAGCCAAACGAAATCAGAACCGAAGACGAATGCCAGGACCTTGCCATCAGCCTTCGGGAGGAAATTGTTGAGGGCAGGGATTTCGCAGATGTCGCCAAACTGTATTCGGACGACCCGGGGTCGGCATTAGGCGGTGGAGACCTCGGCTGGAGTCGTGCAGGTGTTTTCGTTCCCAAGTTCGAATCCACCATGAAAGCAATGGATATAAACGAACTTAGCGAAGTTTTTAAGACTTCTCATGGTTACCACTTCCTCGAGGTAACTGGACGCCGAACAGAAGACTTCAGCGAACGCTTCAAGATGGGGCAAGCTGAAAACTACCTGAGAAACCAAAAATTTGATGAGGAACTCGATAACTGGCAACGAGAAATCAGGGACAAGGCGTTTGTCGAAATTAAGAACTAGACTGGCGGTCACTCCCGGAGAACCTGCTGGTATAGGTCCCGATATTTGCCTCCAGGCATTCGAGAAAAATAACCAACTGGCAGAACTCATCTATTTTGTGGATCCGGACCTGATTCAAAACCGGGCTAAAGATCTTAAGATAGAAGTTCCCATTAATGACGTGACCTTAGCCCCGTTTAATATCGCCGCGTTCAATGTTCACCCTGTGAGAGCCTCAGCAACTGTCGTTCCAGGTGTCGCAACTACAGACAACGCGGGTTACGTTACCGAGACTCTGGAACAGGCGCTCTCATCCTGCCTTGCTGGAAAAACAGACGGTATCGTAACCGGACCCGTTAATAAGTCTATTATCAATGATGCCGGCATTCCTTTTTCCGGCCACACAGAATGGTTTGCTGACAAAACCGGTACCAAACGTGTGGTCATGATGCTCGCTGGTGAGACTCTGCGAGTTGCACTTGCGACCACTCACCTGCCGCTAGCAAAGGTTAGTGATGCCATTACGCAAACTTCTTTGACGGAAGTTGCCAGCATCCTGCACAGCGAACTCGTCACAAAATTCAAAATTAATCACCCTAAAATTCTGGTCTGTGGGCTGAACCCGCATGCTGGAGAAAACGG
>JABJED010000079.1 GCA_018665025.1 Gammaproteobacteria bacterium
AGTGTCTGTGCTTCATCGCCTGCCTTTAATATCTCTTCGCGGAGGTCTTCAATTTTCTGTAGTCGTGCAGTGTGGACTTCTCTTGGCATAGATTGCCCTTAGTCTTTATTCTCGATCCGCGTAGTGTAGGCAGAAGAGAGCTAAAAAGAAAAGCCTATCAGCTTATTGATAGAGTTGGATCAATCAATGAAATAAGTATGTATAGGAAATGTCTGAGCGTTGGGGCTGAGACGCTCGAATGGCCGTTTAGCTGGTGATGGAATATCCGGGCACGCCGTATTGATACAAAGATCGGGGTTATGGACCGGTCTTTGTGCATTTCGCAGATTGAAGTGGCATTATTCGCCCTCGATTTAGTATGCGGATTTACTGCAGGAGGAAAACATGGATTTGAACGGCAAAACTATTGTCATTACTGGCGGCGGGCAGGGTCTAGGTCGTGCAATGGCTATTGTAATGGCTAAAGAAGGTGCCAATCTGGCACTCATCGATCTGAACGACGAACCGCTGGCTGAAGCAGTTCAATTGTGTAAAGAAGCCGGCGGCGATGCAAAGTCATATAAAGCCAATGTCGCCAAAGAAGATGATGTGATCGCGGCATTTGACGCTATAGAAGCCGACTTTGGTGAGGTTCATGGATTAGTCAATAATGCCGGCATCCTGCGGGATGGCCTGATGATCAAGTTTAAGGACGGCAAGATCGAGAAACGGATGTCGCTAGCGGAATGGCAGGCTGTCATTGACGTAAACCTGACTGGTGTATTTCTCTGTGGGCGTGAGGCTGCCTCCAGGATGATTGAGAAAAGCGTTGCCGGGTGCATTATCAATATATCCAGCATCAGCAGGGCCGGAAATATGGGGCAGACTAACTACTCAGCGGCGAAAGCAGGCGTCGCCGCGCTGGCGACCGTCTGGGCCAAGGAACTGGCTCGCTATGGCATTCGGGCGGCGGCTATCGCGCCCGGCTTCATCGCGACGGAAATGGTTGCCAGCATGAAACCGGAAGCGCTGGAGAAGATGGCTGCGGGGATTCCGCTTAAACGCCTTGGCCAACCTGAAGAAGTCGCTCATACCGCTAAGTACATTTTCGAGAATGACTATGTGAGTGGTCGGGTTATTGAACTGGATGCCGGATTGCGTTTGTAGTGCACACAGCACCTTCGAGGGGGAGCCTGGGCGATCCCGAGGACCAGATTACTCTGTACGTGGCTGCGCCACTTCAGTCGAAATGATGGAGAGAGAGGCTGTGGCGAGCCATCCAGTTATTTCTACCGGAGTCGGAGGCGGAGTGGCGAAATTATGACTTTGCGGTCAGCAACCTGTCTACGAAATCTGTCACAAACATACCTGCCATCATGGCTACGCCAAAGTAAAGAATATCGATATTCAGGTAAGCAAGCGAGGCAATGGCAGGGCCGGGACAAAGTCCAACAAGTCCCCAACCAATTCCGAACAATGCGGCGCCGCCAATTAGCCGACCATCAATATCAGTTCTCGTGGGTAGCCGAAATACATCTGCAAAAAGTGGCGCCTTAATCTTCCCCAGACCAAACTGAAAGAATGGCAGGCTGACCAGTATTCCGCCGACCATCACAAATGCGAGCGTCGGATTCCAGTCACCGAACAGGTCAAGAAAGCCGATGACATTGGCGATATCTGTCATGCCAGACAGGGCAAGCCCAAACCCAAATAGCATGCCGCATAAAAGTGCCATCAATAGTTTCATGCGACACCTCCATGCAGACGGAGGTAGACGGTGATGAAACCGAGCAGCATAAAAGTGCAGGTTGCAATGATGGACCGGAGTGATAATCGGCCTATCCCGCAAATGCCGTGACCACTGGTACAACCGCTCCCTAGTTTGGTGCCAGCGCCGACTATGAACCCGCCGGCAAGTATGAGTGGCAAGGGTACTTTGAATGCGGGAATCGGGTGACCCGAAGTAAAGTGAAACAGGAAAGTGCCAAGAATGAGGCCGGCAACGAACAAGATTGACCAGAAGTCTACGACGGGATTTTTGGCGGCAGAAAAGACAATGCCGCTGATACCGCCGATCCTGCCGAGCGTGACCATCAGCAAAATTGCAGCTAATCCGATGCAGATACCACCTGCCAGTGCCATAAGAAAGGCATCAGGCATATTTACTCTCCATACGCGCTGTTTTTGAAACGAAGCATCTTACCGGACCCGGCGTGTCGATGCTGGCCATCCTGAAGGCCAATATTCCCATTGATGACGACCAGTGATATGCCTGCAGGCTCTGTCTTGGGCTCGTCGTAAGTAGCCAGGTCCTGTACGGTAGCAGCATCAAACAACACCAGGTCTGCCCAGTAACCTTCTTTTATTTGGCCGCGACCCTCGATGCCAAATACCTGTGCCGATAGTGAAGTCATCCGTCTTACTGCCTCAGGCAGCGATAATATCCCATCTTCACGCACGTATTTTGCCAGGATGCGTGGAAAGGTTCCAAATAACCTGGGATGCGGC
>JABJED010000080.1 GCA_018665025.1 Gammaproteobacteria bacterium
ACGAATGCTACTGCGCATTCAGGAACGCACAGCAGAGGAGTGGATGGCTGCCTGTGTAGCGGATGGCGGGGTGGTGGCGACAGCCCATCAGACTACCCAACAGGCGATCGCCGATCCCGATATTGTTGCCAATGGCCATGTGATCGATCGCCAGGATGGCGGAAAGCAGCTTGGTCCTGTGGCTCGTCTGACGCGAACGCCGGGTGACCCGGGAGATGAAGCGGCGCCCGATGACTGTTGGGCAGATCTTTGGCGTAATACACCCCGCAGTGCACCTGGGCGCTCCAATGACGGTCAGCTGCCGCTTGCTGGCATACGAGTGCTGGAGATCGCGACGATTATTGCAGCACCACTGGCGGCTTCTTACCTGGCAGACATGGGAGCCGAAGTGATCAAAGTGGAGCCAATCGGAGGTGATCCCTTCCGTGGTCTCCTTGGGGGCCTGGGGTCGGCGAAGGTCAATGCAGGAAAACGCAGCCTGAGCATCGATCTCAAGTCGGAAACAGGCCGGCAGATTGTACTGGCTCTTATTAAAGATGCGGATGTTCTCATTCACAATTTCCGACCCGGCGTACCTGAGCGGCTGGGTATTGGTTATGCGCAGGTTGAGCAGATCAATCCGGACATCGTGTATATGCAGGCCAATGGCTATGGTCCGGATGGTCCCGGGGCACAACGACCAAGCACTCACCCGATACCCGGCGCGGCCATGGGCGGTGTGCTCTTCCAGATGGGTGAAAGGGTCCCTGAAGCGTTGCTGGAAATTGATGATCTGCGGCTGTGGACGCGTCGCTTGATGCACGCTAACGAGGTTAACCCGGATCCCAATACCTCGCTGGTCATAACAACATCTACCCTGCTTGGCCTGGTGGCCAGGCAGCGCACTGGTCAGGGCCAGCAGATACTGGTCGATATGTTCGGTGCTAACGCCTATGCCAATAGTGACGATTTTCTAACCTTTCCAGGCAAACCGAATCGCGCCATGCCCGATGCCGAGTTACTGGGATTGTCTGCAACTTACCGGCTCTATCACTGTACCGGTGATGAGTGGGTATTTCTGGCCATGACCAACGAGAAGGAATATCGACTGTTCGTTGATGTGCTAACCGGTGCAGGTATGCAGGCCCCGGCGTTAGAGGTGCTGCAAGCAGGCGGACAAACTGCCACGGATGTGTTGGAAACTCTGTTTGCCGGCAACGATTCTGCTTTCTGGGAGAATCTACTGGCCAGTGCCGGCGTTGGTTGTGTGCGTGCCAACGCCATCACCCCAAGAGAGTTCTGGCTGACCGATCCACAGTCCATCGCGCTGGGCCTGACCGCCGAGACTGAGCATCCATTGTGGGGGACATACCTCAGGCATGGGCGGCAGGTGTTGTTCGATGGCGGTGGACAGCGACTCGGACCACCACCTGTTGCAGGTCAACACAATGCAGAGGTACTGCTGGAACAGGGCTTTGATGAGGAACAAATAGCCAGTCTTATTGCCGATGGTGTGCTGTGGAGCGAGGCCTACTGACCTGGTTTGCCATTTTGCGGAGTCGGTGTTTATCAAGATAGTTGATCGTACAGAACAAGATGTGCCGGGGCAGGTGGCTGCTCGGAACATGCAGAAAAATTGCCGTTTGTTGCCGTTAGATTAGAGTGCGATGCTTTGATTTTGGATTATTTAACCGCGAGCTGTGGTCGTGGCAATGGCGGAATTCAGCAGCGTAAAAACTTGCCGTACTATCAAGCTGGTCAGTAGGCAGAAGTTAGGACCTGGCTTAGGTAATGGTCGCCCAAAGAACGGGAGCCAGCAAAAATATAGCAAACATCCCCAGGGCAAGGATGCTGGAGAGATGGATTTTGGTGTTCTTGAAACTCATGGCAAAGGATTAGACCAGAGCCAAAGATTCTTAGGAAGGAATAGATCGAAATATTTTAATAACGAATCGGAATAAGGGATTCTGACTCGTTAGATCAGAAAGACAACGACAGCCAAGGTGGTTGGGGCCACGATGATCCACAGCAACAGTCCATGAATCAACGCTCTGCCCTTGAGTTCGCTCAAGGTATTGCGCGTAATGTCTGAGCCGATGCAGTACAGCGCGAGCACGAGCAGCGCCTTGCTGGTGAAGCTGACAATGTCGATAAACCAGACCGGGAA
>JABJED010000013.1 GCA_018665025.1 Gammaproteobacteria bacterium
GCAACTTGGCGTTGAACTGGGTCCGCTTCTAGCTGGGTTAGGCATTGCTGGTTTTATCGTGGGTTTTGCATTACAGGACGTGCTGTCAAATTTTGCCTCAGGTCTGATGATTCTTTTTTACCGGCCGTTTGATGTGGGTGATACGATCGAGACTGCCTCGATTCGTGGGCAGGTTGATGATATGACGTTAGTGTCGACCATGATTCTGACCTTCGACAACCAGATGTTGGTCGTCCCTAATAGCAGGATCTGGGGTGATGTCATTCGCAATGTCACTCATCAGCGTATGCGCAGGGTGGATATGGAGTTCAGTGTCAGCTACGCCGATGACATTGATCAGGTCGAAAAAGTGTTTCTTGATATTATCAATGCCGACGAGCGAGTACTCCAGGACCCGGAACCGAATATCAGGTTGAGTAAACTTGGTGACTCGGGGGTTATCTTTATCGTGCGCCCCTGGGTTAAAACCGACGACTACTGGCCTGTCTATTGGGACACTCAACGTGAAGTGAAACGTCGCCTGACTGCAGAGGGAATAACGATTCCATTTCCACAGCGAGATATTCATCACCACCCGGCGAAGGATGCGAAGCCGAGCGCTTGAGTAAAGCGTGCGGCCCTGATCTCAAGCGCTCGTTATAGAATGTATCGATCGCCGTAGTTCTGAAGTTCCATCTCCCTTTAGATAAGCCTTCGATCGCGCACCGAGATGGTCACAAGATAACGAATCAGGACCTGACCTTTAAAACCTACACTCGCTTCAATCGTTGAAAATCAGCGTGCATTGTACACGGCGTCTAAGCGAGGTGTATGCAGGGTAAGCAAAGTTGAGGAGGCGTAGGCGTGGAGTACATGCGAAGCCTGATTTTCGTCAATAGGGGGTAAACGATGAAGCCAATTATACGTATAATTGCTGACCATATTTTTACCTTACACGGGAAAACCAGATGAGAAGGGATTGTATCGCGCTAGTGTTGACCGTGGCATTCACATCCGTGGGTGTACAGGCCGACGAGCTAACGATGAAAAATGGTTCTCGCCTGGTAGGTGAAGTGGTAACTTCTGAAAGCGGACACATTGTCTTCAAGACCCCATTTGCAGGTGAAATCAAGATCGCGACCGAAAACGTGCTTGAGGTCAGAACCGTTAAAGCTGTGACGCTAAAGATGGCTGACGGCACTATTTATAAGGATAAACTGATTGTCTCGACTGAGCATGGTATAGCTGTGCGCAACGAAGGTGAGACGCCGATTTACTTCAAGGCCGAAGATGTCGCCTTAGTAAATCCAGAGCCCTGGCGACTTGGCGAGGGTTATAAATGGTTCGGTCAGGTGAACGCCGCACTGTCCATGGAGCGGGGCAATACTGACAGCGACGAGTACGATCTCGATTTTACATCGAGCTGGCGCAGCCTTGATGATCGCTACATTTTAAAGGGCATGTACGAGCGGGATGCGAGTAGCGGAGTTAGGGACAAGAACCAGTGGCGGATAAGGGGTAAGTACGATCGTTTTTCCGATCAAGATACTAATAATTACTTTGGTGGGCAGTTAGTCTTTTATCAGGATGAGTTTGCAGATTTGAAGTTGCGGACCACGGTAGGGCCTTATGTCGGTCGAAATTTTTATGAGAGTAGCCGATTGTCGCTATCTGGGGAGGTTGGTGCGGTTTACGTTGATGAGAATTTTGACATTGCGGAAGATAGTGACTTCCTTGGCGGTAACTGGGAAGTCAGCATGACCAGCGATATCATCCCGAAAACAGAGCTCTATGCGACTCAGATTGGCATTATTAACTTTGACCAGATTAATGGTGTCTTGGTCGATACGGTCATCGGCCTGCGTTTTCCGCTAATCGCGGGGCTGCAGACTGCGTTTGAGATCAAGTTAGAGTACGACGGCGGTGCGGTTGATGAAGTTGATGAACTGGACCAGACCTACAACCTAAAATTTGGTTATACCTGGTAGACGCAGTCTGCTTTTTAATCTGAATTTCGGTTATTGGCCTTGCTCGGGTCAAACAAAAGGAGACCTGAGCCCGTGCCGGCGGGCCACTTTTGAAGCTGCCGTATCTGCTGTTTTGCAGGTCTCATAACCCCCACATTATGGGGGCTGTGTTCTTCAACAACGTTTGCTCAATCGCCTGGTGTTAGTCAATGAGGCCTTTGTTTTAGTGCCCGCTGAATACCAGCATTTGCACAGGCATGATCAGGGTTTGAATGCGTAAGACAATGGCGTGGACGATGCCTACGGCATCCACCGCGTGGTAAAACAAGGTATCTAAAACACCAATGTCACCTGATGCTAACAAATCATGATTATTGGTGTAGGCGTTAGCGATGCATTTGCTGCCGGGCATAACACCTTCCATCCCTCCCTCGTAAAGTGGCTCCATCACAACCGTTAGCGTACCTGGTCGTGCTCGCTCCTGTGCATCGATGAGATTATCTGAAGGCCTGAGTTGTCCTGCTGCCACGACGGATTGTACGCGCGTCACCACCATGGGTATGACCTCAAAGGGCCTTGACAAGCAGGTCACTTCTGCGAGGCTTCCTGGGCTGATAACCTGCGTCGCCAGCTGACTGAAACCGGCGGCTATCTGATGTCGACCAGATTCTGGCCCGTCATTGGGAATCAATAAACCGGCCGGACGTAAAATGGGGTTCACATAATCGCCACGTTGCAAGAAAAACTGCGACACCGTGCCATCGACGCCGGCGAAGACGGTGGTTTTACCTAATTCAACCTCGGCCTGCTCAAGCCCTCGTTTGGCGCTTTCAAGCTGACTGGGTAAGACGGATTCTTTCTGCGCGATAACTGAAGCGATATTGGCATTCGCTGTATCAACGCCACCCTTTCGTGAATTTACCGTGTTTTCCAGTCGTTCGAGTTCAATCTTACTTACTAGTTGGTTTCCGCGAGATGCAAGTTCACGCTTTTTCTTAAGCTCATTCGTTGCCTGATCCAGGGCTCCCCGCGCCTGTCTTAATCCGCCACGCGCCGCCTCTAGTTGGCTATCTACCTGCACAAAGGCAGACTCCACCTGAGCGACCTGGCTGCGGGCAGCATTAACCGCGGCCAGTTGTGAGCTGTCGAGCAAGCTGAACAGGGGGTCTCCCGCCTGTACTTGCTGATTGTTTTCAACATAGATTTCCTCAACTCGACCACCGCCCTCGGACAAAATAGTGACGGTACGAAAATAAGGCCCCGCATTGGTGGTAGAGGGGTGGTAATAAAATATGAGAGTAATCAGCGATACCGTGAGCAAAATGCAGGCGGAGATACCCCATCGCAGTTCATACCAGACCGAAAAAAAGTTAATGTCTTTGCCCCATCGCTTGCCCTGTTTGTAGTGACGAAACAGGTAATCAGGCAGCACCGTGACGAGTGAACAGATCAATAATTCCAGCATGGTTTATTGCTCCTGTTCGTTAGTGTCAGGCGCGGTGATCTCTGGCTCTGGCTCAGGCTCAGGCTCAGGCTCAGTTTCAGTCATGATACGCAGAGACTGTGCGATCGAATTAAGGGGAGAAGTAAAATCCGGGAATTTTACCAGCGCCAACACAAGCGCGGCGACCCAGAATAAATTGTTGTGAGTGAATAAAGCCAATATTGCCAACACCATAATTAGCTGTGTTTGTCCGTTATTTTGTTCTTGCGCTAAATGCTCTGGTATCGAGTGCAGCTTGAAGTACAGCACTGCTACCCCCATCAGACCTGCTATCAAGATAAAAACAACAGCAGTAAACAGAGGGTCACTACCATCTGCTCCGCCGATGAAAGATGGCAGACCATGCGGTGCCAATGGATGAGTAGCAGCGGTCATTATGGTAGTTCCTGTTATCTTTTGTAGATTGTAAGCTAACGGATGTTGACGATGAGTTCAACTGTTCCGGTTCTGCGAACAGCGACATGATGAAAACTGTTGCCTGTATTCAAAACCCAGAGGCAATCAAGAAGGTTTTCAAATATCAAAAAAGTAGGGTCGCGAAAATTGAAACGACTGAATCCGTAAACATTTAGACAAAAAAGATGGATCACTTAAAGAAAGCTTATTTGTGCGGTAATCAGATGCAAAAACACTAAACACGGCAAGGGAAATTTCTGTTGTGTTGCTATCCATTTCTGAAATGTCCGTCATTGGACCAGGACCATTGGTGACTTGACCGGCATGCGGTTGCCTTTGACCAAGAGAAACGGATAGGCTACGAGGGCAATTGATTTTATAACTCATAAGGAAACGACGAAATGCTTAATCACGTTATGATCGGTTCAAACGATATCGAGAAAACAAAAAATTTCTACAGTGCTGTTCTCGGAGTGCTAGGAGCAGGAGAGCCGATGGAGCATGTCAATGAAACCGGGCAGACTCGTCTTTTCTATATTCATGATGGCTCTACCTTCAGTATCAGTGAACCGATCAATGGCGAACCTGTCAGTATTGCTAATGGCTCTACCATTGGCTTTGTCTGCGATTCACCAGAACAGGTGAAAGAGTTTCACGACACTGCTGTCACTAATGGAGGCATCAGCGTTGAAGATCCGCCAGGCCCTCGGGATGGGACGATGGGCACGATGCACCTGTGTTATTTCCTGGACCCGGATGGCCACAAGATTTGTGGCATCCATCGACCAGCCTAAGCACCGCGATTGGTGCCATCGGACTGGTTTGGCGCCCATTTAACGGAGGCATGTAGGTAGGCGAAATGCTTTTTTTGTGGTTTTTTTACGTCCATGACAATACTCGAAAGCATTTAGGCCGGTAGTTGCAGAGGCTCGCTGAGCCTCAAGCTACCCGCTCACCTCACTCGCCTGTCACATGCTGCGGGCCAGTACTTTGCCCCAGCAGCTCGGGCGGCTCAGGCAACGGATCAGGCACCGGCCAAACCACGGGCAACCCTTCCCCTTGCATCAATTCACCAACGCTAACCCGCGCCCGGTCAAGCGGGAATACGGGCCAGTCTTTCATCCGCCTGAAACCATCAGCGAAGTAAATGACGGTAAAAACCCGGCGAGCCCCATCTGACTCGTTAGCAGCTGCCTGATGCACAGTGAATCCCGAATGCCAGACAACCGAGCCCGGGTCAACGCTGACCCATTCAGGCGACACCCCGTTTAACGCAGGGTCAGCGAGGATATTGTGCGGTTCTGTTGAATGGGTAATATCGACAGGGCGCAGCGGGCCAGCCTTATGGGAGCCGGGCACGTAGGCCATTGCACCATTTGATCTTTGTATGGGATCAAAGGGAATCCAGGCACTGACAAGCGGGACCTCGCCGATTGGCCAGAAAGTCTGGTCTTGATGGGCATCGGTTTGACGGCCGCCTGGCTCCTTATAGAGCGCTTGATCCTGCCAAAGCCGAACAGAAGAAACGTCCAGTAATTGAGCCGCAATCCCTGCAAGCCCAGCATGAAAGGTCAGAGGGCGAACGTCAGGGGAGGTCTCCCAGAGACGCATACACTGGATAAAAGATTGTTCGTAAATAGACTTCTCATGGATATTACGTTTATCCGTTGAGGTCCTGTTTGCGACTTCCCTGTCGACCCCGGAAGCGTGACGCGCGAGTTCTAAAGTGTCGAACACGTTCTCTGTCAGTACAAAACCTTTTTCCCGAAAAGTTTGTATCGTTTCAGGTGCTAACATCGTGGGATAAGTTGATTCTGTCGTCATCATTTCTCAATTCTATTCAAGTTTGCTTCGATAGCGCTGTCGAGTTATTTCCCTGATGCTGTCTAAACAGACCGCAGGCGCCATTATAGCAATGACCAGTCGGGAGGTGTTTCGGGATGGCTGAGCTCGCCTCTTGCGTTTCTAACAACCCGTCTTTGCTCATCCAGCCAGTCTTGCCAATCGGTGCAGGGCACCAACTCATCCGCTCTGGCGCGTTGATGCATATCCAGCAGCCCTCGCATTTTTTCAACCTGGTTGTGGTCAGTTAACGCCGTGTTATTGGTCTGCAATGGATCAGCGCGCAGGTCATACAACTCTTCCTCTCCTGACAATCGCTTGCAATACATATGCGACTGGGTGCGTATGCCGCGCCATTCTGCACCATTTTGAAACCAGTCAAAGTACTTTGAAAAGTTCATCAAAAAAACACTGTCAGGGGCTGGCGCCTCTGGTTGTTCTTCTGTCACCAAGCTTGAACTTAGGTTTGTGCCTTCTACTGATTGTGGAACAGGCACTCCGGCTAAGCCACAAAGGGTGGGAAAAAAATCGACCATGGACACGAGGGTATTGTTGCGTGTACCCGGTTCAATCTTTGCTGGATACGAAATGATGCCAGGTATATGAATTGATGCATCATAAGGGTTTTTCTTTGACCAGGGGTTGACGCCCTGTGACCCGCCTTGTGTGCCGTGATCCGACGCGAACACTAAAATGGTGTTGTCGATCAATCCTTCTTGTTCCAGATAGTCCATTAATCTACCCAGCATCTCATCAATTGCCAAAATCATCGCCAGATAGTGGCGGTACATTTCTCTCGCGGCTTTAAACATTGAGGCCGGTACATTATCAGGTAGCGTGAGTTCGTCGGGCAACATTTCATAGAAGCGGTCGGGTGCGAATTGTTCTGGCGTGTAGTGCGGCTGATGCGGGGACAGGAACATCAGAAAAGGATCATTTTTCGACTCGTTCATGAATTCAAAAGCGTAGTCCAGTAGACCTTCGGTTTCGTAACCTGCCCAGCGCTCGTAGTTCCAGTCATCTTTGTGGACAAAACCATTGAAGTACACCATGTGCTGGTTATAAGCGCGCCAATACTCGAATCCCAGCCGATCTCGGCCTTTGGGTACCCAGTCGGGCTGCATCGGCATCCGATCCAGCGCGGGCCAGTGTCCGGTATGCAAATGCCATTTGCCGATCCACGCAGTACGGTAGCCCTGATGAGAAAAAGCATCAGCGATAGAGATCTCGGAATGCCGGGTACGGGTTGAATTGATCAGGTGCCCGGTGCTCTGGGGATATCTGCCGGTCACCAACATCGCTCGTGCCGGTGTACAGACGGGGCAATTGGAAAAAGCGTTGTCCAGGGTGACTCCCTGATCGGCAAGCCGATTTATGTTGGGTGTTTCGATCTGTTTTTCAACGTAGGCACTGTTGCCATACAAACTTAGTGCTTGCGCTCGTAACTGATCAGGAAAGAGAAAGACGACATTTGGCTGCTCAGTCAATAATTTTCACCTCTGGCCTTCGTTTAACAAACGTTTAGTCAACAAGGCTTCAAAGGCGGTTTGATCCTTCCATTGCATCGCGCAGTTCACAAGCTGTCCGCCGTCGTCCACTAAAGTCTTACCATCATCGGTGACAATAATGGGCAGTTGTTCCATTTCAAGCAGGGTTTCGCTGAAGGCAAGATATACCGCTACAGTATCGTAAAGCAGAGAAGACTGAACATTGGGATCCATGTTTGAAAATATCGGCCAGTCTTTCACTGCTTCGCACCAGGCAAAATGGTTTTGGAGAACAGCCTGGGCCAGCGGATCGGAAGATTCTTTCAGGCGCTCGAAATTATCGCCTTGTAAAAAAACATTACCGCAGGTGTCGAGCGGCGTAATGGTCAGTTCCCAGGGGGTTGAAAAGACCTTCTGGCAGGCCATCGAGTGTTTTTTAACATTGTATTCCCGCATTGGCTTGTCTGCGCCCAGATAGCCACGTCGAATACTCCCGTGCATACCAACAAACTTTGAGTTGTTTACTATCCCAGGTTCACGAGCCAATGCCGCGGCAATATTAGGAACAGGGCCAATACTAATGATGCTGACTTTAGCCGGGGAACTCATCACTGTATTGCAAATCGCTCCAACACCGTCCATGAATACCGTACCCGGATAATCCTCCAGGCGGTAGTCGCCAAGCCACTTTGAGTGGGTTCGCGCTGACTCATCCAGCGGAATACCAACACCGACAGGTATATCCGTACGGCCTGCAACCTCAAGCAACTTCGCTACAAGACTTGCTGAATAATAGGTATCCCCTGTGTCGGTGACGATGAGCTTAACGTCAACCTCGGGGCAGCGCAGAAGGAAGGCAAGCGCCCAAACATCATCAACATCGAAGCCGATATCGGTATCAAGTATTACGGGTATGGGCACAAGGCGTTACTCCTTATTGTGGAACCGCCAGTATACGAAACAGAAATACGACGACCAACAAGTCTGAAACAAAACGAGCACTGCGGCGAAACAGCAGGGGCCAGATGCCGCCTCTGTGTGGGTTAAAACCTGGCAGCGATGGCGTTAATCTCCTGAGCATTATTGCGAGGCTAGTTTGCATACATCGGCCAAAGGATAACGGTGAAAACGGTTAGTTAAAGAAGCGGCCAATCTTGGTAAAGAACACCGAATCACCTTCATTCGTGCGTCCCAGGCCAAGGAGGACGGGTCCGAGCGGCGAATCAACTCCAAGAAATAAGCTGCCGCCAAAAAGTGAACTCTTTGCACTGATATCGTCTCTGTCTGCCCAGGCGCCGCCGTACTCTGCGCTTCCCCCGATGTAGGCAGGAAATATCTTGAAGCGATTGAACTTTCGGTAATAGAAAGCCGTGGCCAGGCCTGCATATTCTCCGGAAAGCTGATTGACCTGCAGGCCTGACATGTTGAGGAAGCCTCCAAGCAAAAACCTTCTTGAAATAGAGGCGGTTCCATCTTCTGTACCACCTAACCTTGTCAGGATTCCAATCGTGTGTTTGTCGCCGAAAGTCTTGACGATTCCTGTGCGAAGCCGCCATTGCTGGTATTCTTCATCCGCGCCAAGCGAATCAAGCGCATGATAGTAAGAGAGATTAAACACGGCGCCACGAGAGGGGAAATCGATATCATTAATGGAGTCGTAGCTAAAAGAGGCTATAGCGCCGCCATCGTCAAAATCGGACTCCGGGAGGTTAGGGTCACCGATCGCCACTTTAACTTCACCACTCCGTCGATTGACCCCTAAAGAAAAGACAGCGCTTGCGCCGAACTCTTTACCTACAACCAATTGGAGTTCTGATTGTCGCAGCTGATATTGGGCGGTTTCATGATCACCGGAAAACACGCCAATATTGGTCCTTTCTACTGAAAAAGACGGTTGAACAAAGTAACTCAGGTCCAGGCCGAGTGGTTGATGTAGATAGCTAAGTAACTTTGGTTCTTGTCCAACCTGAAGCAGAGTCGTCCATTCGCCAGCCCACTGATTCACCTCGGTGCGCGAATAACCAAGAATTATGTTGGTGGCATTGTCACCAGAAAGGTCGCCTTCCATATCAAGGCCAAAATGGAGGTAATTGGGGCCCCAGGATTTAGGTGTTGCGTACACCATTACGCCCACGCCATCCTCATATTGAGCCAAGTCGTAACCGACTTTTTCAAAAGCACCGAGTCCATGAATTTGGCCGATATCGTGCTCGAGTTGGTCAAGGTTAAGAGGATCCCCTTTGTTAATATTCAAGCGCTGTGCCACTACATTGTCATTAATCGATGATTCGTTTCTCATAGCAATGCTCTTGACCGTTCTATCCCCAGTAGAAATTTGATTGAGGCCTGCTAGATACATTTCGTAGTCTGATGAACTTAGAGACAGGGTTTGTAGGCGCTCTGCTATCATCCTGGCTGCGTGCTCACCTTTAGGGATCGCCTCGGCCGACCTGTCGAATTGAGCCGAGGTAATATCGCCGAGATCCGGTGAAATGAGGATGTCGGTTTCCTTCAAGCTATCAAGACTTGCGATAACATTTCTGCCAGTCAATATCCGCGTGAGTTGATTGGTGACCGTGAGGATGTTGCCAATTTCATCTCGGTTTCTGAGCGGCGCGCCGATATCGACGACAATCAATATATCCGCGCCCATCCCCCTTGCAACGCTAACAGGGAGGTTGTTGACAATACCGCCATCGACCAGAAGGTGCCCATCGATTTCAATAGCAGCGAAGATGCTGGGTACCGACATTGACGCCCGCATCGCCCTGCCCAGGTTGCCTTGCTTCAAGATCACCTCGCTACCATCAACAATGTCGGTGGCAACGGCACGGAATGGGATCGCGAGATGGTCAAACTGATTGATGTGAGCAACGTGTGTAGTGAGGCGCTGAAGGGCTAATTCAATCTTTTGCCCCTGAATGGCGCCCGGTGGTAATTTCAGCTGACCGCCTTCGAATCCAGGCGAAATGCCGATAGAAAAAAGATCTTCCTGAAACTTTTTGTTTGGTGATAGGTCGACTCGACTCTGATCATCAGCCAGAACATCGTCCCAATCCAACTCATCAAGAATCTGTTCTATTTGGGCAGGTGAAAGTCCGGAAGCATATAGGCCGCCAACGATGGAGCCCATGCTGGTTCCTGCTATGACATCAATCGGTATACGGAGGTCCTCGAGGACCTTAAGCACGCCTACATGAGCGGCTCCTCTGGCGCCACCACC
>JABJED010000081.1 GCA_018665025.1 Gammaproteobacteria bacterium
TGATCAAATACGGTGGCAACGCGATGACTGAGGACGAGCTAAAATTCGGGTTTGCAAGGGACGTTGTCCTCATGAAACTCGTTGGGATAAACCCGGTTGTTGTCCATGGTGGTGGCCCACAAATTGGGAGCCTGCTCGATGAACTCGGAATTGAGTCCAACTTCGTTGACGGTATGCGCGTCACCGACAGCAAAACGATGGACGTAGTCCAGATGGTTCTTGGGGGAGCAGTCAACCAGGAGATAGTGAGCCTGATCAACGGCAGCGGCGGCAAGGCCGTTGGCCTGACCGGCAAAGACGCTACATTGATTAAAGCAAAGAAGATGTTGATAGAACGTGGCGGTCCGGAAGTTAAAGCGCCGGAGATTATCGATATCGGGCATGTCGGCGAGGTGGTTGATATCAACAGAGATATTATCGATCTGCTAACAGCCAGTGACATCATTCCTGTGATTGCGCCAATCGGCGTCGGCGAAGATAACGAAACCTACAACATCAACGCGGATCTTGTAGCAGGGAAACTTGCAGAAAAACTAGGTGCAGAAAAACTGATTCTCCTGACTAACATCGCTGGACTAGAGGACAAGGAAGGAAATCTGTTAACAGGCCTAAACTCGAGTGAAGTTGATGGACTAATTGCGGACGGCACCGTCACAGGTGGCATGTTGCCAAAAATCAGTTGTGCACTTTCAGCAGTAAATGCTGGTGTTACCAGCGCGCATATCATCGATGGAAGGGTCGCTCATGCTGTCTTGCTGGAAGTTCTTACGGATGAAGGTGTTGGTACACTAATCACCAATTTTACTAAGGGGCGTTAAACTGATGAGTACTGAGCAGACCGTAACTAATGAGGTACAGAAAAAACCGTCTCGGAAAGAGCAGATACTTCAGTCGCTGGCGACTATCCTGGAACAAAGTCCTGGTGGGCGTATTACCACTGCTGGTCTTGCAAAACATGTTGGGGTTTCTGAAGCGGCCTTGTACCGGCATTTCCCAAGCAAGGCCAAAATGTTCGAAGCGCTCATTGAGTTCATAGAGAACACAATATTTCCCAGAATTAGCCAGATCATGAACGAGGAAGTGGACGCAGATAAACGCTGCGAAAAGATTCTGGGCCTTATTCTCACCTTCTGTGAGCGTAACCCCGGTATCACACGAATACTCACCGGTGATCCCCTGGCCGGAGAAACCGAAAGGCTACGACAAAGAGTCACCCAGCTATTCGATAGAATTGAAGCTCAACTTCGGCAGATCATCAGGGAAATGCCCATAAGAGGGCAGCAGAAAACGTCGACTGATCCCGTAGTCGCCGCTAACTTGTTGTTGTCACTTGCTGAAGGCCGGATAGGGCAGTATGTGCGCAGTGATTTTGAGCGCAAACCAACCACCGAATGGGATGCCCAGTGGCAGGTCGTGCGAGAGGGCTTGTTTTAGAAAAGTTGCTGCGGGAAGAATTGCTCAGTAAATGATGGTTCTGGTTAACGCTGATACATTTTTTTTACGCGCTTCAGGTCCTCAGCATAGGCTATGCTAAGTGTACCTTTTTCATCTTCTTTGTTTGCAATCTCAGACTCAACCTGGGCAATTCGATTTTCGAGGGAGCTGATCCGGGCTAACCTATCCTTGCCGATCACACCACCAGCGCGTTCGATATCAGCAAGCGCCGACTCCTGCTGTCGTTTCTGAAATTGCAGCCTCTTGATGGCCCCTTCCTGTGTCTCGATCAAGCTAGCGATGCTCGAGATTTTCGCGTCACGTGCTCTAATCACATCAATGGGAGCGCCGTAAAGCCGCATCAGGTTCTCGTCTGCGATTTCACGCTCTCGCTTTGCACTGGCAATGCTTTCTTCTGCCGCCAGGCTGCGATCACGTTCCCTGATCTCTCTGTCCGACAACGCCCGTGGTACGACTTCCAGTACCCGACCGCCCAAACTGAGAATAGCGTATCCGTTTTTTACATATCTTGCGGGAACATAGCTATCGAGAACAGTGACACTATCCTCGTTTTTATATCGATAAAGTTCAGCCGCTACCGTATTAAAATAGACGGTAGCACCCAGCCAAAATGTTAACAGCAGATACCGAAGCCAAGGTTTCATCAGGAAGATGCTATTCCATACCGCGCATGATAGGAACCTATTGCGATAAGTTCCTCTTGATAACCACCTTTTTCCTTAAGGTATTGGACGATATCGTCCAGAGTCACAACGCTAAGGACACTAAGGCCATAGTCTCGTTCAACTTCCTGTATGGCAGAAAGGTCTCCTTTACCTCGTTCCTGGCGATCGATGGCAACAATCACCGCGCTCGCCGTCGCTTTCTGGTTATCTTCAAAGAAAGACATAACTTCACGGATGGCAGTACCGGCGGTTATCACGTCATCGACAATGACTACCTTTCCCTCCAACCGTGCGCCAACGAGTGTTCCGCCTTCACCATGGCCCTTTGCCTCTTTGCGGTTGAATACGTAGGGGATATCAATTTGATGTAGGTTTGCCATCGCTATGGAAGTGGCCGCAACCAAGGGAATTCCCTTGTACGCAGGTCCAAACAGGCAATCCGCTGCTAGTCCACTCCCCACTAGTACTTCAGCATAATAAGAACCGAGACGGGCGAGGGCACCGCCCGTCTTAAATTCTCCAGCATTGAAAAAATACGGGCTCCTTCGACCTGATTTAAGATCGAACTCTCCAAATCGCAGGACATCATGGTCTAACGCGAACTCAATAAACCCCCTTTTGTAGTCAACCAGCATTAGAGTTCACCGGCAAGAGCCGCTCGCTGAATGTCCCGAAGCTCACTCGTGCCTTTTTCTGCCAGGCGGAGCATTTCCATGAGTTCTTCTCGATCAAAGGGTTCATCTTCAGCGGTACCCTGAATTTCTATAAATCGACCATCTTCAGCAATAACTACGTTCATATCGGTATCGGCCTTGGAGTCTTCCAGGTATTCCAGGTCCAGCACTGGAACTCCACCAACGATTCCAACAGAAACTGCCGAGATAAGCTGTGTGTTAGGCGTCGTACCCAGCGTTTTTATCGCATCTAAAAGTGCCACACAGGCGCCGGTAATCGAAGCCGTTCTGGTGCCTCCGTCCGCCTGAATAACATCGCAGTCAATACGAACGGTATATTCACCAAGATTTTTCAAATCCACCGCTGCCCTGAGCGATCGGCCAATCAGTCGCTGGATCTCTACGGTCCTGCCACCTTGCTTACCTTTAGCCGCCTCTCTACCCATCCTTGTATCTGTGGACCGCGGGAGCATCCCATATTCAGATGTGATCCAGCCCTGCCCACTACCTCGAAGAAAGGAGGGAACACCAGATTCGACCGACGCTGTGCAAATGACTTTGGTATCACCAAAACCAACGAGCACCGACCCTTCCGCGTGTTTATTGATATTCCTTTGCATCGTTACTTCTCGCATTTGATCAGGTTCACGAGATACCAGTCGTTTTGTGCTCATTATTACTCCGTTGTTTGAAAACTCCATTATACTTGCCGATCGCAATAGATAACGAGAAATCACATGATAAGAAGCATGACCGCGTTCTCCCGTCACGAACATGGGGCGGCAGTGTGGGAGATTCGCAGCGTGAATCATCGTTACCTTGATGTCAGTTTCCGCATGCCAGAGAAACTTCGGCATCTGGAAACCGAGCTAAAATCCCAGTTCAAGGACAAGGTCCAGCGCGGAAAAATCGAATGCTCCCTTAAAGTCAACCCAGGTGAACTCAAAACCCGGATCAGTATCAACCAGGATCTTGTACAGGATCTACACTTGGCGATGGGCCAGGTTGCAGAAATAACGGGGATGGAAGACCGTGGTGATATTCTGTCTTTACTGCGCTGGCCGGACGTTCTGACAACTGAAGAATCGGGCGATGAACTGATTATGGACGCACAACAGAGCTTCACACTAGCCGTGGACCAACTGGTCGAAATGCGGGAACGTGAAGGGAGGGAACTAGCGAGACTACTCGATCGCAGGCTAATCGATATTGAGACGACGGTCGAAAAACTACGAGAAGAAACACCGGCAATCATCACCCATCAACATGAGAGACTCCTGAAACGTTTGGGCGATATCGATGTTGAGGTCGAGCCTGGGCGCGTTGAACAGGAGTTGGTCATTCTTGCCCAAAAACTGGACGTGGCTGAGGAATTAGATAGGCTGGTCACACATGTCTTAGAGGTCAGAAGAAATCTCAAGGCGGATGAACCCGTCGGTCGGCGCCTGGATTTCCTGATGCAGGAACTCAACAGGGAAGCGAACACTTTGTCTTCGAAGGCAGCAGCGACGTCCACCACGATGCAGGCCGTCGATCTAAAAGTCTCAATTGAACAGATGCGGGAACAGATTCAGAACATTGAATGAGTGAACAAACCAGAAAAGAAAACAGAGGACAACTCTTTGTCATCTCTGCCCCATCCGGTGCTGGTAAAACAAGCCTGGTACGGGCACTGATGGAGCGTTCGAACACAATCGGAGTCGCCATCTCTCATACTACCAGAGCCAAGCGCCCGGAAGAGACGGATGGGATCAACTATCATTTCGTACCCGAAGTAGAATTTAACGCCCTGGTCGACCGCGATGAATTTTTGGAATCGGCGACCGTGTTTGGGCATCTATATGGCACGAGTACCAGTGCGGTGAACCTCATTCTGCACCAGGGTAAGCATCTTATTCTTGAAATCGACTGGCAGGGCGCGGCACAAGTACGGCAAAAACTACCGGGCACCCAGTCGATTTTCATCTTCCCTCCTTCTCTCAGCGCCCTCCGGGATCGACTCGAGAACCGCGCCCAGGACGACGTGGAAACCGTTGATAAACGAATGTCAGCGGCCTTTGAAGAGCTGTCACACTGGCATGAGTTCGACTACCTGATCGTGAACGACCAGTTCGATACAGCACTTGAGCAATTACAGGCCGTCGTAGCGGGCGAGGGGGCTGATTACCATAGAAATAGGCAGTTCAAGGCGCTAGGAGACCTGATTGAGAATTTATTGCCACAATAACGGCCATATATTGTTTAATAGTACTGATGTGGCTACAATGCGCGGTCCTTGAACGCCTAGCCCCTGTCTTTTGGGGAGAGCAACACTGAATTAAATGGAGTCACCCATGGCGCGAGTAACCGTAGAAGACTGTCTGGAAAACGTAGCAAACCGATTTGAACTGGTGATGGTTTCCAGCAAACGAGCCCGACAAATTGCAACTGGCGGCAAAGAAGCACTTGTGCCAATCGAAAATGACAAGCCAACTGTGCTGGCCCTGCGTGAAATTGCAGCGGGACTCGTTACCGCGGAGATACTTGTGGAGCCAACCCAGGAACAAACCGAAGCATTGGCACTGAGTGCAGTACAGGACGGATTTGAACAACACGAACAAGAGCTCAACAACCTCTAACGGAAACCAAGAATTTCCGGGACAGGAATTTGCCTATCCAAGTCTACTATTGGCTCTCTGCTACTTTGTAGTCCCCTCATCCGGGGTTAGTAGACTATGTTAACCGCCGATGAGCTCACCATCGACTCATTCGCCAACGATCTCAGCTCATATCTTGAGCCAGCACAAATAGACCAGGTTGTTAAGGCCTATCACTTCGCCGAGGGCGCCCACAAAGGGCAGAAACGGAAGTCCGGCGAACCCTATATAACGCATCCACTAGCAGTTGCTAATATCCTCTCTGACATGCACATGGACCACCAGTGTCTGATGGCGGCGTTACTTCACGATGTCATCGAAGACACCAGCATTCCCAAACACACCCTGGGCCAGGAATTTGACCACGAGGTCGCGGAACTGGTTGATGGTGTCAGTAAACTCAAGAGCATGTTCCATTCCAGGGCAGAAGCGCAGGCTGAAAACTTTCAGAAGATGACCCTGGCGATGGCGAAAGACATCAGGGTGATCCTGGTGAAGCTCGCGGACCGGCTTCACAATATGCGAACGCTTGGGCACCTTGACGGAGACAGGCGCCGACGTATCGCCAAAGAGACACTGGAGATCTACGCTCCCATTGCACTGCGCCTTGGTATGAACAACATTCGAATCGAATTCGAAGAACTCGGTTTTAAAGCTATGTATCCACTGCGATCCAGCATGATCGAGAAAGCGGTCAGGAAGGCCAGGGGTAACCGTAAAGAAGTCGTCAGCAACATCCAGGAATCGATAAACAACACACTGGAACGAGAAGGTATTACGGCGAAAGTGTTCGGCAGGGAAAAGCACCTTTACAGTATTTACGACAAGATGCGCAGCAAGCGGAAGTCATTCAACGAAATTATGGATGTATTCGCGTTCCGCATCCTGGTCGATTCTGCAGACAACTGTTACCGCGCACTGGGTACAGTACATAATTTATACAAACCTGTTGCCGGTCGCTTCAAGGACTATGTTGCCATCCCCAAAGCCAACGGATACCAGTCCCTGCACACAACACTATTTGGTATGCACGGGATTCCAATCGAGATACAGATCAGAACACACGAGATGGAGTCACTTGCCAATAATGGCATTGCCGGACACTACCTGTACAAAACCAAGGATGGATCTACCAGGGGCTCGCACGAGCGAGCCCGTGAATGGATGAAGGACCTTCTGGAGTTACAGCAGAGTGCCGGAAACTCTCTGGAATTTATTGAAAACGTTAAAATTGATCTGTTTCCCGATGAGGTCTATGTATTTTCACCGGTAGGTGAGATCTTCGACCTACCGCAGGGTGCAACACCCGTAGACTTTGCATACGCACTACACACAGATATTGGGAACACCTGCGTCGCCTGCCGTATTGACCGAAGGCTGGCACCCTTGTCTGCAACTCTGGAATCAGGGCAAACCGTCGAGATTATCCGCGCACCCGGCGCGCAACCTAACCCCGCGTGGTTGGGATTTGTCGTGACCGGCAAGGCCAGAAGCAGTATCAGGCATACCCTTAAACAACAGCAGAAAAATGAATCAACGATCCTTGGCAAGCGGCTGATGGAACGTACCCTTGATCATCACGGATTAACCGTTGACGATATTGACCAGGCAAGGCTTAAGACGGTGCTTGAGGAACGAAAAATCAACTCCCTTGACGACCTTTTGTCCGAGATCGGTCTTGGAAACCAGATGGCCAGTATTGTCGTTAAGCGTTTACTCGGCAACGTTAAGGAACTGGAGAACTCCGAAGAGGGCGGCCCACTGGCGATCAAAGGAACCGAGGGACTGGTCGTCACCTACGCCCGCTGCTGTCACCCGATCCCGGGCGATCCAATCATCGGCCACGTTTCCGCGGGCCGGGGGATCGTCATCCACACAGATACCTGCAGGAACATGGTCGAACTCAGGAGCAAACCAGAAGAGATTATGGGTGTCAGATGGGAGCCTAAGGTGGCTCAGGAGTTCTCGGTAGAACTGAGAATCGAGCTTGAGCATCAACGCGGCATCATCGCAGTAGTGGCATCAACTGTCACCGAAGCAAACGCCAACATCGAACGTATCAATATGGTGGAAAAGGACGCGCATCTTGGCATAGTGAATATGGTGATCAATGTTCAGGACCGTATCCATCTTGCCAAAGTGATTAAACGGCTGAGAACAATCAAGGCAATCAGTAGAATTGTCAGGGTAAGAAACTGATGAAAAAGACGATTACAACAGATAGTGCTCCTGCGGCCATCGGCACCTATTCACAAGCCGTTCAACATGGCGGGCTACTCTATGTCAGCGGCCAGATCCCACTCATTCCAGCCACGATGGAACTCGTCAGCTCTGATATTGACCAACAGATCAACCAGGTGTTTGACAACCTTTCAGCTATCGCTGCCGCAGCGGGAACGACGCTCAATGACGCAGTCAAATTGACTGTGTACCTCACTGATCTCGGCCATTTTTCCAGCGTCAACGAGGTGATGTCGCAGCGATTAGCGCAGCCGTACCCTGCTCGCGTTGCCCTTGAAGTATCAGCTCTTCCCAGGTCAGCACTGGTCGAGATCGATGCCATCGTCGCGATCAGTTAGGAGACCCGGTCATGCCTGGCGACCTGGCCAACATTGATGTCACCAGCCTTAAAGGCGTCGGTCCAGCCCTGAGCAAGAAGCTGGCCAAGCTCGGAATCGAGACAGTCCAGGATGTCCTGTTTCATTTACCGTTTCGATACGAAGATCGAACCCGGATAACGCCGATTGGCGCGAGCCGTCCCGGAGAATCCTATGTCCTGCAAGGAGAAATAGTCGCCTGTGAGGTTGCTTTTGGCAGGCGACGTAGCCTGCTTGCCTACCTGCAGGACAACACAGGAAAGATTGGCCTGCGGTTCTATCACTTTTCTAAAGCCCAACAGCAAAACCTAAAAACAGCCGGTGCCATTCGGTGTTTCGGAGAAGTACGGGCAGGTGCTTCCGGCCTTGAGATCTATCACCCGGAGTATTCACAACTAAGCAGTGCAGTGGATATGGAGGAATCGCTGACACCAGTCTATCCCGCCACCGAAGGCGTCAGCCAATCTCGATACCGGGTACTCGTCACGCAGGCTTTAGACCGACTCGCACAAACCTCTATTGAGGAACTATTGCCGGACCGCTGGGATATCTCGCTAGCCCAGGCGATCACCTATCTCCACCACCCACCACCCGATACTGACGTTGCTCTGCTCATGGACGGCAAACATCCGGCGCAAACAAGGCTAGCCTTCGAGGAACTAACCGCTCACCAGGTCAGTCTTCGAATCGTTAGAGAGCAGATCCAAAAACTACAGGCGCCTGTACTTGATTCACCCTCAAGCAATTATGCAGCGGTCAAACAATCATTTGGATTTACCCTGACAGGCGCACAGCAACGTGTTGCGGATGAAGTGGCCGTTGACTTGATGAAAAGCCAGCCTTCGCTCCGCCTGATTCAGGGAGATGTAGGTTCAGGTAAAACTGTCATCGCCGCCCTGGCGTCGGTGCATTCTTTCGAGAACAATTTTCAAACCGCCCTGATGGCACCAACGGAGCTTCTTGCAGAACAACATTTCATCAACATGTCTAACTGGCTAGCGCCACTCGGCATCAAACCCGCCTGGCTATCCGGCAGGGTGACCGGGAAAAAACGGGTCGAAGAACTCGCCAGAATCCTGGCGGGAGACGCGGCGGTCATCATCGGCACCCATGCGTTGTTCCAGAAGGATGTCGAGTTCAGAAACCTGGGGCTGGTCATTGTTGATGAGCAGCACCGGTTCGGTGTAAACCAGAGGCTGGCACTGCGAGCAAAGGGGAGTGCTGGAAACACATCACCCCACCAGCTTGTTATGACTGCGACGCCAATACCAAGAACGCTTTCGATGAGCATTTATGCAGATATGGACGTATCCGTCATTGATGAGTTGCCACCCGGGCGAACACCTGTGACAACAACCGTTATGTCGGATGAAAAACGAGACTCGGTCATTTCCCGTGTCGCGGAAGCCTGTACCGAAGGGCGTCAGATTTACTGGGTTTGCACCCTGATTGAAGAAAGTGAAGTATTACAATGCCAGGCGGCGGAGGTCACAGAGAAAGAACTCGCAAAGCTTCTGCCGGAGGCGAGGATCGGACTTGTACATGGCCGAATGGCTCCAGCGCTTAAAACAGATGTCATGAATCAATTTAAATCAAAGCAACTGGACCTACTGGTTGCGACAACTGTCATTGAGGTGGGGGTTGATGTACCCAACGCCAGTCTGATGGTCATCGAGAACTCAGAACGGCTTGGATTAGCCCAGTTACACCAGCTTAGAGGGCGCATTGGGCGTGGCACGACTGATTCTCACTGCGTTCTTTTGTATCGCAAACCACTTGGCAATCTGAGTAAAGAACGCCTGGAAGTGATGAGGCAAAGCAATGACGGTTTCTTCATTGCGGAGCGGGATCTGGAAATCCGTGGACCAGGCGAGCTGTTGGGTACACGGCAATCAGGCGCCATGCAGTTTCGGATTGCCGACCTTATGAGAGATCAGGAGATGTTACCGATGGTCCGGGAAGCTTCCCTCACAATGATGAGTGAACATCGAGACAAGGCCAGCATTCTGGTAAACAGATGGATCAAAGACCCGGAGAAACTAGGTCAGGTGTAGACCTTTTTGTAGGCTCAGGTCGTGGGGGAGAGGGTTTCGTCCTGGTAGAAGACCGACTCATCAAACTTGCCTTCACTTTTGGCAACGATAGTCGCCACAGCAGCATCTCCGCAGACATTCACTGCAGTTCTCATCATATCCAGGAGTCGATCAACGCCAATAATCAGCGCAATACCTTCTACCGGTAGACCAACCTGCTGTAATACCAGCGCGAGCGTAATCAAGCCAACACCCGGAACACCAGCCGTCCCGATCGATGCGAGTGTCGCTGTCAACACAACCATCAAGTAGCCCGTCATTGATATATCAATATTATAAGCCTGCGCAATAAACACAGTAGCTACGCCCTGCATGATCGCCGTGCCATCCATGTTGATGGTCGCGCCAAGTGGTACGGTAAAAGAAGCCACCTCGTTCTTGACCCCAAGACGGTGCTCTACGGTTTCGAGTGTTACCGGCAAGGTGGCGTTAGACGAACTGGTAGAAAAGGCGTAGGCCATCACTGGATAAAAGTTGCGATAAAACACAATGGGATTCAGGTTTGCAACAAAACGCACCATCATTGCGTAGGTCAGCAAGAAGTGAAGTACCAGGACACCGGCAACGGTGAGGAAATACCTGATGAGGTCTGTGATGGCTGAAAATCCCATGTTAGAAAACAACGCTAGCATCAGGCAAAAAACGCCAACCGGTGCGATGGCCATCAACATCATGATCATCCTCATGATAATATCGTTCCAGTCATTCAGCGTTTCACGAACACGCTGGCCACTCGAACCACTTTTCGCGATAGCAACCCCCACCAGAATTGCAAACACTATCACCTGTAGCATGTTTCCTTCGGCCATTGCTTTCACCGGATTCGTAGGAACAATTGCGACAATTACTTCTTTAAGCGGGGGACTTTCTTTAGCCACAAAAACAGCATCGGTCGTCAGCGCCATGCCCATTCCAGGGTCAACGATGTTGGCCACGGTCAACGCTAGCGTTATGGCAATGGCCGTGGTGAAAAGGTACAGACCTACCGTTTTAATGCCTATACGACCCAGACTGGATCCGTCAGACAAATTGCTGGCACCGCAGACAAGAGACACAAATACTAGAGGAACAACCAGCAACTTCAGGCTGGCGACAAATGCTTTACCGCCGATATCGAATAGGCCATTCACCCCATAAACCATGATCGGGTTGGTGTCGGCCAAATCAATGGCATGTATTAATGAACCGAGCAGCAACCCGCCGGCCATCCCAATCAGGATATTTCGGGTTAGTGTTGCTCGCTCAATCATTAATCCGCTTCCAGCATTTCAAAATCTGCTTTTCCTACACCACATTCAGGGCATACCCAATCCTCTGGAATATCATCCCAGAGAGTGCCTGGTGCAATACCTTCTTCTTCCAATCCTTCTGCTTCGTCATAAATAAAGCCGCACACAATACACTGCCATTTCTTCATCGAGTCGAGATTCTCCTAACCTTTCTTTTTGGATATTGCTTTTGAACAATAATTCACTTTACGGTCCTAGTCTGTTGTTGAAGGACCCGTCGAGCGACGTATACTACATCAATTGTCATCCCCTTGAAATAAAGTGACGCCACGCCTTAAGCAACTCAAGACCGCGATAAACAACCGTTTCCCGCCATTGAAACAGTTCGTTTCCCTAACCCGATTTGATCGTCCTATCGGTATCTATCTGCTGCTATGGCCAACGCTCACGGCCCTATGGATTGCCTCAGAGGGTTGGCCCGGATGGCACCTGCTTTTAGTGTTCGCACTGGGTACCGTTTTGACCCGTTCCGCCGGATGTATCATTAACGATCTTGCAGACATGAAGTTCGATGGGAGCGTCAAGCGTACACAGGACAGACCATTAATCTCGGGGAAGGTGGCCCCCCTGGAGGCATTGCTGCTCGCAGGTAGCATTGCTTTTTTCGCTTTACTGCTGGTGCTGACAACTAACATCTATACCGTCTACATGTCAGTGTTCGCGGTGATAATTGCTGTCATCTATCCTTTTATGAAGCGCTATACCTATCTGCCGCAGGCATTCCTTGGAATCGCATTCTCCTGGGGGATACCCATGACCTTCACCGCGGTTAGCAATGAGATCGCAAATGTTGCCTGGTTATTGCTGATCGCGAATCTCCTTTGGGTGGTTGCCTATGACACACAATACGCCATGGTCGACCGGGACGACGATATCAAACTGGGCCTCAAGTCCACAGCCATTCTATTCGCCGAACTGGACAGATCCATGATCGCGATCCTCCAGGTATCGTTTGTCGCTACGCTACTGCTGGTAGCCCGTTCGGTTGAGCTTTCTGTCTATTATTACTTGGGGCTTAGCGGCGCCATCGGGCTTTTCATCTACCAGCACTACCTCACATGGAACCGGTCCCGTGAAGGCTGCTTTAAGGCTTTTCTAAACAACCACTGGGTAGGACTTAGCGTCTTCCTCGGGATCGTTGCTCACTACTCTTTAAATTAAGACCTAATATCAATGGGTTATGATGATAGAGATCTGGATCTGACAATATCTTGTACCTAAACCTGTAAGGAAGCGGTCACTAACTACCTATGACCTCTACACTGCAGACGAGTGTTTCCTGACGGGTACCGGTGCCGAGCTGATCCCGGTAAAGGAAATATCCAGCAGGCAGATCCGCAACACGCCTGGTTTAACTAACCTCCACCTGTTAAAAATTGATTGAATGTCATGGGCAGGCATCTGCCTGTGCTAGTATTTCGCGCGGCCGAAGGGGGATTCGTTGATATCTCGATACCTACAAATCGCGACAACTGCGATAGACACAACCAACCAGATTACAGGGAAAGCAATAGCCTGGCTCACCCTGGTGATGGTAGTAGTCACCTGCGCGGTGGTGACCGCGCGATACCTTTTTAATTTCGGCTCAATCGGGTTGCAGGAAAGCGTCATCTATATGCATGGCGCTGTCTTCATGCTGGGAATCGCATTCACGCTAAAAGAACAGGGCCATGTTCGCGTTGACGTTCTTTATGAAAAGTTTCCACCACGGGTAAAGGTTTGCATAGATATCGCCGGTCATCTGTTATTTCTGATTCCATTTTCCATTTTCATTCTTTGGACAAGCCTGGAGTACGTGTCATTTTCCTGGTCACTGCGGGAATCTTCCGGACAGCCTGGCGGTTTACCCGGTGTCTATCTGATCAAAGGTTTGATACCCGCTATGGCATTTCTATTATTGCTGCAGGGAATATCCGAAATATTGAAAGGCTTTCTCTCATTGACACCCGGCCTTGGTAAATAACATTGGCGACCATTCTCCTTTTTCTTGCGATCTTTGTTGTACTAATTCTGGGTTATCCGGTGGCACTATCACTCGCCGGCACTGCGCTGATCGCCGCTGCCATCGGTATCGCCACCGGAAGTTTTGAACCCGCGTTTCTCACTGCAATGCCCAGCCGTCTGTTCGGCATCATCACAAACCAAACCCTGATCGCTGTACCCCTGTTCATCCTGATGGGCGTAACCCTGGAGAAAACCCGAATAGCGCAACACCTACTCGACAGCATGAGTCGAGTATTTGGCGGCTTGCCCGGAGGGCTGGGATTATCAGTCACTATCGTTGGGATGCTGATGGCAGCAAGTACAGGCATCGTTGGCGCTACAGTTGTGACGATGGGTCTGATGTCTCTGCCCGCCATGTTAAATGCTCGTTACAATGTGCCCCTGGCTACTGGCACCATCTGCGCCACAGGAACATTAGGACAGATTATTCCGCCCTCCATCGCGCTGGTTCTACTCGGGGATGTGCTGTCAAACGCCTATCAACAAGCCCAGCTATCAGTGGGTATCTTCAATCCGAAAACAGTCTCCGTGGGTCACCTGTTTGCCGGGGCAATCATTCCAGGTCTGGTGTTGGTTTTTCTTTACACCATTTATATCGTTTCCACAGCAACATTAAACCCTGAGAAGGCGCCTCCGGTGAAGACTGGCAATATTACCTTTACGCTAATGATGGGTAGCATATTCCCACCTCTGTTTTTAATCATCGCAGTGCTGGGGTCAATATTAGCTGGTATTGCTACGCCAACCGAGGCTGCCGGTGTTGGCGCCATGGGCGCGCTTACCCTGGCAGCAATTCGGCGCGAACTGTCACTCAGGCATCTACAGGAGATCGCCCTGTCCACCACAAAGACCACCGCCATGGTGTTCTTTATCCTGATCGGCGCTTCAATGTTCTCTCTGGTCTTTCGAGGCTATGGCGGGGATGAACTGGTACACGGCTGGTTATCCGGACTGCCTGGCGGCGTTATTGGCGCAACTGTCGTGGTGATGTTGGTTATCTTCCTGCTTGGATTCATCCTGGACTTCATTGAGATCACTTTTGTCGTGGTACCCATTGTTGGTCCAGTGCTAATGGTTCTGGGAATCGACCCCATCTGGCTGGGCATCATGATCGCGATAAACCTGCAGACCTCCTTCCTGACTCCACCGTTCGGGTTTGCGCTATTCTATCTTCGTGGCGTTGCGCCTCCTGAGGTCGCGACCAGTGATATTTACCGGGGAGTTATTCCATTCATTGCTATTCAATTGATGATGCTTGTCGTTCTGGCATTCCTGCCTGAACTGGCGACCTGGTTACCTTCCAGGATCTACGGTTAGTCAACAACACCGACACCTGCTACCTCGGTGAACTCAAACACTTGTTCGAATCGGTGCATTGCCTGCAACACTGAAAGATCATGGCGTTGCCTACCGATAATCTGCAGCGCGAGCGGCAATCCTGCATTGCTCTTGCCGATTGGTACCACGCCGGTCGGATTTCGCGTCATGTTAAGGCCTACGGTAAAGCCTACCCAGCCCGGCGTTTCCTGGCCATTAACCACGCCTTCATCTTCAACCGTCGGGGTATGACCGCAGACCGCGGGTGTCACTATCAACGGTGCTGCTTCAAATGCCTGCTCAAGTTTGTAGTTAAGATGATGACAGGCATCAATCGCCTGTGCGTAGGCGGCGCCCGTCATTTTTGTACCCATCTCAATCATCTTCCGAAGCTGCGGGTCGATTCGCTCCCACTCCTTGGTGCCCATCAGGTGCTGCTGTGCACGGGCTCTGGCACTTGTCCAGAACACCAGCCAGTCCTGGACTGGGTCTGTTTCCCAGATATTGTCATTCTCAATAATAGTAACGCCAGCCGCCTCCAGTTTCGAAATCGCCGCCTCACTGTGCGCCATAATTTCTTTATCAACCGTCGCGAACCCCATGGTCGGTGACCAGACTATTGATTCCGGTAAACCAGCGCTTTGCACCCCTTCCAGCCAGCTGTCAGATTTATCACATTGAGCAAAGATATCTGTGGCGAGATCGCCCACGGTAACATCAAGGGCCGCGGCGGTTTCCAGGCTCGTTCTTGCCATCGGTCCCTTGACGGTCAGTAAACCGCTACCAGGCGGCAACTTTCCACCATTGGGTATCCGCCCCTGTGAGGTCTTTATGCCACTCAGGCCACACAATGCGGCTGGAATACGAATAGAGCCGCCGCCATCCGACCCAGTGGCAAGCGGCACGAGACCCGCAGCTAGCGCTGCAGCTGTGCCTCCCGATGATCCACCCGGGGTATGACCGAGGCTCCAGGGGTTGCGCGTGATGCCAAAGGGCACATTGTCTGTCTTGCCACGATGTCCAAATTCTGGCGTATTGGTCTTTCCAACAACCACACAGCCCGCAGCCTTCAGCCTCCGAACGAGTTCGGAGTCCTGCTCGGCTTCCGGGTCACCGATGTGCAGATCAGACCCGAAAGACGTCACATATCCGGCAGCATCTTCCAGATCCTTAACACCGATAGGAATGCCAGCGAGCGGTAAGTTCTCACCCCTGCCCAGCGCAGTATCAATCGCTAATGCTTCTGCCAGTGCTCGTTCGGGGTTAACCGAACAAAAACTGTTTAGCTGTCCATCAACTTTCTCAATATTCTCAAGCGCAGCAGCAGTCACTTCGACCGCACTCATATCACCGCCACGAATTTGCCTGACCAGTTCAACTATACTTGTTTGACGAAAATCCATAGGGGCTCTCTTTTATCTAAAGATAGGCGGAAATTGCCTGTGCATATTGTTCAATAGTATCTTCACAAGCCGCCGTTTCATCGTTAGGCGCAGTGAGGATCATCCTTTCGACATCATGTTCAAGTAAATAATCGATATACTGCGGAGTAGGGGGTAAACCCATGGCAGAAATAATCGTCTTGGGTTTGCCCATTTCGGCTTCAAGACGACGCAGTGTCTGCTGATCTTCTCCCAGGGTTTCAAGCGGTGTCTGCTTACCCACCATCGAGTCATGCCACTGCATTGCAAAAACTGGCATCCAGCCACCCGCGATTTTTACTGCTCTGTTTAATATGTTCGGCCCCGCACCAGCCAAAGAAAGTTCAGGATAAGGTGATTGAACGGGCTTCGGCCACATCCAGCTAGGCTGTATATCAAAATGTTTTCCGTGAAACGTTGCTTCTTCTTCCGACCAAAACGCCTTCATCACTTCGACGGATTCCTGGGTCACAGAAAATCGATCGCTGAAGCGGACGCCATGATGTTCCATCTCAGGCGGATTCCAGCCCGCGCCGATGCCGAACACCACGCGTCCCCCGGAAATCTGGTCAATCGTTGCAAGTGATTTTGCGCAGTTAATAGGATTGTGTTGGGGCAAGATGCAAATCGCTGTGCCCAGCTTGATAGTGCTGGTCACTGAAGCGGCCGCGGCCATCGCTACAAAAGGGTCATACATACTCTTGTAGATCAGCGGGACTTCATCGCCAATGGGGAAGTCTGTCGATACGGGGATATGGGAATGTTCCGACACAAAAAAAGACTCAAAGCCCAACTGCTCCGCTTTCTGTGCAGCGAGATGCGGGGGCATTCCGGTAGCCGTGGAGAATATACTGATACCGAACTTCATAGATCTTCCCTCTGAATAACTTTCGCCGGTTACTACATCGAATAAATGCTGGGGTTTACCTATAAGGGATGAACCTGAACAGGAAGGTTAGTAATACCGCGGACAAAGCTGGACCGAAGACGCTCCGGCTCACCGACAACTTCTACCTTATGAAAGCGCTTCAGGATCTCTTCCCAGACAATTCTTAGCTGCATCTCTGCCAGCCTATTGCCCATACAACGGTGAATACCAAATCCAAACGATAGATGGTGTCGCGCATTGGGTCGGTCGATAATAAAGGCACTCGGATTATCGATAACCTCTTCGTCTCTATTACCTGAGATGTACCACATCAACAGCTGCTCGCCTTTCCTGATTTTCTTACCACGAAGCTCTACATCCTGGTTAGCCGTTCTTCGCATATAGGGCAGAGGTGTCTGCCAACGGATGATTTCTGCCACCATGTTGGGGATAAGTTCGGGATTGTTACGCAACTTGTCATACTCTTCAGGGTTCTGGTTCAGCGCCAATACACCACCGCTGATAGAGTTCCTGGTGGTATCGTTACCGCCAACAATCAACAGGATAAGATTACCCAGAAACTCATAGGGTGCCATATTTTTCGTATCTTCTCCGTGGGCCAACATGGAAATAAGGTCTGACCCGGGGTTATCCATCGCCGCCCGTTCATTCCAGAGTCGCGTAAAGTAAGCCAGACACTCCAACAGCTCGTCTCTTCTTTGCTCAGCTGTATCGACAATACCTGTACCCGGTGGGGCAGTGGCTACATCGGACCAGCGAGTCAGCATACGGCGATCTTCGAACGGGAAATCAAACAGGGTAGCGAGCATTTGAGTTGTCAGTTCAATGGAGACCAGATCAACCCAGTTAAAAGTTTCAGCGACTGGCAGGCCGTCAAGAATGGTGCCGGCTCGCTCTCTGATGAGAGATTGCATCTTCGCGAGATTCGGCGGGGCAACGACGCTACTGACTGTTGCCCGCTGCAGGTCGTGCTTAGGTGGATCCATAGCGATGAAATTGGAGAAATCAACACCAGCTGGGCCCGGTTCTAAATCAATTCTCGGCCCAAGGGTTATGCCACTGGCGGACGAGAACAGCTCATGATTCTTATCCACATACATAATGTCTTCAAATTTTGTAATCGACCAGTAGCGGCCGGTCATTGGTAATTCGTTCATATGAACCGGATCTTCTTCCCGAAGGCGCTTAAAGTGAGCCTCATGGATATCCATCTGGAA
>JABJED010000458.1 GCA_018665025.1 Gammaproteobacteria bacterium
ATAACGCACAATTTGAATGATTTCATTAAGCTTTCTCCTATGGTTTCAAAATCGAGCAATGTCTAGCTCCGAAAAGTACTTCTTCCCTTTTCGCCGCGCCATAAGAAATAGCGTCTATGCGCATTTATCAAACTATTGTTTATTTCTGCCTAAAAAGACAAGACCTATAGATATACACTCACCCTCACGCCTTGCGCGCCGGACTGCTCGATCAGCTCCATCACTTTTTTACTAAACACCTAATGCCCGAAAAGAAAAATACGCATCAAAAATATGTGTGCCTGGCCTGGACCAGGCGCCGTTCAGACAACCCTTTTGAGGCTCTTCATACAGCAATGATGAGACACCCAATCACCCAATGTATTACGTTATACTGCCCTGTAATTACTCGACAAACGAGCAGCCGCACAGCATGAAATCCGCCAAGCCTTTGATACAAATCACAGCTTACTATTTCGCTGTTTCTCTGCTCTTGTATGGCCTGGTAAAGATTTTTCCAGCGTTAGTAGCTTATCTTCCTTTCGGCGGGAACGAGCTTCCCCCTACTGGGGCCAATGAATTCCTGACAGGTGAATTGACCACGCTATCGTGGGAGCCCATGACAAAAGCGATCAAGCTCGCGATGGCGACGATAGGCGTCGTGCTCATCATGGAACCAGTGGCATGGATCTACATGGGCGCACGGCGCCGGAAAGGTCGCGACCAGGCATTCCTGCTGACACTACTCCTATTGCCTGTTGTCGTTGGCGGCATTGTGATGATCGTCCAAAACAGCCTGGCATTGGCCTTCAGTCTTGCCGGAATCGTTGCCGGGGTCAGGTTCAGATTGACGTTGGATGATACTTTAGATGCCAGCTACATCTTTATTGCAATCGCTGTTGGACTTTCCGCCGGAATCGAGGCGCTGGAAATAGCGATAGTGATTACCGTCTTTTTTAACTACTTCATCCTGATCTTCTGGGAGCTTGGGTATGGTGAAGAAGTTTCCGCCAAACGCTGGTTCACGAAAGAATGGATGAATCGCGGCCAAGACGACCACCAACGTGAACCGCCTGCACCTGGAGACACCAACTAGGGCATGAACCCCAGGCCTTTTTTGTTGCTTGCCGTTCTAGGCAGCATGCTTGTTTTAATTGGAGCGTTGGTCACCCAACTCGAGGCAAAACACGCTGGCCCGGGGAAGGCACCAGCGGCGTTACCCGGATTTCTTCGAGAAGCCTCCGGCCTGGCCGTAGTCAATGAACACCAGCTTCTGACTCACAACGACGAAAAAGGCCACATCTATTCGATCGCTCTTCCGAGCATGCATATTACAAAACTGGTTTCTCTTGGCAATCCCGTTGTGCTCGATGATTTCGAAGGCATTGCGGTCAACGGAAACAGCGTCTATATGATTACCAGTACAGGGAAACTGTACGTGATCCCCGATGTCTCTTTTAGGGCAGCAAACCAGCTTCCGAAATGGAGCGTCCTAGATACCGGCCTTGCAGCAGTCTGTGAAGTCGAAGGCCTTCATTTTGACGATGGAAAATTGCTGATCCCCTGCAAAAATATTTACAAACGTAACGGGAAGAAAAAGAGCGGTAAAGACAGAGTTACTGTGTATTCCTACGCGCCAGGAGAGGACGCGGTCGCAAGCGAGTTCTTCTCTTTGAACGATGACCTGCTCAAAGGCAATAAAAAGAAAGTGACCGGCATTGGCAGTGATCTCAACTTCTACTACTTCCTCACCCCCGCGAATGTACTACGGGTTAATCGCCACACCCTGTCGTTTCAATTACTCCCGCTGGATTCAGCCGTCCACAAGCAACCCGAAGGCATCGCGATCATGAAAAATGGATCCGTCTATCTGGTCGATGATCGAAAGGACGGTGCGGGTGGGCTCAGTCACTACAAGAATCTGGAATTCGTTTCCAACTTTTAGCCTCTGCAGGCATCCAATACTTTTTCCTGCCATACCTTGTCGTCCGCGATCATGTCTAATGATTGCGTAAAGTACTTCACCCTCTGTTTGATAGCCCTTTCCCGCAATACAGTGTCCGTTCTAAGAACATCAAGTAATGCCTCGCGCATACTCAAGACCTGACGTCTTGCTTCGTTAAGCTGGCTGTTGTGGGCACAGTAACCCCGGTACAACCTCTGGGTGATTCTTTTGATTCCGATTGCCGCATTGGGCGTTGCATAACTCGCATTGACCAACCCGGAGGAATCGAAGTCATAAATAATCGGTCGGTAGCGAGAATCTTCACCTGTCAATATTTTAGCATTGTGACAACAAGAATCATCAGCCGAGGCAACAACCGAGTAATCTGCATTACTGACCATATACTGAAACAACCCTACCAGTGCGCTACTGTCTGGCTCTAGCGCTGATCTATGGATCCTGCCAACTTTTGTCGTCTTGAGATTATTACGTTTAGCGAGTCTTGACTTTCGCTCGATGAAAAAAGCGGGCTCCTGACGAACCTTGCCTTTCTCGTCAAAGTAACTCACCTTCAACCAGCGCACATTGTAAGACAAAGGCGTTAGCAAGTTGAACATGCGGTAGACCAGGAACTCAGCCCTAAGATAGTCTCGATAGGCTGCCGTAGCCTTGCACTGCACTACCAGTTTCAGGCTTTTTTGGTGAGCATAAAGCGTCTCTTTGATTGCTTTTGGCTCAAATTCAATCCGCAGAGGGGGGCGGCTACAAACATCAGAGTCTAGTCGCTTGTTACCTCGAACACGTAATTCAATGTCGAAACTGTCCTCTCCTGTATCAAGCGTTCCTTCGTAACCTTTCGCTTTATCACGCTCTCTTCGTATCTGGTTGAAGGGACCAGATAGACTGACCTCCAACGGCACTAAGGATTCAAATAGAGGATCAGCCAGGGCCGGCGAACCCAGCACAAGGAACAGGAATGTAACCCATCCCGCTGCAGAACTATGACGAAGATTCATTCGAAACCGGGGTGCTGCTCGAAGCAAACTCAAAGCCACCAAGGCTCGCTGGATTGTCCGCTTCCATAAAGAAAGACTGGGAACAAAAACCATCTTCGGTGGGAGTTCTCTCATAATTATTCTCGCTGTCCAGCACCCAGGATTGAATGGTGTCTTTGATATTGGCGTGTAATATTCCGTCAACTATGATCGATTTCACCCGAGAGTTTTCGACCGGCACCAGCAACTCTGCCCTCTCATCGAGATTGCGCTCCATTAAATCCGCAGAGCCGAAGTAAATCACAGAGGTTTCGGCCGAAACCGGCTGTCCACCACCAAACATATAGATTCTGGAATGCTCAAGAAACCTGCCGACGATACTTTTTACTCGAATACGCGAAGACATACCGGGCACTCCCGGACGCAGCACGCAGTGCCGCCTGATAACCAGGTCAATCTCCACTCCGGCTTCGGAGGCTTCATAAAGTTGTTCGATAATTCCAATATCTGTCAGTGAATTTACCTTGATACAGATGTACGCGGGCCTGCCCTCTCGCGCATGATCAATCTCTCCGCGTATCAACTCGCCAAGTTTATCTCTCAAAAAATACGGGGCCATGATCAGTTTTTCAGGCTCCCCCATTCTTTCGCTGGAGAGGTAGTTGAATAACAAATGGGTATCACGACCGATGACTTCATCACGGGTGAAGAACGACACATCCGTATAAGTCTTCGCGTTGCTTGGATGATAGTTCCCCGTACCAAGATGCGTATAGGTTATCGCTTCACCATCCTCCATCCGCACAACCAATGTCGCCTTGCAATGGATTTTAAGCCCGACAATCCCATAGATAATCTGCGCTCCTGCCATTTCGAGGCGCTTTGCGAGCTCGATATTCGAAGCTTCGTTGTCACGAGCTTCCAACTCAATCACCGTCAGTACAGTTTTACCCTTCCTGGCAGCCAGGATTAGCGCTTCAACGATCGGCGATTCGTCACTGGTTCGGTACAGCGTCTGCTTAATCGAGACAACATCCGGGTCCTCCGCCGCCTGCTGAATGAACTTAACCACAGAATCAAACGATTCATAGGGCCAGTGCACGATAATGTCTCCCGCGGAAATCGCGGCAAAACAATCGTTGCCGGTCGCTAACAATTGTTCCGGGTATCGTGATTTGAAATGCGGAAAGACATAACCGTTAACTTTTCCATCTAAATCATCGAGTACTTCTGAAATATCAGACAAGCCCACGAGGTCCGTGGGTACAATAAACTCAGACGCTGTCATTCGTTCATTCTGGTTTTCAAGGAACAGAATTTCCTCACTGGACAGTAATCCCAGCTGGCGTGCAACAAAACGAATGGCCTGGTCAGGCATCGTCTCCGAGACGCGAAGCTTAATGACATTCGCTTTCCGCCGCATACGCAAGCCTGATTCTACAATCGAACGAAGATCATCGTTCCGCTCTTCCTTGGCAAGATCATTGTCACGAAGTATCTGGAAAAACCCGAAACTCCGCAGCGCTTCACCCGGAACAAGCTCTTGCCAAAAAAACTGAATGAGGCTCTCCGCAGTAACGTAACGATGCTCTTCGCCTGGAACAGAAATGAATCTAGACAGATTAGAGGGCAAGGGTAATAGGACAAAGCCCTCCCCAAATTCGAGAATAGCGCAAAGGCCACCGCTCGAAATAAACGGGAACGGATGCTCCTCATCTATCGTAAAAGGCGTTAATACGTGCAGAAAATGGCTCTTGAAAAAGTTTGAAAGC
>JABJED010000082.1 GCA_018665025.1 Gammaproteobacteria bacterium
AAGCCCGCCGAGCTTCTTTGCGATGGTGTTTCTGACAAGACTCCGTGCCTGGTGAATTGCATCGATATTGGCCACCTCGGATAACTGGGTCAGGTAGCTCTCTGCAGGCAGGACCAGCATGTGTGCAATCATTGCCTTATCGAGTGCGGGATTCCTGTCGCCATCTACTGCCTGCGTCAGGTTCACATCAAACGCGCTGATCAATCGTTCATCGACACTTGGCGTCGCTCCCGCTTCAATCTGCCCCACCATCTCCTGGATCACATCGACCGCAAGTCGCTGGCCCGCTTCCCAGCGGTTAAATCCATCCGAATCATGGCTCATCAGGAAGGTCAGATCATCCCGAGAGTAGTTGTAATCCAGCTTCACCGGCGCAGAGAAACCGCGCAGCAGTGACGGCGTTGGCGCCGACTCTATCCCGCGGAACACATACTTCTGTTCTTTTTCCGAGACATTAAGCACCGCCGAAAAGCCCGCAGTGTCATCGATATTCGCCACATCCAGATCCATCACAGGGAACCGGATATCGTTACCCTCATGATCGAGCAACCCTATTTTAAGGGGCAGGTGGTAAACGTCTTTGTCTTCCTGGCCCGGTGTTGCCGGGCAAGATTGTGCGACGTTCAGCGTGAATGTCTTTGCCGATTTATCGTAATCACCTGTCACGTCTAAAACTGGCGTACCTGCCTGGCGATACCAGACCCGGAACTGGGAAAGGTCCACGCCATTGGCATCTTCCATGGCCTTCACAAAGTCTTCCGTCGTGACGGCCTGGCCATCATGACGATCAAAATACAGATCACTGCCTGCACGAAACTGTTCGGCGCCAAGCAGGGTTCGGATCATCCCGACGACTTCCGCGCCCTTCTCGTACACCGTTGCCGTATAGAAATTATTAATCTCGATAAACGCGTCCGGGCGAATCGGGTGCGCCATAGGCCCGGCGTCTTCTGCGAACTGCGCGCTACGCAGCACCGCCACATCATTCACCCGACAAACCGTGGGCGATCCCATGTCGGAAGAGAACTGCTGGTCACGTAAAACGGTAAACCCTTCCTTCAGACTTAACTGGAACCAATCACGACAGGTCACACGGTTTCCAGACCAGTTGTGGAAATATTCATGAGCGACAACACTTTCTACACGCTGATACGCAGCATCGGTTGTGGTATCAGGCCTGGCCAACACGCAGGAAGTATTGAAAACATTAAGCCCTTTGTTCTCCATTGCGCCCATGTTGAAACTCTCGACCGCAACGATCATGAAGATATCCAGGTCGTACTCTCGGCCATATACTGCCTCGTCCCATTTCATGGCGTTCTTCAGAGACACCATGGCGTAGTCAACCTTGTCGATATTGTGCGCCTCGGTAAAAATCCTGAGCGTAACTTTACGGCCACTCATGGTCACAAACTCATCTTCAATGTGTTGCAGGTCACCGGCGACCAGGGCAAACAGGTAAGCCGGTTTCATAAATGGATCCTGCCAGGTCACCCAGTGCCGTTCGCCATCTTCACCGCGATCAATGTCGTTGCCGTTTGACAGCAGCACGGGGTAGCTTTCCTTGTCAGCGACCACGGTCGTGGTGTACCTGGACATAACATCCGGCCGGTCAAGGTACCAGGTAATGTTCCTGAAACCTTCTGCCTCACACTGCGTGCAGAACATGTCACCAGACTTATACAACCCTTCAAGCGCTGTGTTGTCCTGCGGCTTTATCTGCACAGACGTCGTTAGTTCAAAAGCATCAGGGGCTTCAAATATCGACAGTTCTGCCGTATCAACCTGGTATTCATTTGATGTGAGCACTCGCCCATCAATGGCGATAGATTGTGTATCCAGGTCCTTACTGCCATCCAGCACCAGGTTAACCGCATCCTCGGCTTCAGCTTCCGGATTGCGTACCACCTTCAGTGTCGTTGTCACCGTAGTGACGTCCTCATGGATGTCGACATGCAGGTGGGTTTCTTCAATCAGGAACGGCGGAACCTTGTAGTCCTTCAGATAAATCGCCTTGGGTTGACCTTCTTTCACAGTGGGCTCGCATTACATTTCGGGACGCGAATTTTAAGCCATTTCGCTCGAAATGACCCCCTTCTCCTGTACACTATTGCTTATGCACGGTTTCCTTAGAAAGATGTCCAGCCAGCTGCCAACAGGCGGCTGCAACCCCCAGAACCCGGTTCAATATTCTCTTCGGCTGAACGACGAAGCTTACCCCCTGAATGAATACATAGGCCAGAAGGTCACCCTTAAACACCTGGGCACCATCGAATGTCTTGAGTGTGGCCGCGCCAGCAAAAAAAGCTTCAGCCAGGGTTATTGTTACCCCTGCTTTAAGAAACTCGCCCAGTGTGATCTGTGTATTGTCAGCCCGGAACGCTGCCACTTCGATCAGGGCACCTGCCGCGACGCTGACTTCGCAGCAAACTTCTGCATGCAACCACACATTGTTTATCTGGCGAATTCATCCGGCATTAAAGTCGGTATCACTCGACCAGAAAACCTGCCTACCCGCTGGATAGACCAGGGCGCAGTGCAGGCACTGCCAGTGATGAGCGTCATGACCCGGCAGCAATCGGGCTTCGTGGAAGTCGCGTTCAAAAAACTGGTGTCAGACAAGACCCACTGGCAGAAAATGTTGCGTGGTGAAAATGAGCACCTGGACCTGGTGACCATACGCGATGAGCTACTCGCAGAACTTAAACCCGACCTTGACCCGCTCATTCACCGTTTCGGCATACAGGCTATACAGCCGATCCTGGACGCAGAGGTGCAAACACTGACCTACCCGGTAGAGCAGTACCCCACCAAGGTCGTTTCCCTTAACTTGGACAAGACACCTGAAATCTCTGGCACGCTACTTGGCATTAAGGGCCAGTACCTGATCTTCGATATCGGTGTGATTAACCTGCGGCGTTTTACCAGCTACGAGGTTAAGGTCACGACGGACGCGCCTGTCCCCGCCGCGCAAGAAGGCCAGTTAAGCCTCCTGTAACAACGCCGCCGATCAAACCGCCCAGGTGGGCACCATTGGCAAGCGAGCCCAGCCCCAGCAAATCGATCACCCCGGTAAAACCAATCACCAGGTAGGCCAGCATAAAAATGTAGATGCCGTTTGGTACACCCATGCTTTTCGACGGCACAAGACGACTCCAAATCAACGAGTGGCCCAGCAAACCAAACACCACCCCGGACATGCCGCCAAACAGACCTGGGCCGGACAACAAGTACTGCGTGACGTTCGCCGCCAAAGACGATGCAATCACCACAACAAGCAGCACAACAGCACCGTTGGTAAATTCAATTTTCCTGCCAAATTCCCAGACCCATAGAAGATTGAACACAATGTGCAGCCAACTAAAGTGAATAAACATAGGAGTGATGAAACGCCACCACTGCCCCTGCTCAACGGTATAGCTCATGGTGGTGAAATACTGCTGGCCGTTGACCTCCTCTAAGGCCAGGAACATCAACCGTTCGAACAGGCCATCAATAGTCCCGTCGCCCAGGCCCATACCCACAGGAAACAGCAGGGCAGTAATAACGATCAGCGACAAGGTCAGCGGAAACCGGCGAACGGCGCTCAACAGCCGCGGGACAATCTGCATCTGAGTCCGCACTATGGGGGCCTCATCCAACTCAAGTTCGCCAGCGGTATATTGCGAATAGGCAGACCGGACAAAGTCCTGTTCTTGCTCACCCGGCACCCAGACCACCTGGTTCACGCCTTGTTCGGTAATCCTGTGCCTAACGCCACGGGATGACAGGAACCGACTGAAGGCAGCAAGGTTAATATCAGATGGAATTTCGAGTGCGTTGATCAAGGAAAATCCTGTAAAAAGGGATTGTGCAAGGGAACAGGGATTAGGTATAAAATGATATTCTACGGCAAGGCAGCGTCGCGAGCATGAGGTTTTTGCATTCCGGCTTCAGATGAAATACCCGTCATCTCGACCGAAGTGAAGAGAACACCGTCATCTCGACCGAAGTGAGCGCAGCGAACGAAGCGGAGAGATCCCGGAACGAGATTTCTCCGTTTCGGCTTCGCCTACAGTCGAAATGACAAGAACTGAACACCACCGTCGTCTCGACCGGAGTGAAGAGAACACCGTCGTCTCGAGCGACTGAAGAGAGAACACCGTCACCTCGACCGGAGTGAGCGCAGCGACCGAAGCGGAGAGATCCCGAAACGAGATTTCTCCGTTTCGGCTTCGCCTACAGTCGAAATGACAAGAACTGAACACCACCGTCGTCTCGAGCGGAGTGAAGAGAACACCGTCATCTCGAGCGAGTGACGAGAACACTGTCATCTCGACCGGAGTGAGCGCAGCGAACGAAGCGGAGAGATCCCGGAACGAGATTTCTCCGTTCCGGCTTCGCCTACAGTCGAAATGACGAGAACCGAACACCACCGTCATCTCGACCGAAGTGAGCGCAGCGAACGAAGCGGAGAGATCTAGAATTACTGAAGAGCAACAAACATGATTGAAAACGCAGACCAACAAGTCCTGTCCCAACTGACCCGCTGGATCAAGGCTGGCAAAAAAGCCTGGCTCGCCACCGTGGTTAAAACCTGGGGCTCATCACCCCGGCCGGTGGGATCACTGCTGTGCTGCAACGAAGACGGCCATGTTGCCGGCTCCCTTTCCGGCGGCTGCATCGAGGAAGACCTGCTGGAAAAAATCACTA
>JABJED010000459.1 GCA_018665025.1 Gammaproteobacteria bacterium
GACGCCCAAAAAAGGTACATGAGCAATCTGGTTAAAGATATCTTCTAGTCCTTCTTCCTCAAAATAATACAGGCCAACCACGTAGTGCAGTCGGTCTTCCATCGCGAGGCCAGTGATTTGAAACTCTTGCGAGAACTGCTCCTGGCTGTACTCGGGATGGGTATTGGCGAAAACAATGTGGGGAGAATAGTCGAGGTCATTGAACAAAAAGATATCGAACTCTCTATAAGAAGTGATCGATTTAATGTTCAGGTTTCCGACTGTCCAGTCGATCGTCAGGTTCGTCCCCCAGACTTCGATATCCTGATTCGCTTGAACCGGGTTGCCATCAAAGTCCGTGAAAACACTATTGCTGGCATAGTCATCACCAGTGTTGTGAACGGGACCGTAACAAGCAGGATTGGTGGCTTGACCCGTGGGCGTGGTGCAACTGCCGGGATCACCGGACCAGAAAACATTCCAGAAATTACCAAATGCACCGGGTGCGCCTGGCCCCGCTGCTTGCTGGCCATTAAAGAAACCAATGCCGGCGAGCGGAACCGCAGCTCCCGGTGTGCTGGTGTCTTTAGAATAGTCATAAGCAAAGTCGACAGACAGGTTCTCCGAAATCGCTCCGCCAAGTTGCAGTCGCAGGCCCCAGACATCTTCACTGCCTAGTTCATAGTCGTCGTATTGCTGCGCTTTAACGTAGCCATCTCGCTCCCTTGAGAAAGCTGTTAGTCGACCACCAAATTGTTCACCCAGCGGCACATTGATCGTAACGCGTGCTTCCTCATGTCCCTCTTCTCCGACAGCCAGCCTGAAAGTGGCATCAAATTCAGTGCCGGGTTTTTTGGAGACCACGTTCACGGCTCCGCCGATTGTGTTTCGCCCGAAGAGCGTTCCCTGGGGGCCTCGCAATACCTCAATACGTTCTACATCAACCAGATCAAACGCGTTGCCAACCATACGTCCGGTAAACACACCGTCCAGATAAATCCCTACGGCGGGATCTTCAACAATGATAAAATCCGCCTGACCCATACCTCGGATATACACCGTGGGCGACTTGATACCGCTAGTGGGTTGGGCATTTTCGAAATGTACATTGGGTGCGATTTGGCCGACAGCATCAATGCTTGCGGCTCCGCGAGCGTCCAACTCTTCGGAAGACAATACGGACACCGATGTGGGCACGTTTTGAAGGCTCTCTTCACGTTTACGTGCGGTGACGATAATCTCTTCAAGCATCTTTGCGCCTTCAGCCAAGGCAATAGCCGGAACTGCAGTCATAAAGACTATGCCGGATAAAAAGACAACGACGGCGTTTCTATAAAGGATGTTTCTATACAAAGGCATAATGCACTCCTCAGCCATCTAAGGCCGTTGTTGGATCAATTGCCAACCGGGATCAGGTGAGATTGCTGCTGGTTACCGAGCTGTTACCGAGCTGCTATTAAGTATAGCAATGCGGCATAATACTTCGCTTGCTAGGTAATCATATCGTCAACTTGTTTGACTACAAATTCAAGCTCAGTGTTTCAGGGGTATTTGAATGTCGAACATGGCCGATTCACTCCCCGGGCCGGTGTTAATTTACTCTTTGCTTTGCCAGGCTGACCCAGCCCAGTCAGAAGCCTCGCCGTCGCCGGGAACCGGTACTTCTTTGATGCGTTCCGGAACATCATCATATTCAAGTCTTAGCGCTCGGCAGCAGACAGCATGAAGGTTATAACCCATCACATGATAGGTCAGCTCCAGAATATCTTCATCGGAAAAGTGTGAATGTAGTGCGTCGAACAATTCATCAGACGCACGGCCGTTGTCATATATTAGAGCGTCAGCCCAGGCCAAAACCGCTCGCTCTTTGGCGTCGAACACGTCTGAGACCTGCCAATGGGTAATTGCCTTGATTTGTTCTTCCGGTACGCCGTGTTTCCTGGCTGCCTTGCAGTGTTGTGAAAAAACAAACTGACTTCCAGCTGCATAGCCTGCCCTGGTTATGGCGAGCTCTCTAGCGCGGTTGTCCAGTTGGCTGACACTTTCACTGGCAAACATGCCGAACATGCCGAAGTGGCTGGTTGCGTGATCGAATATGTATGGTACAAGAGCGAACACAGACCACCAGTTACCCGGTGTGCCGGTTGCTGTGCCTGGTTCATCGACCGGGTCTCGGTTAGGGAATAGCGCGTCGTAATACTTTAGAACGTTATCGGGTGCGTCTTTTCGTGAAACTTGTCGAAGCCGGGGCATAACTTTTCTCCTTATTGGTTATCTATTGAAATACAAGATATTCCCCCAGCTGTCAAAGGAATTGACAAACTTTCTTCCCGGCACCTATGATGCCCATTCATCCATGAATTCGCTCGTGTGACTCTGACGTTGCACTCGCCCGAGCAGTTAGTTGCAGTAGAACATACACCGAGAGGACGCACGTAATGCCCAGCAATGACAAGTTTGAGTTTCGAGGGATCAATCATCTCGCCCTGGTATGTCGAGATATGAAGAAGACGGTTGAGTTCTATACCAAAGTCCTTGGTATGCCTTTGACCAAAACGGTTGTTTTACCAGGTGGTGGTGGTCAACATTTTTTCTTTGATTGTGGCGGTGGCGATCAGTTGGCCTTCTTCTGGTTTCCAACCGCACCTGACGCTCAACCCGGCGTCACTCACGCGGCAAGCCTGGTAGCAAAAGGTGATATCACTTCCGCGCATGCTTCGATGAATCACGTGGCCTTTGATGTTCCACTTGAGAAGATGGACGAGTACAAAAAGAAACTCGATGATGCCGGCATCGATTCTACCGATGTCTATCATGACGATTCCGAAATAGGCATCAGCCAGGAAGTTAACGAGACCACGTTTGTAAGATCGATTTATTTCAAAGATCCCGACGATATTTTACTCGAATTTGCCTCCTGGACGCGCGAGCTAACTGAGGCCGACGTCAATGTTGAGCCCATGAGTGCTGCTAGTTGACGGCAATTATCCTCGGATACGTTCCGGCAAATGCTTGTTTGTTTGGGTAATCGGTTACGCCTCGCGAGTTCAGCTCTGAGAGACACCAGCCTGAGCCAGCGTAAATAGCCACCACGCTGGTCAGTTGTCCATGAAAAAACCATGCTTGAGTCATTGCGGAGTTTTGGTTAGTCTGA
>JABJED010000460.1 GCA_018665025.1 Gammaproteobacteria bacterium
CTTGATCATTCGGTCCGATGAGGAGTCGCTGGTCCGAATACGGGATGTTGCCGAGGTCTCTCTGGACGCCAAGAACTTTGATCAAACCAGCTGGTTCAATGGACACCCCGCCATCATGGTGGGAATAGAAGCAGCCCCTGGCGCCAACCCACTATTGGTTTCCGATGCGGTCAGACAGCAGGTTGAGGATATTGAACGCCAACTGCCGGCCTCACTAAAGCTATACCGGGTTCACGATGGCAGCCAGTACATTGAAGATTCCATCAATGAAGTGCTGCGTACGCTCGCAGAAGCCATGATAATCGTACTGATCATCATCCTGCTGTCACTAGGCAGCTGGCATGCGGCGATTGTTCCGGCACTGTCGGTCCCACTGGCTCTGATTGGTGCCGGACTAATCATGCTGTTGTTCGGGTTTTCCCTCAACCTGCTGACGTTATTGGCATTGCTGCTGGCTATCGGACTGGTCGTGGACGATGCCATTGTCGTGGTGGAGAACGTACATCGCCACATTCAACAGGGGAAGACACCGCTGGCCGCTGCGCAGGACGGGGCACGAGAACTGGCCATGCCTATCATCTCAATGACAACTACCCTGTTGGCGGTTTATCTGCCGATCGCTTTCATGGGCGGGCTTGCAGGCATCCTGTTCACAGAGTTCGCTTTCTCTCTTGCTGGCGCTGTGTTGATTTCAGGGATTATCGCGCTGGTCTTTTCACCTATGCTGGCGTCAAAAGTATTGAACAGCAGTGATCAACCCGAGAAATTTGAAATGAGGGTTGAGACTATTTTCAACAACCTGGCAAAAATCTATCGGAATGCGCTTCGTGCCTCTCTTAATTACTTACCTGTATTCCTTCTGTTTTCAGCCGCTATTGTGATCAGCATCTTTTTTATGTTCACCTCCAGTAAAACGGAAATGGCACCCGCCGAAGACAGAGAGGTTGTGAACCTTCAAATCAAAGCGCCGGAAACCGCAACGCTTGAATACGCGACATCATACATCCGCCAGATAGTCAGTATTGTTGAAGGCATACCCGAACACATCAGGCACTTCATCCTAATCGGCGGCGGTGGAACACCAGCGACATCATTCGGCGGCGTACGGTTCCTACCCGTAGCTGAGCGCGACAAGACCCAAGCAGAACTGCAAGCCCAGGTACAGCGGCAGTTCAATTCGATTGCCGGTATAAAAGTGGCAGTATTTTCCTTTCCATCACTACCCGGTGCAGCCAGTGGCGCACCACTACAATTTGTTATTACTTCAGATCAGGACTTTGCCCAGTTAAATGATGTGGCCGGCGACCTCATCGGCAAGGCCATGCAAAGTGGCAAGTTCATGTTCCTGGATAAATCCATGGACATGACATTACCGCAGACAAAAATCACTATCGACAGAGACCGCGCCGGTGACCTGGGAGTCGACATGGATGATATAGGCATCACCCTGGCAACCTTCCTGGGCGGTAACTATGTCAACAGGTTCTCTCTTGAGGGAAGAAGTTACGAAGTCATTCCACAGGTGGCAAGGCAATTCCGCAGCGATCACCGGCAGTTGGATCAATACTATGTTCGTACCGGAGCCGGCGACCTGGTACCTCTATCCGGGCTTGTGTCCTATGAAACACTGACCCAACCGACCAGTAGACGGCAATTCCAACAGCTCAATTCAGTCACTATCAGCGGTGTCATGGCTCCCGGGATTACGCTTGGCGAGGCGATTCAGTTTATGGAAAACGAAGCGACCGCGTTTCCCCGGGAATTCAGCTTTGATTACATCGGTGAATCTCGACTATTCAAACAGCAGGGTAGCGCTTTGATACTGACGTTCTTCCTGTCATTACTGGTGATCTATCTGGTACTTGCGGCGCAATTTGAAAGCTGGCGAGACCCCCTGATCATTTTGATCTCGGTACCTATGTCTATTGCAGGCGCCATGATTTTTATTACCCTTGGTTTTGCAAGTTTGAACCTGTACACGCAGGTCGGGCTGATCACACTGATCGGCCTTATCGCAAAAAATGGGATATTGATTGTGGATTTTGCCAACCGAATGCAGGAAGAGCGCTGCCTGTCAAAACTGGATGCCGTGCTGGAAGCAGCCTCGGTTCGCTTAAGGCCGATCCTTATGACGACTCTGGCGATGCTAATGGCGATGGTACCGCTACTTATCGCTTCTGGGCCTGGTGCTGAAGGTCGATTCCAGATTGGCCTGGTAATCGCGACCGGCCTGGGTATTGGGACATTGTTCACCCTGTTTGTCGTGCCAGCGTTCTATCTGATGCTCGCGAAGGATCGGCAAGGCCCCAGTCTCGAATCGACTTAGTAACGACGATATTGATCGGCCTGTTCCTGTGCTACCTCGTTTCAATTGCCACCGGGGTTGCCTTCACCATTGGCACGATCAGTATGTCGGTGCCGCTATCTACATCATTTATTGCTACGGGTGATCTTGAAGGCACGGGGCTGATCACAGCTATGGCCATTTCCGCTGCTATTAGTGACATATCACCCTTCTCTACATCGGGTGCACTCTTCCTTGCAACCGTCGCGCCAGTAGTGGATAAAGACGCAGTACTCAGGTCCCAGGTTATTTACACCGCGATTGCAGTCTGTTTTTTGCCGGCGCTCGCCTGGTTCCTATTTGTCATTATTTAGAATTTTAAGTATCGGAGAATCACATGAGCGACCAATCCAAAAACTATGACGACGTAAAGCAGTATCGGCTGGACCCTGAACGTGAGCAGGAGTTGATCAACAGCGCCGGTGAATGTGTTTTTGTCTGGGCGAACAAGGCAGGCCACCCGATTGGCGTCATTACAGCGTACGTGCCCGTAGATGGGAAAATCTGGATGACAGCGACTAAAGAGCGGGTTCGAATTAAGGCGATAGCGCGAGATGGGCGCTCTTCATGCGTGTTCACCAGTAAAGGGACCCATATGGGTGGTGGCAAAACCGTCACCTACAAAGGTCATACCGTTATCCACGAAGACGAAAAAACCAAACTTTGGTTTTACAACCTGTTGGCTATGGGTATGGCCATGTCAAAAGACGACGGCAATGCCTTCACTAAGGACCTGAAACCGGAATTGTTCGTAAAATTCCTTGATACGCCCGAGCGAATAGTCCTCGAGTTTACCCCGGAAATGTCGATCCCGTTCGACGGCGACAAAATGGCAGCAGGCACCGCAGAAGCTTATGCCCAGTTTGCAGCTGAAGAAGGCTAAGAGAGAAGTCAGAGTATGCCAACCAACCAATGGCAAATTGGTGATGTAAAGATCACCCGGATACTGGAGGGAGAGAGCGCAGGCCCTATGTTTCTGCTGCCCGATGCCACGAAAGAAAACATTCAGGCGATGCCATGGTTAAAACCACATTTCGCGGATGAAGATGGCAATTGCATCATCAGTATTCACGCGCTTGTTTTGGACACGCCAACGAAAACCATCGTTGTTGACACTTGCCTTGGCAATGATAAAGAGCGAGCCATCAAATCCTGGGGGCACCTGCAAACCAGGTTCATTGAGGACATCACCAACGCCGGTTACCCGCCGGAATCAATCGACATGGTCCTGTGCACTCACCTGCATACGGACCACGTCGGATGGAACACTCAACTGGTCGATGGAAAATGGGTACCTACGTTCAAAAATGCTGAGTACATCTTTGGCCAGGAAGAATGGAAGTACACTGCCGACCAACGTTCCAATCCGATGTACAACGAATTCATCGTAGACTCAATTCAGCCTGTCATTGATGCTGGTCTCGTTCGGTTCGTTGATGTGAATGAACAAATTTGTGATGAGGTGAAACTGGAACCTACACCTGGCCATACCCCCGGCCACGTAAGTGTTCGCATCGAATCCAAAGGCGAAAAAGCGGTCATTACCGGTGACTTCCTGCACCACCCCTGCCAGATGGAAGAACCTTACTGGGAATGCTCCGCTGATTGGGATACTCCTATGGCGCAAAAGACCCGAGTGGAAAGTCTTGCTAAGTTCGCCGACGAGGGACTGCTGGTCTTCGGCACTCACTTCGCCACGCCATCGGCTGGGAAAGTTGTTCGTAAAGGAAAACACTTCCAGTTTGAAGTATGAACATAGCATTGAATTAGCCATTCGCTTATCAACATGCAGGCACACTAGCGGCTTTATCAACGCAATACCGCTGCTGGATCAAACGGGCGCACCCATTTCGGCAAGAGGCACCTGGGTGTGTCGCGATGCACAGCGGTGATAGTTTAGTCACTGATGCGCTATGCTAAAGATCTAAACTGAGTCAAGGCAACCCATGACTATTAGCATTACAAAATCGAGCATTGATTTCGGCATTGTCACCAAAGACGTAGAACCCATGCTGACATTTTACAGGGATGTCGTCGGGTTAACTTACCAGGCCAAAGTCGACATGCCTGGTGGCACCACAATGCACAGGCTCCTTGCTGGTGAATCCGTTATTAAAATCCTGGTACAAGCAAAGGAACCTGCCGCGGTCGCCCCTTCTGGTGGTGTTGCCGGCGCAACAGGCTACCGGTACTGGACTATCTCCATCGATAACCTTGAAGAGCTCACAGCCCAGTGCAGCGACGCGGGCTATAAGGTACCGGTTGCACTAATGGATGTGCGTCCGGGAGTTCGTATCTCAATGGTCGAAGACCCCGACGGTAATTGGGTTGAGTTTCTGGAACAGGCGTAGCAGTGGATTCATGAAATGGCATGTCGCCAAACTGGACTAGACGTTTGCTCTCTTTAACAAGGATCGTTAATTAGCGATTGCCAAGGTTAAATAAGCTGCGCTTCCGGCGTGGACTTCGCCTAGCGCGAAACTCAGCAAGCCTTCGCAGAACGTTACTATTACTTTAACTGCGCTTTCACATCCGACAGACGTTCGATACATGCCATGCATTCCTGCTGGTTGCTGCTGATATTTCGCACAATGATGTCGGTAAAGCCCTGTTCTTCAAGAACCTTAATCTGGCCCGCAACTTCTGAGGAGGAGCCAATCATCAACGCATCATCCGGAATGCCCCGATAACCTTTCTCAACGTAGGGCGTGGCGACTTTCTTGGCATCCTCGCTGGAGGAACCAACATAAATATCTCGGCGAATCGCTTTCGCCGTCGGCACACGGTCATATTTGGCACAGTGTTCCATATAGCGATCCAGCACCTTGCCGGAATCAACCGGCGACAAGGACGGCGCAGCAAGCCAACCCTCTGCCATACGCGCAGTGCGTTCTATAGCCTTATCAACCAACGACCCCACCCATATATCGACATGGTCAGTTGGCACCGGGGAAATTTTCGCCTGTGAAAGGTTCCAGTATTTCGGCTCGTCAACCCTTTCGCCGCGCCACATGCCGCGCATGCTGTTAATACTGGCCACAAACATGCCAACCTTTTTAGACATATCTATGCCCATGGCTTTGCCCTGGC
>JABJED010000014.1 GCA_018665025.1 Gammaproteobacteria bacterium
ATGGTACCGAGGGTCGGAATCGAACCGACACTCCCGTGAAGGAACCGGATTTTGAATCCGGCGCGTCTACCAGTTCCGCCACCCCGGCACGTAAGAGGCGCGAGTATAGCAGCGAGTTAGCGGGCTGCCCAGCGCTCAATCAGCAGGTTTAGTCATCCGGACCAGTCACTGCCAGTCACGGTCAGGTACTTCAGCTGCTATATTGGGGCAACTCGCAAATCCGAGCATATTATGGACGCAAGCATCCAGACCATTCCGGTTATCAATCTACTGATTGCATTTATTCCCGTTGCTATCGTGCTGATCATCATGCTGACCTGGGCGCAGAAAACTGGCCAGGCGCTCTACGCCATTGCCAGGATGGTCCTGCAACTAGTGGTTATCGGATATTTGCTCGTTTTCATCTTTGAAACAAAGCACAGCCTCATTGTTGTGGCGGTGTTAACGGTCATGTTGGTCGCCGCCGGGTGGATATCACTGAACGTCATGGAAGAGTCAAGACGGCAACTCCTGCTGCCGGCTGTGGTCTCTCTTCTCATTGGCGGCGGGGTCACCCTGTTGGTGGTGACACAGTGGGTGCTGGCGCTTGATCCCTGGTTCCTTCCCAGGTACATGGTGCCACTTGCAGGCATGACGTTTGCCAATGCTATGACGTCGTTGAGTCTTGCTGGCGAAAGGTACGCTGCAGAAATCGACAAGGGTGAATCAAAGGAGGACGCCAGGCGTACGGCCATGACAACGGGCATGATTCCTGTGGTTAATGCCCTGTTCGCCGTGGGTCTGGTGGCGCTTCCAGGCATGATGACCGGGCAGATCCTCTCGGGTATTTCGCCACTGATCGCAGTGCGTTACCAGATCATGGTGATGTGCATGATGTTTGGTGGGGCAGGTCTGTCCGCAGCCTGTTTCCTGTGGTATCTGGGTCGCTCACAGTTCACGCGGCGCGCTGCCTGACAATCGACCCAACCTTGCTATTATTAAGGGCACAAAGCGAGCATGAGTAATAAAGCCTTATTCCAACAATTCTCTCTATCGCGGCCCGCTGGCGATAGCAGTGTCTTTTCTCTGGTCCCGTCTAAATTCGCAATAATATTTTTGATTGTTTTTATCTCTGCTTTTTCGGCGGGAGTGCTCGCCGCCGTATCGTCGATTGAAATCTACAGCCTGCACTTGATCGTTCAACTGCTTTACTATTTTTGGTTAGCCGGTATTTTTTCTTTTCTAGCAATGGGCTGGCTGTTTGGCATTGCACTGCTCCTGGGTAAAGAACGGCTGATTTTCTCGTCGGGTTATTTGATTGTCCGAAAGGATCTTTTTGGAATAGGGCTCAGCACGTATTTTGTTGCCGACTCGATAACGGACTTCGCCTGGCGCGCCGCCAACCCAACACCTTCAGCGGCAGAAGCTCGCTTAGGCCCCCACATTAGCTTCCGTTATCAACAGGAAACCATCACCTGTGGCACTAACGTAACGGCCGAACAGGCGGAACAAACCCACCAACAAATTCAGCAACAGGCTTTAAACCAGGCACCCAGCACAGACCTGCTCGTTAAGATTTTGTCCCATGAAAAAACGACTAAAGAGATAATTGCCGCGCAAAAGCGGCATCACCAAACCGTTAGCCTTTCAAAAACGTCGCCGTCTGTTCTTGCATTAATACTGGTGAACATATTGCCCCTTGTCGGGGTTTTGCTCTTGGACTGGACAATCGCCGAGGTCCTTGTGCTCTATTGGTCTGAAAGCGCCGTGATCGGCATTTTTTGCCTCTTCAAAATGTGGCTCATCGATCCCTGGGCGTCATTGATTGCAGCGCCGTTTTTCACCGTTCATTACGGCGGGTTCATGGCGGGTCACTTGCTACTTGTCTATGACTTTGTCTTACCCGATGAGGGCCTGGCGACAGAGTTTTGGGAGGGCGGCAACGTTGTATCACTGTTAACACTGTCGTTTTTGGCACTGTTCGTGAGTCACGGAATCTCTTTCTTCCAGAATTTTATTGGTCGAACAGAATACGTCGACAGAGACATCCGCAAGCAAATGAATGAGCCCTATGGCCGCATCCTGATTATGCAATTTTCTTTATTACTCGGCGGGATCTTAGCGGTGGCGTTTGATAGCGCCCTGCCCATTCTGCTGTTACTAATTCTGTTGAAAATCGTAACCGACTACCGCGCACACCTTTTGGAACATCGAACCGACCTGAACTCCGAATGAAAAGTATGGCCAGGGGAATGGCGAAAAACGTAGCTCGAGGTCAAACCCGCAGCGGCATAACGCTGCGGGTCCTAAACTGACACCATCGACGGTCAGTCAGCTGGCCAGTAAAAGGGCTCACTTAAATAAACCCGGGGTGCACCACAGGATAGTACCTTCTTTTGGGCCTG
>JABJED010000461.1 GCA_018665025.1 Gammaproteobacteria bacterium
TCACATTTATGCGTAGTAATAGTACGTATTTGGTGTTTTAATGACCACCTCCTCAGCCAATCAAAATGAGAGAACAATCATGAGCGAAGCTGTTTCAATTGAAGATCCTTACACAATTCCCCTGAGCGACATTGATGTATCCAACCCACTGTTGTTTGAAACAGATTCACATTGGCCCTACTTTGAGCGACTCAGGAAAGAAGCCCCTGTACATTATTGCAAAGACAGCCCATTTGGGCCTTTCTGGTCGGTGACTCGCTACGATGACATCATGACGGTCGACAAGGACCATGAAACCTACTCTTCCTATCCGTTCATCGTCATTGGCGATCAGGACCCTGAATTTTCGATTGAACAGTTTATTGCCATGGATCCACCAAGGCACGATAGCCAGCGAAAGGGAGTGACACCTGCCGTCAGTCCACAGAATCTATCTAAATTGGAGCCACTTATTCGATCTCGTGTCGCGGCGATCATGGATGAACTGCCCATCGGCGAAGAATTCAACTGGGTTGAACGCGTTTCCATTGAGGTCACTACACAAATGTTGGCGACCCTGTTTGATTTCCCGTTTGAAGAAAGAAACAAACTGAAATACTGGTCAGATATGGCAACCTCCAGCCCTGAAATTGCAGGCGACGACAGCGTAACTGCAGAAGAAAGGGAAGCCGCACTGGTCCAGTGCCTGACTGAATTCACTGAAATATGGAACCAGCGCCAGGGCGAAGACGCTGAGGGTAGAAATGATTTCATCACACTGATGGCGAACTCACCGGCGTTTGCGGATATGGATCCCATGGAATACCTCGGAAATCTGATCTTGCTTATCGTTGGCGGCAACGACACTACTCGTAACTCGATCTCTGGCGGTGTGGTCATGCTCAATGAGAACCCTGCCGAATACAACAAACTCAGAGAGGACCCCTCCCTGATACCGAACATGGTATCTGAAATTATTCGCTACCAGACGCCACTGATGCACATGCGGCGATTGGCGACAAAAGACACGATACTCGGCGGCAAGCTAATCAAGAAGGGTGACAAGGTTGTGATGTGGTACGTCTCCGGCAATCGGGATGAAACAAAAATTGATAGGCCAGATGAATTTATTATCGGCAGAAGCACTGCCAGGAATCACATTTCCTTCGGATTCGGCATACATCGCTGCATGGGTAACAGACTCGCAGAGATGCAATTACAAATCGTCTGGGAAGAAATCACTAATCGCTTTAGCAACATTGAAATTGTGGGCCCTGTGATCAGAGCAAGATCTAATTTCGTTCGCGGCATAGTGGATTTACCCGTGGTACTACACGCCAGTTAACCCGACATTTTTGTACCATCCCCAATGGGGATAGGCCGTTCCAGGGAAGCCGGTAAATGAGTAGCAATACACTTAAAATGAAGGAACTTGAGTCGCGGACCGGTGTTGGCCGGGAAGCGATTAGATTTTATATACGTAAAGGAATCTTACCTCAACCTGAAAAGCCCCAAAAAAATGTAGCACTATATTCCGAAGACCATGTGATGCGAATACGCTTAATCAAGCGACTGCAGGAAGACAAATTTCTACCTCTTGGGCGAATCAAAGAAATTTTAAAGTCAGCTGAAGTGTCAAACTTGTCTACGATTAGCAATTTGACCGAGTTTGAATTTGCTTTTAGCACTTTAGTGAACGGTGATATCAGTTTTGACGACTTAAGGCTGAAGGATGTAACAAGCAACCTGGGCTTCTCAAAGGAGGAACTTCTTGAGATGCAGAAAATCGGTATCGTCCAGATTCTTAACGATGAAGATGGTGCCTACATCGACAAAAATGATGTCGGCGTCCTAGAAAAGTGGCGTGAAATCCAATCACTCGGCTTCAAGCCTGAAGCTGGATACGATCTGAACTTTTTGAATCGATATGTCGAAATAACGCGAAAAATCGGTGCCGAAGAAGTTGACCAGTTCCTGGAAGTTTTTGGTTCTCTTCCGACAAAAGAATCTGCGCTACTCGGTGCCCAGGGTGTAGAAGCCGTGAATGAAATAATCAACCTGCTTCACAAACGTGCCGTGCGAGAACGCATTAGCGAGTATGTCAGCCAAACGA
>JABJED010000462.1 GCA_018665025.1 Gammaproteobacteria bacterium
AGACTCCCGCCATAGCGATCGTCGCGTTGATTCAATGCCGGGGAGAGAAAACCGGAAATCATGTAGCCATGTCCCCCATGAATCTCGATGCCATCGAACCCTGCTTCTTTTGCGCGCGCGGCGGCGGAGCCGAATTGGGCGACGATCTGGTCGATATCATCCTGGTTCATCACCTGTAGCTTTGGGGTTGGCATATCGGCATCCATAAAGGCTGCCATTTCGCTTTTCAACATCCCTTCAGCCAGGTTGCTGACGCCCTGAGAAGGATAGGATGGCACCAGGATGGGCCGGCCGGTCTTCATGTCCTGGGCGGCGCTCAGTCCTCCATGATGCAGTTGTGCTGCGATCTTTGTGCCGTGGTGATGAACTGCCGTCGTCATTGTTTTCAGGCCGGGAATGAACTTGTCTTCTGAAATTCCGACAGAACGGGGAATGCTGGCACCGCTGGGCCACGCGATGCTGGTGACTCCCATAACGATGAGGCCGATGCCTCCCTTCGCGTGTCGTTCGTGGAAAGCAACAATTTGATCACCGCAGATACCATCTTCGTTGGCGAGATTGATGCCCATGGCGGATACAACCATGCGGTTCCTGGTCTCTAACGTGCCTATTCGGCCGGGACTAGTCAGGTGCTGGAATTTTTTACTCATGAAGTATCTCTTGCTTCGTTACATTGGTGACCCGGGGAGGCCAGGAAAGTAAACGCCGGTCGTCATTCCGCCATCGATGACGAGTTCAGTGCCATTACAGTAGCTCGAGGCATCAGAAGCAAGATAGGTTACGCCTCTGGCGATCTCCTCGGGTTGGCAACCTCGTTGCATGGGGACAAAGCCGAACCCCTTGTCGATATCTTCTTGTGGTGCGTTCCCAGGGTTGGTCATCGGCGTGTTGACACCACCGGGATGCACAGTGTTAACCCGCACCCCGTGAGGTCCAAGTTCTAAAGCAGCCGCTCTGCTGAGTCCCCTGACGGCGAATTTGCTGGCAGCGTAAGCGCTGACAAAGTTGCTTGGCATCATGGCTGATGCCGACGACGTATTGACAATGACGCCCTTCCCGGCAGCTTTCATATGAGGGATCACTGCCTGCATACCGAGGAAAGTGCCGGTGACATTGACATCCATTAGCCTGCGAAAGTCGTCCGGTTTTATATCTTCAATGAGCCCGAAGGATAGAATGCCTGCGTTGTTTGCCAGAATGTCGATTACGCCGTGTTCAGCTAGCGTCTTTTCCACCAGGGCTTGCCAGGCTTTTTCTTCGCAGACATCGAGCTCCACCGTTGAGAGTCCTGGGCCCGAGATACAGGCCAATTCCTCCTTGAGAATATCCGCGCAGATGACGTGCTTTGCCCCTGCCTTAATGAAATCGTCGGCGATGGCCAGGCCAATACCTCTGGCAGCGCCGGTAACGATAGCGACCCTGCCTTCCAGAGAGTGGGGGTGATTCATGATGTCGTCCTTCCAGTCAAGATTGCGCGGCGTGGTGTGCTGCAAGATAACCAAAGGTCATAGCAGGACCCAGCGTGGAACCTGCGCCTGGATAGCTGCGCCCCATAACCGAAGCAGAGGTATTGCCGATAGCATACAGACCCTTAATCAAGTTGCCGTTTGTATCGATGGCCTGTCCATTTTCATTGGTCAGAACGCCCCCTTTAGTACCGATATCTCCGGGGAATATTTTTATTGCGTAAAACGGTGCTTTTGCCAGGGGAGCAAGGCAAGGGTTCGGTTCGCTTCGTGGGTCTCCATAGTACCGGTCGTAGCCGTTGACGCCACGGTTAAAGTCCGGGTCCTCGCCTTTTTCCGCATACTCATTGAAACGGTTGAAGGTCTGTTCGAGCACCGCCGCGTCCACGCCAATTTTGTCAGCAAGTTTACTGATACTCTCGCTTCGGTGCATGATGTCTTTCATGCTGGCTTTTACCAGGCCGTCTGTCTCTGGAGGTCCGGGGAGAAGAGGACCGACCGGGTACTCGCCGCGATATTTGGCGTCGAAAATAAACCAGGAAGGAATCGTGGAGCAAGTGTCGGAATTTAAACGCATCATCTCGCCGCCGGCAACGTGATACGAGGCAGACTCGTTCATGTATCGCTCACCCTGCTGGTTAACGATAAGGCATCCTGGCAACGCTCGTTCAACGAACATGGGGCGCGCCCTGTCTTCATCGCCGAGTTTCATTG
>JABJED010000083.1 GCA_018665025.1 Gammaproteobacteria bacterium
AACAGTGCAAGGATCCCTAACGCGAATGCAATGTCAGTCGCCATTGGGATACCCCAGCCAAGTGAAGCCTCGCCGCTGGGGTTAATGGCAAAGTAGATGAGCGCGGGAGCCAGCACTCCCCCGAGTGCGCCAAAAATTGGTAAAGCAGCGGTTTTTGGATTGGCTAGTTCGCCTGCGAGGAATTCTCGTTTGATCTCTAGTCCAACAACGAAGAAGAAAATGCCCATAAGGCCATCGTTAATCCAGTGACTCAGAGTCTTGGATAGTTCGAACTTGCCAATACCAATGGTTGCGTAGGTATGAAGAAGTTCGTGATAACTGTCCTTATAGCCGGAGTTGGCCCAGATAAGCGCGATGATAGTAAACAGCAATAGCAGGCCGGCGCCGGCGAGCTTGTGCTTGAGGAACACCTGGAAAGGTCTGGTGATCCTATCAATGAACACCGGTTCAACTGTCATGGGTACCGCTCATCGATTCGCTAAGGAAGTTTATCAACTAAAGGCGGGGCGAAGGAAGTGATTTTGCCGATCAGTTCATCAGAACTGTCTGATACCAGCAACATTTTTTGGTGAGCCGCTTTAATAAACCCCTTCGCTGCGGAGTCCTCAAGAAACTCGATCAACTTGTCAAAGTAGCCGTTTACGTTAAGCACAGCGATTGGTTTGTGGTGCAAACCCAGCTGTGCCCAGGTCCAGATTTCAAACAGCTCCTCAAATGTCCCCAGGCCGCCTGGAAGAGCAATGAAGGCATCACTTAGGTCTGCCATTCGGGTCTTCCGCTCGTGCATAGATATCGTGATGATTAGCTCGGACAATCCCGGGTGGGCAATTTCCTTATCCGCGAGGGACTTCGGCAAGACGCCGGTCACGGTTCCGGCTGATGCCAGAACCGAATCAGCGACAGTGCCCATAAGGCCGATGCTGGCGCCGCCGTAAACCAGGCCATATCCATGGTCAGCAATGGTGCTTCCCAGGTCAGTGGCAGCTGCGACGAAGGCTGGATCGTTACCGCTGCTTGAACCGCAGTACACGCAAATATTTGGCATCACATGAGCGGCAGCGTAACCAACAGTCCTGTCATCGACTTACTCGATTTCTGTTATCGACTTGATGACCTTGTGGACGATGCCGTAATCGATGGCTTCTTCAACAGACATCCAATAGTCCCGGTCAGTATCCTGTTCGACCTGCTCAAGAGGCCGACCCGTTTCATCGGAGATGATTTTGTTGATCCGTTCCTTGGTTTTTAGGATCTCTTCCATCTGGATGGCGATGTCAGTTGCGTCACCTCTGGATCCGCCGCTTGGCTGGTGAACCAGGTAGCGCGTGTTGGGAAGTGAGAATCGGTTTTCTTTTTTCGCGGCAAGGTAGATGTTGGTGGCAGCACTTGCAACCCATCCGGTACCGACTACTCGAACTTCTGGCTTGATGAACTTAATCATGTCATAGATAACATCACCGGATTCGACGTGTCCGCCAGGGGACGAAATGTAGATCGTAATCGGATCGTTACTTTCAGCAGACAGGGCAAGCAGCTGTTCCGCTACTGAGCGAGCAATACGTTCATTAATATTGCCAAAGATGGAAATGGATCGGGATTTGAATAACTTCTCGTCCATAAAATTTATGGACGGCAATTTCACATCCTGTTGCTCTTCGTTCATCGGTGTTCCTCAATATTCTGTTGTTTTGCAAAAGGGGCGACTCGCCCGTGCAGGCGCGCAGGATAGCATAAATCCAGCGTCTTGAGTCCTGAGATGGGGGCTGACACCTCGAAATCAAGGTGCGCGATGAACAATTATTCCCGGCTAAGCCACTCTTCCAGCAGCATCTGGAAGTGCCTGGGTTTGGTCTCGTTGTAGTCAGCTAGCTGGACGAACTCTTTGGCGGTGGCTTTCAGGCCTTCCTGGACAAGGGGCAGGTTGCGAACATCCTGATTAAATACCTTGGCCAGCATCCCAAGCTCTGGTGCGTCAGTCCAGTCGTCATCCGCGGATAACCAGTGAATTTCCTTGCAGGGCTCATATTCACCATTTTCTGGAATAGGCGCGAGATAAATGCATTCCATGATGCATTCATTCGGATTTGTGCCGTGGGGCCTGAAACGATAGTTGATCCGATTGAATGAACCCCAGGGGTGGAAGTTGGGGAACAGGGTGAAAAAGATGCTGGTGAATTCTATGTCCGAAACCTGGTCAGCGATGCTCGGCACAACATTGCGCAGGGCATCTCTTTGGATCTCTGCGGCCAGCACCCGAGGGTGAATTTTCTTCTCGTTCTTCTTGGCTTTCTCTGCGATTGCTTTGTCGAATTCCGTTTGTTCGACTAATGGTCCACCGGCCCAGCTGACCAGGTGTGGGTTAACCTCGGTCAGGTCTCCTTCGAGATGACGCGCTTGAATATCGAACCGACCTGTTCTGCCATCGGGTGCTGTAACTTCCACCAAACCCTCTTCTATTCGAACATAAACAAACCCATTAAGGGGATTGCGGAGCCGCATTTTCCCATCTTCCGGAAGGGGATCCCACTGCGGCATACCGGCACTGTCCAATGCGCCGCAACGAATGGCGCGGGAGTAATTACCGAACACATCGTATTTAGTGTCCACGTCGTGCGCGCCACCCATCAGGATTTGCGGGTGAGTCGCTATAACGTGGTAGGACTCCATGAATGCTTCGTTGGCCGCCTTCCAGTTACACCTGATAATTTTGGCAACATGTGCTTCTTTGTAACGATTCTCATAGGGAAGGAGCTTGAAGTGAGACGGTAGGTCGCCGATAAAGTCTTCGAACGGTTCACAGTTTTCGTCCGGGTTAATAAAGATATATCTGCCCCATCTTCCAACCTTAACTTCGGGTAGTGATTGCTCTTCTCTTTTCAGGTCAGGGAAATCCCACTCGCAGGGTATCTGTTTGATGGATCCATCGAGTTTCCAGGCCCAGCCGTGGAATGGGCAGCGCAGTTCATCGGCCTGTTTGCCACGATGCTCTCTCAGTTTTCGGCCACGGTGCAGACAGGAATTGTAATAAGCCTTGTATTCGTCTTCGCCGGACTTGACGATCAGGAATGACATGCCCGCGATGTCGTAGGGAAGGTAATCTCCAATGTTAGGCAGATCATCTTCGTGGGCTGCCATCTGCCAGACCCGCTTCCAGAGTTTCTCAACCTCCAGGTCAAAGAACTCCTGGGAGTAGTAATTTTTTACCGGTACAAATGTTGGCCCAGGTCCAATCGGCGAATCACGTCGAAAGGATTCAGGAATAGGGCGGGTTTCCTTGTCGAGCATTTTGCGGAAAGCATCATCCAGTGTCCTGACTGATCGGGTAGCCATTAATTTCTCCAGTAGGTTAAATTTTTTTCGACCTTATACCCTTTACGGGTAGGCAATCAATTATCCGCCATTTGTGACCGCTGGTGGTCGCGCTATCTGCGCCTCCTGGCAATCAAAATATATTATTGGAACCTGTTCCAATAATTATCCTGGTGTGACATTATCAACATCAGGTAACAGGATGTCCGATGGATGTTTCAGGCAAACACATGAGCGATAACAGAACGAAACCGATAGTTGGCTTTGCGGAAGTAGATTTCAACTCAGAGCCTTTCCTGACCGACTTCAAAAAAGTGTATGAAGGCATGCACGCGAGCGGCTGTCCCTTTGCACATTCACCACGAGGGGATCACTACGCGGTTGCGTCTCACACAGAGATTATGAAGATCCTGAAGCAATATGATGTCTGGAAGGCGAAGTTCGGCCCTGCGCTTAACTATCTTGAGTCCCCCGGTGTTCTGGTCAGTGTCGACCCGCCAGAGCATACGTTCGAAGTGCGCATAGTTTCTGCTTCATTCTCCAAGGAAGTGTTTGAGGGCATGGTCCCCGAGATGGAAGCCTTCGTGAATGAGCGCATCGACAGTGTATTCGAGAAAGGCGAAACCGATCTGCATGAACTTTTGTCAGTTTCATTACCGATGTTCGTGATCTTCAGGCTTTTAGGTATTGAGCGATATGACGAGGATGGAACGGACCGGTTTGAATGGACGCGTGACGGTATTGTTAACTCGGTAGGTCTTATGTTGGTACCACCCGATGAAGTGGCGCAGATGATCGAAAGCGGCAATATCGAGCAGGTGCGTATGCAGAACCTGGTGCGTACTAATGAATTATTCGTCAAACAGCTGGCAGAAACCAAATCAAAACTGGCGTCCGGGGAATGGCAGGGCGGTCAGAACCTGGTGACTCGCTTTCTCACCACCCCCGGGCCAGACGGCACTTTTCTTACCGAGGACAAGATCCTCGGTTTCATGGGGTTCCTGCTGACTGCCGGGAGTGCGACGACGACCATCATGCTTTCAAACATCATTTATCGACTGCTGACTGAAGAGGGTACCTTCGACCGGGTGATGAACGACCCCGCACTCATTCCGCTCGCGATTGAAGAAACCCTTCGTCTTGATGCCCCTGTTCAGGGACTGTTCCGGACCAACGATGAGGAAGTTGAGCTGGGATCGGTTCATCTTGAGAAGGATACCAAGGTCATGCTGCTGTGGGCGGCCGGGAACCTGGACCCCGAGGTGTTCGAGAATCCGATGAAATTTGACCTGGACCGTGACCTGGGGAAAGTTCGCCGGCACCTGGCCTTTGGTTATGGCACTCATTTCTGCCGGGGAGCGCCACTGGCTCGCCTCGAAGGTGAAGTGTTTCTGCGAACTGTGATGCAAAGGTTCAACAACCTTCGGCTGAATGGTGAGGTGGTCATGGAGAAACGAATCCCGGTGTTGCAAGGCATCCTGAAACTACCGGTTGCATGGGATACCTGATCCTGAGGTATAGTCATGTTCCAGTATAAGAATATCGAAAGCCATGAATCGATTCGAAGGGAAGAGTGTCATTGTCACAGGAGCAGCTTCAGGTTTCGGAGCAGCCATCGCACGGAAGTTTTCGCATGAAGGCGCCAGTGTTGTTTGTGCTGATCTGAACATGACCGGGGCAACGGAGGTTGCCGGTTCGTTGACGGGCGCAATCCCATTTGAAATCGATGTCGCCGACGAGGCGCAAAACAATGCCATGATCCAGGCCGCTGTAGATCATTTCGGCAAGATCGATGTGCTCTGCTGTAACGCCGGTGTCCCCCACAAAGGCAACTACATGATCAGGATGCCGGTCGAGGATTTCGATCGCATGTGGGCAATCAACGTCCGATCAATTTTTCTGGCGGTACGCGCTGCCATTCCACACATGCCCGAGGGCAGTAGCATCATCAGTACGGCTTCGATAGGTGGCAAGCGGCCCAGGCCGGGCTTAGCGCCTTACAATGCATCTAAAGCCGCTGTGATTAATTTGACCCAGGGAATGGCAGTTGAGATGGCGCCAAAGGTTCGGGTGAACTGTGTATGCCCTGTGTCAGCTGCCACTAACTTTGATTTTCAGACGATGGGTCAGAAAGACCTTCCAGAAGAGATGGAAAAGAAGGTGATCGACGGAATTCCCATGGCGCGCAGGGCTACCCCCGAAGATGTGGCGGACGCCTATGCGTTCCTTGCCTCAGATGAAGCAAAATTTTTAACGGGCGTTGCACTTGATATCGATGGTGGTCGTTCAATTCAATAAGGAGAGAAACCATGGCGGATCTGCCCCACGGTAAGCAAGGAACTGATGACCTCTGGGATGCGATGTATACGCAGCGAGCTATTCGCTACTGGCAGGACAAACCGGTTCCCCGTGACCTTCTGGAAAAAGTGATTGAATCTGCATCCAAAGCGCCAAGTGGCAGCAATCTGCAACCTTGGGTCTTTATGGTTATTGATGACGCTGGCACACGAAAAAAGATTGGCGGTGCGCTCAATGACTTCTATGAGGGTGGCCCGTTAAAAGACTTGATTGCCCAAGGTCAGCAGGTGGAAGACAAGTCACAACGGCTGATGATGCAAGGCGCACAGGCGTTCTTTTCGAAGCTGGCGGATGCCCCTGCCATGATTGTTCCTTGCCTTTATCAACTGGCGTCGCCGACGCCGGACCCGACTTCTCTGGAGGCGGGCAGCTCAATTTATATGGCAGTGCAAAATCTCATGTTGTCCGCCAGAGGTCTTGGCCTGGGTACACTGATGACCACAGGACACACTCTGGTTAATGATACTCTGCGTGAAGCCTGCGCGATCCCCGATGATGCCTACCCGGTTGCGCTGATTCCGATCGGTTACCCTGACGCCAACTTTGGCCCAACTAAGCGCAAAGGGTTGGATGAAATTTTACGCTGGAATACCTGGAGCTAATTATGCCGTTGTTTCTTCCGAGTTCTGATGACTGGGCAAACAGATGCCTGAATGATGGTGAGTTCCAGTTGGCGTCACGTCACTGGGATGGTGGGGTGCGACTTGATGTTGGTGATGAAACGCTGGAGCTTTCGCTGACTAATGGCGCGAAGTCTGCGACCGATGATAACGCTGGAGGAATGATCGAGATCTCGGGTTCGGTTGAGGTGTGGGAAAAAGTTCTTGAGGCGAACCCGGAACGATTCCACAACGATGTGATGGCCAATATTGCGCAGGGATGTGGCCTGCAGAGGCGTGGTGACGCCGTAGTGTTCGCGCAGTACTACGCCGCAGCCATGCGCGCGGTGGAGCTGTTAAGGCCATCTCTTTCCGAGTCTGGCGCCATATCGCAAACCATGCCTCATGATAATCGCCCCCACGGTACGATTGATGCGCCTATAGGTCGCTATGTCCACCTGAACCTGGGTGGTCATGACCACCGGATTTACTTTGAAGAAGCGGGGCAGGGAATTCCCTTGCTGATGCAGCATACGGCTGGCTGCCATAGTAGTCAGTGGCGTCACTTGTTTGAGTTTCCGGAAATCACGGAACGTTTTCGACTGATCGCTTATGACCTGCCGTGTCATGGTAAATCGGTACCGCCCGTTGGTGTGGAATGGTGGGATGAGCAATATCTGCTCAAAGGAGAGTTCCTGAGGTCGATCCCGGTAAAGCTCAGTGAGACACTTGGGCTGGTTGACCCTGTTTTTATGGGTTGCTCTGTCGGGGGGCTGCTGGCGCTTGACCTGGCGCACAAACATTCGGATGTGTTCCGCGCCGTCATCTCCATTGAAGGTGCATTAAAAATTGCAGGTAACCTTGCGGACTTTGGCGAGTTGTACCATCCGCAGGTCAACAATGAGTACAAGGCTCGGCTCATGGATGGCTTAATGGCTTCTTCATCACCGAAGCCCTATCGAAAAGAAACAAGCTTTGTTTATGCCTGTGGCTGGCCGCCCGTGTTTCTTGGCGATCTGTACTACTATGTTGAGGATTATGACCTGCGCCAGGATGCAGCGAAAATTGATACCAATGCTGTTGGCGTTCACATTCTCTCAGGCGAATACGATTACAGTGGTACGTCCGAGTTGGGTAAAGCTGCGCATGAAGCGATACCCGGTTCTACCTGGCAGGATATGAAAGGGGTTGGTCACTTCCCTATGAGTGAAAACCCGCAGGCATTCAGGGAATACCTTTTACCCATACTGGACAGGATTGCATCCTGAGGAGAGTTGATATGGCTGAGATACTCAAATACGGTGCTACCGCCAAATGGCTTCACTGGCTGGTCACTTTTATCGTCATCGTTATGCTGATTTTTGGGCCAGGTCTTGAGGACCTGCCCTTAGATGAGCGTGAACAGGTCATCATGGTGCATTCCGGTCTTGGCACTTTGGTGTTGATACTAATGCTGATCCGCTGGCGTTGGAGATTAACCCATGATGTGCCAGGCCCTGCGGGCACGATGGGCGCGTGGCAAACCAAATTATCAAAAATCATGCACTGGTCGTTCTACGTGCTACTGGTGCTGCAACCTATTTTCGGGATTCTGCAGGCGATGTACATTACGGAATATGAAGTCGTTGCGTTCGGGCAGATTGCCTACTCATCGATGGCTGCAGATAACGAACAGATGGCGAGAATCTTTCACGTTGCACATGGTATCAACGGGAAACTGCTGACAGTGCTGGTGCTGGGTCACTTTGGCGCGGCGCTTTATCATCACTTCTGGCAGAAGGACAATGTGCTTCGAAGAATGCTGCCGTTTGGTAAGGTGTCCGCGGACTAGCAAGTTTACGCGATGATCACCTTACATAAGGTGATCATGATAGTGTCATTATTTTTAAGTGGAAGGAGACAGGTATGAGCGATTTTGAAGACAAAGTAGTTGTCATCACGGGTGCAGGTGGAGGCTTGGGTAAAGCTCATGCACTTGAGTTTGCGAGTCGCGGCGCGAAGGTGGTGGTTAATGACCTCGGTGGCAGTGGAGACGGTGTGGGCTCCAGTGATGCTGCAGACGTTGTGGTTAACGAAATCAAAGCTGCTGGTGGGGAAGCAATAGCCAACAAGGCCAGTGTGTCGTCTAAAGAGGGCGCGCAGTCCATTATTGATGATGCGGTCAGTGCTTACGGCACTGTTGATATTCTGGTCAACAATGCTGGAATTCTTCGGGACAAAAGTTTCAAAAATATGGACATGGCGGATTGGGACATGGTGATGGACGTTCACCTAAACGGCTCTGGATATGTCACCCGCGCTGCGTGGCCGATCATGTATGAAAAAAACTATGGCCGGATTGTATTCACCAGTTCAACTTCAGGGGTCTTTGGAAATTTCGGGCAGGCAAACTATGGTGCGGCGAAGATGGGCATGCTTGGGTTGATGAATGTGCTGGCTATTGAAGGTTTGTCGAAAAACATACGAGTGAATTGCCTTGCACCTGCGGCAGAAACAAGATTGATTGGTACGATCCCTGGCCGTGATGTTGACCCGGACAATCCCGACCCGATGCGCCACCCCAGGCTCGTCACACCTGTTGTTCTGCTGATGTGCGCGGAAGACGCGCCAACCGGGCAAACGTTTCATGCGGGTAATGGTCGGTTTTCTCGAAGTGCAACGTTTGTTAACAAAGCCTTGGAGTTCGGTGCAGATGTCACTTTCGAAGACCTGCAGGAAAAGAAAGACCAGTTAATCGACATGTCCAGCTCTCGTGAGATGTCTGGATTGATTCGCGTCATGCGGCAGTCGAAGAAGTCCTGATGGCGCTCGTTCTTTATGATCATCCGCTTTCTCCCTATGCTCAAAAGGTAAAAATCGCGTTATTGGAGAAGGGCGTTGAATTTGAGGCTCCTTTGCCGGAAGGGCTTGGTACAGGGGCTTCGATTGAAGATTTTATGGCAGCAAGTCCTCGTGGTGAAGTGCCAGCATTGTTAGAAGGGGACGATGTCCGTCTGTTTGATTCCACAATTATGCTGGAATACATCGAGGACAGGTGGCCACAGCCACCACTTCTGCCAGCTGGTGCACTTGAGCGTGCCCGGGTTCGTATGATCGAGGATGCTATCGACACTCACGTTGAAGCAATCAGCTGGGGCCTGGCAGAAATTCGATTCTTTGGCCGGGCTTCAAGTGATGTTGCCAATAAGATAGAAGAAAGTGCCGCTGAACAGATTGCTGGCTGGTATCGATGGCTGTCTGGTCAACTGGATGACAGGACCTGGTTTAATGGGAACAGCTTTGGCTGGGGTGATCTGGCAGTTGTGCCGTTCGTAAACAGCATTACACGTTTTGGGTTCGAACCTGTTGGTAAGCTTCGTGACTGGCATGTCCGTGTCAACGAAAGACCAAGCGTGACCGCATGCAGGGAAGCTGCAGAAGAGGCTGCCTTTGATGGACCCAGGTCAGATATCGAGGGATTGAAAGCTGCTGTTGCTTCCGGCGTGTTTAAACGCGAGTACCGTGATCACCGGCTAGAATGGATGATTAAAAGCGGCGGTATATCAGTGGTGCTTGATGGTCTTGACAGGAATAACATCCGATTTACGGATGTCTTTGGGTAACCCGATATCTTCAGGGCGGGATATCACAGACAACCGTTTAAACGCGTGTCAATTGTAGAATATCGATCAATAATTCATTTTAGGCAGCTCATACGGCACCAGGAATGATAGTCAACTGTGAATTGGCAGGCTAGCGAAGCATTACATTAACGCCGAGCCTGAAACCTAACCGGCATGCGGGTTAGGCCAGAGATAAAGTTACTCGGCATCCATTCCAGGTCGCCGTTAATCTCGATATCACTCATTCTGACAAGCACTTCTCTGAGAATCGCGTCGATCTCGAGCCGAGCGAACCACTGACCCAGGCAAACGTGATGTCCGCCACCGAACGCAAGGTGTTTGTTAGGGGATCGCGTGATGTCCAGTTGGTGCGGACTGTCGAATACGTTTTCATCCCGATTCGCGGCACCATAGTAAAGAACGACTTTGTCACCGGCTTTCAGCGATTTTCCGCCAAGTGCTATGTCCTGTTTGACAGTTCGGCGCATGTAGATGACGGGTGATGTCCAGCGCAGTAATTCGTCCCTTGCGCCAGGCAGGTGCTTGTCGACATCCGACTGTAACAATGCAAGTTGCTCGGGATTCTTCAGCAGTTCATACATGCCCGTAGCAACCAGGTTTCGGGTCGTATCTCCGCCTGCATCGATCAGCAGCATGAAGAACAGCAGAAACTCAGCATCTGTCAGTTTCTGCCCATCCACTTCAGCGGCCAGCAGTTTGCTGGCAAGGTCCTCGCCCGGGTTGGCGCGTTTATCATTGATAACACCCTGACCATACTCAAACATCTTCATGACGGCGTTCGCAATGGCATTTTCCGGAAGGGATTCGGGCGCGGAATGAATCACCTCAGTAAGTTTATAAAGCTCGCGGCCATCGTCCAGTGGTAATCCCATTAGATCTGCAATAACGAAGCTAGGCATTTCACCGGCGATCTCAGAGACGAAATCGCATTGATCTCTTTCCATTACCGCATCAAGGATCTTGGTTGCCAGCTCTTCAATGCGCGCGGTGTAGTGTTTTGCGGGGCCCTGGGTGAATTCACGACTGATGAGCTTTCGATAGGCCGTGTGCTCTGGTGGATCCATCATCAGCATCATCTTTGCGTCACCAGAAAAATTAGCCTGCGCGGGGTCGGGGTCCTGGATCATGATGGTCGGCTCAGAAGAAAACACCTTGGCGTTTCTACCGATGTCGTAGACATCTTTGTGTGTTGTTACGGCCCAGAACCCTGATCCCCCTGGTTCCTCATGCCAGAAAACAGGGTCATGTTCCCGAAGCCAGTTGTACTGGGCATGCGGGTGACCGCCCTTGAAACTATCAGGAGAGAGCAGGTCTATTTTCATTTTTCTGGGACCAATGCTGGATTTAGAACACTCTATCACGGCTTTTCGCAGGGTTCAGAGCCTTACATGATGGGGGGAAATTAGGACTACAAATGTCGCCATCGACTATGCCAATGAACGGCAGCAGTTTGGACAGCCTCTGGTAAGTTTCAGACAATTCGCTTTAAGGTCGCGACCGCTGCGACCGAAATCGAGGCTGCAAGGCAGTTGATGTACTAAGTTTGTAAGGTATGGTGAAATGATTCGGATGCTGGACTGCAAAACGTATTCATTGGCCATTAGCAGTAATCGCTCTACGCCGGGCCTTGCTTCAGGTAAACTTCGCTCTCCAGAAATTTAGCATTCCCCGTAAAACTACTATGAGTGAAGTTGCCCCGGAAAACCGGGAAAAAGGTAAGTCCCTTCAACCACTGCGGTCATTGGTGCCGTTTATTGCGCCCTACAAGGGGGTTTTGGCAATTGCCATGGTCGCGCTGCTCATCTCCTCAGCAGCGCTGCTGGCTATGCCGATGGCTGTCCGCAATGTTATTGACCATGGGTTTTCTGTCGAGGATGCCGCGAACGTAGACCGCTATTTTTTCATTCTGCTGGTCTTTGCCCTGGTTATTGGGTTTTTTGGTGCCGCGCGATCCTACTTTGTGAACTGGCTGGGGGAAAGAGTCGTTGCCGACCTGCGCAGTAAGGTCTTTGCGCATGTGATCTATATGGACCCCACATTCTTTGAAACGACAAAAATCGGAGAAGTCCTGTCGCGCCTGACAGCGGATACAACGCTTATCCAATCTGTATCGGGCGTCAGTATTTCAATTGTCCTGCGGTCATCGATTCAGTTTGTCGGTGGCTTGCTGCTGCTGGGTTACACCAACATTAAGTTAATGGGTTTTCTTCTGCTGATCTTTCCACTGATTGTGTTGCCGATTCTTGTCGTTGGGCGATGGTTACGAAGGCTTTCGCGAGATACCCAGGACAGAATTGCTGATGCCAGCGGCCAGGCCGCTGAAATACTCGGGAACGCAGAAACAGTGCAGTCGTTCGCTGCAGAAGGTCTTGAGATAGAGCGATTCTCTGAGGCTATCCAGAAAAGCTTTCGAACAGCTGTCCGGAGAATCAAGGTGCGGGCGCTGTTAACGACGGTTGCGACAGCCAGTGTGTTTGGTGCATTGATCTTCGTGCTGTGGCTAGGAGCGAAAGAGGTACTGGGAGGAACAATATCCGGTGGTGAGCTTGGTCAGTTTGTCTTGTATGCGATGTTTGTTGGTGTTGCCGCAGGGTCCTTAAGTGAAGTATGGGGAGAGGTGCAGCGAGCAGCTGGTGCGATGGAGCGGCTGACGGAGTTATTGCAGATGGAATCGAATATCCGGGCGCCTGCAAACCCTGTCGAGTTACCTAAACCGTGTAACGGTGCAGTCAGTTTTGAGCAGGTAGATTTCAGCTATCCGTCCCGGAAAAACGAATTTGCTATCAAGGATTTCTCACTTGATATCAGGCCAGGTGAACATGTCGCGTTTGTGGGGCCATCTGGCGCAGGTAAAAGTACGGTATTCCAACTGTTACTTAGGTTTTACGACCCGCAGTCCGGTCGGATTTCTATTGATGGTGTAAACATAAATCTTGCTGATCCTCAGGACGTCAGGTCAGCCATGGCGATGGTTCCCCAGGATTGTGTGATCTTTGGTGATAGCGCCGCGGAAAACATTCGCTTTGGTCGTCCCTACACGACCGACACGCAAGTTATCGAAGCAGCTACCGCGGCCTCGGCTCATGGCTTTATTAGTGAGCTTCCCGATGGCTATAAAACCTACCTGGGAGAGAAGGGCGCCAGATTGTCCGGCGGCCAGAAACAGCGAGTTGCGATTGCTCGTGCGATTCTTGCGGATCCAGCCATTTTGCTGCTCGATGAAGCTACCAGCGCCCTGGATGCGGAAAGTGAGCGGTTGGTGCAGTCGGCGTTAGATACATTGCAGAAGAACAGAACCACCCTGGTCATTGCTCACCGACTTGCAACAGTGCTACAGGCCGACAAGATTGTCGTCCTGGATGCCGGCAGGATCCTTGATGTAGGCAGCCATAGTGAACTTGTGACCCGCAATGCAATCTATGCGCAGATGGTCGAATTACAGTTCGGAGAATCTGCTATTCCGGCGAAAGTGCGCTCAACAGGCACCACCTGATAGGTTTTGACCTGTGACTGATCTTGAGAGAGACATTTGCTCCGTCAGTCCAGGCGCTTTTTAATTCGTTCAAAAGTACTGGAGCGCTCGTCCGTAGCAGCGGTAAGGATTTCTTGCATAACAACACTAATATGATCAATCTGAACTCTGGCTGCTTTGATCGAGGTCAATCTCCAGCGGTTAAGCTGGGGATGTTTTAAGGCTCCTCGAATGACACCCGGAAATAGAGCGAGTAGCATTCCCATAAGAGGTGAACAATGACAAAACCCATAGCCGTGGTGATTGGCGCCACGTCCAAGTGGCAATCTGATGGTCGCAATACCCGAATGGTCCACGGTGGCAACATCCCTGATGACGAATTGCCGCTATCGATACGGTGGGGAGTAGGGGGCGCCATAGCGCTGAAATTTGCCCGCGAGGGTTTCCATGTAGTGCTGACCACAAGAAGCAAGCCCAATGCTTCGGCGCTGGAGGCGGCGATATATTCTGAGGGGCTTGACTGTATGACAGTGGAGCTGGACCTTGAGTCCGATGATTCGATTTCAACTGCCTTCGAGACAGTCAGGAGCGAATTGGGTGATCCGGAAGTTGTGGTACTGAATGCCGGTTACCTGGAAGGCAGGGATCTACCTCCAGAAATGGAGCTGCTCGAAAACATGCCAGTCGAGCTTTTTGAAACAGCACAAAACATATCGAGCCGGGGTCCATTTCTGGTGGCAAAGGAAATATTGCCTGCGATGAGGAAGCGCGGTCAGGGCTCTTTCCTGATCACAAACAATGCCGCTTCTCTGAGGGGCAGGAAGCGACGGACCGGTGAGTCGCTCTACTACCCAAGAGTTATGATGCGCACCCTGGCGCAGGTGTTAACGGAAGAGTATTCAGAGTTCGGCGTTCACGTTGCCAATGTCGTCGTCGATGGATTGATCGATTCTCCAGGGACTCGCGCTTTGCCCATGGCGCAGTCGAAGCCTGAAATGATTATCAATCCGGCGGCAATTGCTGATGCATTTTACTATTTGCATACCCAGGACAGGTCCTGCTGGACACACGAATTGCAACTGACACCTTTCTCCACTCGCCCCAGTTTTTAACTGCGGGTTTTATTTTATGACTGTTAACTTATGACTGTTAGCTTATGAGAACGGATTCGAAGGAAGACGCCAGGCTAAAAGCGCTGACAGATGTAACGCTTGTAGGGGCGGCAGTGGACCTTGTGCTGGGAGTACTTAAGATATTTCTCGGCGTCGTGGAAAATTCGCAGGCACTTGTCGCTGATGGGATTCATTCAATATCCGATCTCGTCACAGACGGCATGGTGCTGGTGGCGGTCAGGCAAGGTAATAAAATGGCTGATGAGGATCACCCTTATGGCCATGCCCGGATCGAAACGATCACCACAGTCTTGCTGGCACTCGCGTTGTTTCTTGTTTCGCTTGGTATCGTGGATAACGCCCTGGATGTTTTGTCCGAGCCAGGCAGGGATGTGACTCCGGGGTGGATTGCCCTGTCGGTCGTCTTGGTGTCGGGGCTTAGTAAGGAATACATCTATCACTTCACGATGAAAGTGGCGAAATTGCATCAATCTCCCATTCTTGAGGCTAACGCCTGGCACAGCAGAACCGATGCGTTTTCATCAGTGATGGTGTTCGTGGGTATCGCCGGGGCGATGTTGGGATTACCAGAGCTGGATGCGCTAGCGGCGATTGGTGTCGCTGTCATCATCGCCAAGGTTGCCTGGGACCTGGGTGCGCCCAGTGTGCAGGAACTGGTAGACAAAGGGATGGACCGGTCTTATCTCGACGACCTGGAGGATGCCGTTGGCAAGACCCACGGTGTTAAGGGGTTTCATGCCTTAAGAACGCGTCGGATGGGTGCGAGTGTTTTGGTTGATGTACATATTGCTGTCGATTCGATGATTACAGTTTCCGAAGGTCATCAGATTGCGGAGCAGGTGAGGTTTGGTCTGACGGAACAGTTCCCTGAGATCAGTGACGTTGTCGTCCACGTGGATGCTGAGGATGATGTGTTTGATGATACGTTGCCAGATAGAGCTGAGTTGTTGCGGCTCCTGGAGCAATGCTGGGAGGAGTATTCGCCAGCACAGAATATCCTGAGGACGAACCTGCACTACCTGAACGGGTCTATCAGGCTGGAAGTCTGCTTGCCGCTCACCCTTGTGAGTTCACCGGCTGCGGCACGTGAGATAGCAGATAAACTTAAGCGCCGTGCTATGGAGTTTGTCCCGCAAATCACCCAGGTTCAGGTGTTGTTTGCCGCCGATGATGATTAAGAAGGAAGCGAATCAACCTGCAGAGATCAATCTAATTGACCGGGTATCGTGAGCCCCGTCCTTGATTAGACGATCGACAAGCCTCCATCAACCGGAAGAGATACGCCGGTAATGTAACCCGCTTTGTCCGAGGCCAGGAATGCCGCAGCGTGAGCGACGTCCCAGGCACTTCCCATTTTTCTGCCGAGTGGCACTAACCTGTCCCGCTCTGCGATAACTTCATCCCTCGGTTTGCCCGATTGAACCCTACCTTCGACCGCCATGGGCGTATTCATCAAACCAGGAAGAATGACATTGGCTCGAATGCCGTATCTGGCGTTACTGGCGGCAAGCTGCTCCGTGAGTGCTATGACCGCTGCCTTGGTGGTTTTGTAGCCAATTAACGGGAAAGGCTTAATTGCAGCCAGAGACGAGATATTAATGATAACCCCTGAGCCAGCTTCTCTCATATGAGGTAGCACATGTTTGCTGGTGAGGACCATCGAACGAAGGTTGATAGCCACCATGTTATCGAAGCCTTCGGGGGTTATTTTTTCAACGCTTGCATCCTGGCCTGCAATGCTAACGCCGACATTATTGTGCAGGATGTCGATTCGCCCCCATTTCTGCACGACCGCACTGACGAGATTCTTGATTCCGTCTTCATCACGGACATCCAACTCGTAGGCAAATGCCTCAAAACCTTCGGCGACAATCAGTTTGACCGTTTCTTCTGCGGACGACAGAAGCCTGTCTGCGACAGCTACCTTGGCTCCTTCGCGGGCGAATAGAATCGCGGTTGCCCGCCCATTCCCTATGGTTTCACCCGGTGTCTGTCCGCCGCCCACGACGATAGCGACCCTGTTTTCCAGGAGTAGTTTGTTTTCCAGCGGCACTTTTATCTCCCACATTGATGGTGATGGATAGCTTACACCGAAAAAAGGCTTTGTATCGCTTCTGAATATAAGTACTATGGTCATGACCATGGTCATATAAGAAGTGGATATGAAAACAATCAAAGCTTCCGAATTCAAAGCCAAGTGCCTCAGCCTGATGGATGACGTGGCGCAATCCGGCGAAGAGATTGTCGTCACAAAGAATGGCAAACCTGTTTCCAAGCTTGTTCCCATTAAAAGCAAACCACGTGAGGTCTACGGGCTACACAGGGGGATGTGGCAGTTGATGGATGAACTGGTTGAACCAGTCAATGAGAATTGGGATGGAGACTGAAGGTACAGAGTGTTTTAGATCGCCAGGAAAATGTCTAGGTTTCTGATGATCTTGTTAGATACCCACATACTGGTCTGGCTGGACCAGGGTTCGGAGCTCCTTGGAAAAAGAGCGCGCCGGATGATTGAGCAGTCGCACCAACAAGAAGAGGTCGCTATTGCATCCGTTTCCTTCTGGGAAATTGGTATGTTAATCGAAAAGGGACGTCTCGCATTTGAGGGGTCACTGACTGAATGGAGAGTGTCGCTGCTCAATAGTGGATTTGTTGAACTACCTGCTGATGGCAAGGTAGCGCTCGCTGCAGCGAGTCTGAAGGGATTTTCAGGCGACCCTGTCGACGGATTGATTTTCGCAACCGCGCTGAATCAGGAAGCGAAATTAGTGACTGCTGATGAGCGTTTGTTAGGTCATCGCGGTCTGAAAACTGTTAACGGATTGATTTAAACCTGCCGAGGAAGCAATGAAAGTCATTGTATTTAGTTTGTTGATGTTTATACCGCTGGTATCCGGTGGAACGTCAGGGTTTCCTCTGGAGCTGATGGAAGCCACCGATATCCAGGACATTGAGCGTCTGGATTACGAGGTTGTTAGACTCAACGCGAAGATCAAGCAGTGCGCCGCGGCGGGCCTCGCGCCGGCGATAGAGTGTCACTGCTTCTATCCCAATAAGCTTGCATCCGCTATTAATGTTTATCAGACGGTGCTCAAAAAACACCCTGACTGGGAGAACCGAGCGGTTCTTTGGTGGGATAGCGCAAGAACGATGCCTTCAAACCTTCATTTGGGAGGTTTAAAACTCACGATTGAGAAACCCTGCCAGAATCTGGTCAGTCTATGACCGTATTGCGGCTATCGTTTTCGCTCGTTCAGCGATAAAACTGTAATACTTAACTGGATCTTTAAGGCGAGTTATTTGGGGCGGCTCTCCATCAGCAGATTTACGACCGCTGTTTTGGTGCCTGAATACATTGGGTCGGCAGGCATTGGTGCAAGTGACGCGGTTGATGCAGTGTTAATAATGATGCCGCCACCCCTGCGTTGTGCCTGCGTTGTTGTGAATAATATCAAGGCCACCTAATGTCGATTCAGCTTCTTCAAAGAAAGCGGTCAGGGCGGTAGCGTCGGTGACATCTACCTTGCAAAAAACGGCCTTTGTTCCTTTTTGCTCGATAATGTTCGCCGTGTCTGTCAGCCCTTTTTCATCCAGGTCAGCCAGAGCAATGCCAGCGGCTCCGGCATCCGCCAGTGCAAAGGCGGTAGCCTGTCCGATGCCAGCTGCGGAGCTTGTAATCAGGGCGTTCTTGCCTTTTATTTCCATGCTCAGATCCTGTTCAACAAAAATGGAACGTGTTATAAAAGTTGATTATCTAAACGGGGCACTGGCCATGGCGCTATACGACAACTTATTCGAGCCATTAACGATTGGTCCAACCAGGTTAAAAAACCGAATCGTTCGCTCTCCCCATGGAACAGGGCTGGCTGGAGAGGACCTGATCTCGTACCACGAAGCGCGGGCAAAAGGTGGTGTTGCGATGTCGACTATCCAGGCGACTGGCATCCATAAGAGTGCGCCTCAGGGAATCCCGCTACATACGGACGCTTGCAAACCGTTCCTGACTGAGATTGCCGACAGGATCAGGCCCCATGGAATGAAGCTCTTTATCCAGCTTTACCATCCCGGTGCCGGGATGCAGGGCATGCCGGAAAATTGGTCGGCCAGTGCCGTACCTAATCCCATGGCAGGGGTCATGCCGGTTGAGATGACCAAGGCCATGATTGATGATGTTGTCGGATCGTTTGCCCTGGCGGCGGCCAGAGTCAGAGACTGCGGTCTTGACGGCATTGATATCCATGCTTCCAGTGGTTACCTCATACACGAGTTTCTTTCACCTGCGCTGAACAAGAGAACGGACGAATATGGCGGCAGTCTTGAGAATCGAATGCGGTTCATGTTTGAAGTGGTCGAGGCTGTTCGAGCTGAAGTGGGTGATTCGGTTGTTGTAGGGGTTCGTTTGCCGAACGAGGATTATGTGCCGGGTGGTCTGACGGCAGATGTCAATGCAGACATTGCCAGGGCGGTTGATCCTGTTGCGGATTATATTTCGCTGCATATGGGCGCCTACTGGCGATTTCATAAACTGATTGCACCGTCTGACGAACCGCTGGGGGTCGAGATGCAGGCCAACAGTGTGATTAAACCCTTCATCACCAAACCTACCATGGTCACTGGTCGTATCATGACGCTTGATCACGCGAGCGCCATTGTGGCCGGTGGTGAGGCAGATATGGTTTCCATGGTTCGTGCCCTGATTGCAGACCCAAACCTTGTTAACAAGGCTCGTAACCGAGAGGAGAACACAATACGTCCCTGCATCGGGACTAATATGGGGTGTGTCGGCCAATTAATGTCAGGTGGCCGGCTGGGATGTGTTGTTAACGCTTCTGCGGGAAAGGAACAGATACTGACGTTTGAACCTCGGGACAGGGTAAGCCAGCCGAAGAAGATTCTGGTGGTAGGCGGTGGTCCCGCGGGCATGGAGTTTGCCAGGACTGCGGCGTTGCGTGGTCATCAGGTTGAGCTTCATGAAGCGATGAAAACGCTGGGTGGCCAGGTTGTCATGGCGAGGTCCGCCCCTAAACGCGGTGACATTGGCACCATAGTAGATTGGTTAGCAGAGGAATTGGAGACGCTGGGGGTTGATGTTCATTTGAATTCTTACGTCGACGAAGAGCTGGTTTCCCAGATCGCGCCAGATGAAATTGTTCTGGCGACGGGAACAACTCCGCGCACCGACGGTATGCAACAGGCAACACCGGCGAGCGAAATACCCGGGTTTGATCTCCCGCATGTCTACTCATCCTGGGACCTGCTCGGGTTTGGGGATATTACTCACATTGAGGGACCAGCGCTGGTATATGACGATACCGGAACATTTGAAGCTATCTCGATTGTTGATATTTTGTTGGAGAAAGGGGTGCACGTCACCATGGTATCCAGAAATGACTCAGTCGGTGCCAGGCTTAACTATCCGCCTGTGACTGCGGGCGCTGCAAGAGAACGGCTGTATTCTGGTGATTTTGATTTTGTGGGTTCGCATCACGTGCTTGGGATTAATAAGAGCGAAGTTGAAATAGGGGTCCTGTTTACAGAACGAAGCCGTAAGATTCCGGCGAAGACAGTGGTATTTGTCGGCTTCAATGAGCCGAGTCGAGAGCTCTGGCAATCACTTCAGGGAAATGGGCCGCCATCGCACATGATCGGTGACGTCCGAGGCAAGAACAGCATCCTGACCGCGATCCACGCGGGAAATGAACTTGGCAGGAGTATCTGACAGTGAAAATCCTGACCGCGGTGCAACAGCAGAGGCGGGAGCGTATTCTTCTTAGCGCGAGGGACCAGTTGTCCCAGTTAGGATATGAAGGCCTGAACATGCGCGAGCTTGCTGTGATTGCAGATGTATCGACATCTACCCTGTACAACCTTTACCAGAGCAAGGACACATTGATACTTGCTGCGCTTGAAGACCAGCTGGCAGATATCAACACGGTGGTTGCTGAAACTAACACGTCGGGTCTTGGTCGTTTTCTGGCGCGCGTCGAGGCGGTCGCTGATCAGATTGTAGAAACGCCTAAGTATGCGGAAGCGATGGGCAAGATGTTGTTCGGTGCAGATGCCCATGACCCGATCGTTCAGCTGCTGATTGGGGCGTCGTTATCTTTCAACAGGGAAGAACTTGCTGAAATGGCTGGTTGCGGTGAACTTCGACAAGAAACAGACAGAAATTTTCTGGCCCGATCGCTTTCTTCAACAGGGTGGTCAACGGTCCTGATGTGGATGAAAGGCTATGTCGCTTTGCATGATTTCAAGCAGGAGTATGTGAGAAACGCTGTCACAATGATGTTGCCGTATGTCACCCAAGCCGCCGAAGTGAGATTGCGACAACTCCTTTAATTACATAGTTAGGTAATGACCTTTTTCGATCGAAGTACTTCAAGATCCGCTTCGGTCAGGTTGAGCATTTCAGTTAGTACCTGGTTTGTATCCTGGCTAAGGTCATGTACATCATGAATCTCCGGTGGAGGGATGTCCTTGAAACGGATCGGTGTCTGGAATTGGGAAATTTTTCCGATCTCCGGGTTATCACGTTTCAATAAGGACCCCCGCGCCAACATATGTTTGTCTTGAAGTGATTCCGGAATAGTCTGGACGGGTGCGCAGATCACACCATTTTCCTGGGTTATCCTGAAAATATCTTCTCGGGTGTGTTGACCGGTCCACGCATTAACAATGCGATCAACCTCATCGATATTAGTGCTGCGAGATTTCATGTTAACGAACCGCTCGTCTTCGACCAGCTCTGGTTGACCCATTGCATTGCACATCTTCAGCCAGTGACCTTCCCGGATACAGATAATGGCAACGTGACCATCCAACGCCCGGTACACATTGTAGGGTGCAATCGCTTTTGAGGGATGTCGGCTGCCTGACCTGGGTAGTTCATGCCCGACACTGTAGTAAGAGCCGATGACTGTAGACAGGGTAGGGAAGACGCAGTCCTGCATAGAGATATCGACCGTTGCGCCAACACCTGCTTGTTGTCTCGAATACAGGGCAGTAACGATTCCGCTGTATAAGTGGACACCGGCGAGGAAATCAACAAACGCAGCGGGAGTTTTAAGCGGTGGCCCACCTTCTTCGCCAGTGCTGCTCATCACACCCGACATGGCTTGCAGTGTAATGTCCATCCCCAGGTAATCCTTGTAGGGTCCTTCCATAGAGCCGTAGCCGGTGCCCATTGCGTAAACCAGTTGGGGATTAAGCGCTCGCAGATGTTCTGATCCCAGGCCATATTTCTCCATGGTACCCGGGGCAAAATTCTGCACAAGAACATCCGCTTTCATTACCAGCTGTTTGATGATGTCCTGTGCTTCAGATGTTTTGATGTTCAGCGTAATGCATTCCTTATTGGCATTCAGGCTGGAGAATGGGTAGGTGGCGGCGGTCGCCCTGCCGCGGGCTCGTAGCGTTTCCCCTATCAGGGATTCAATTTTAATCACCCTGGCACCGGCTTGTGCGAGCAGGAAACCGCAATAGGGCCCGTTGTAAACCTGGCCAAAATCCAGGACCGTAATGCCAGTAAGGGGTTGCTGGTTCATTTCTAATTTGCTCCTTCAACAAAAAGGCCCTGTAAACAGGGCCTTTTATTATTACCAGTATCTGGCGTTACATCTGCATTGATTTGATTTCTACAAACTCAGCCAGTGCATGAGGACCTAGCTCCCGGCCATTGCCGGATTGCTTGTAACCACCGAATGGTGCGTTTATGTTGAAGCCGCCACCGTTAACTGACACCTGGCCAGTACGGATTTGTTTAGCAACGCGTTTCGCACGATCAGGGTCACCAGACCACACAGCGCCAGCCAGACCAAAAATGCTGTCGTTGGCGATGTCGATGGCTTCTTGCTCAGTGTCATAAGGAAGGATGGCAAGCACCGGGCCGAAGATCTCTTCCTGGGCGATAACCATATCGTTTCTGACATCAGAGAAAACCGTTGGCTGGACAAAGTAACCAGTGTTACGTCCTTCTGGAGGAGTTGTTCCTCCTGTGACCAATGTCGCGCCTTCATCGATACCTTGTTGGATGTAATTTTTGACGGTATCGAGCTGAGCTTTGGAGGAAACCGGACCCATGGTGACGCCTTCTTCAAAGGCGCCGCCGACTTTTGCCGCTTCGACCGCCGCTTTAGCCGCTGCAACTGCTACATCCTGCATGGCACGTGGGACAATAAGTCTTGAAAGGGCAGCACATACCTGACCGCTATTCAGGCAGATACCACCACCGGCAGCACCGGCAGCTTTAGCAACATCGGCGTCGTCGAGTACAATAGAGGCTGACTTGCCACCGAGCTCAAGGCCAACTCGTTTCACAGTTTGAGCTGCCAGTTGTCCTACTCTTTGGCCGGCTTCTGTAGAACCCGTCAATGAAACCATGTCCACGTCAGGGTGAGTACACATTGTCTCGCCGATGGTACGGCCAGGTCCTGTAACAAGATTAAACACACCTGCAGGGAATCCACACTCCTCCATTAATTGTGCGAAGTAATAAGCCGTTAGGGGAGTATCTGAACTGGGCTTCAGTACCATCGTGCAGCCTGCAGCGAGTGCTGGCATTACCTTGGCAACAATCTGGTGAAGCGGGAAGTTCCAGGGTGTGATAAATGCGCACACGCCGATAGGTTCCTTGACGATCACCGAGTTGCCCAGTTGTTCTTCTTTTTCCATCTCGAACGGAACGTCAACGTAGGAACTCACGACACCAACACCCATGCCGCCGTGTACGGCGATACTGGTTTGCAGAGGCGTACCCAGTTCGAGTGCACAGAGCTCACCGATCTTGGCCATGTTTGCGGTAACTTTTTCAGCGAGTTTTTTGATCAGTGCTGAACGATCTGCTGCTGAACTTTGTCCCCAGGTCTTGAAGGCTTCTTTTGCGGCAGCGATAGCAGCGTTGATGTCGTCGTCGTTTCCGCTGGGTACTTCACCACAGATTTCTTCGGTGGAAGGATCTATTACTTTTAGTGTGTCTTTGCTGTTGGGTGCGACCCATTGGCCGTTAATGTAGAGCTTGTCATGTGTAATCATGTGTCGCCTCGGTTTGCCGATGATAAGAAAATTGAACCAGGGATAAAATCATACCTGACTGTTTTGCGCAACGTGTTTAATCCTGCTGCTTACACCCGTTCGATGATGATGGCGGGTGCCATACCGCCGCCGGTACACATCGTGATAAGCGCTGTGTTCAGGTCGCGTCGCTCAAGCTCATCCAGTGCCGTGCCGATCAGGATTGACCCGGTCGCACCGATTGGATGACCCAGCGCCATGGCGCCGCCATTGACGTTCACCTTCTCAGGGTCCAGTTTCAGGTCCCTCATGAACTTGGCTGCAACCACAGAAAATGCTTCGTTGACTTCAAACAGGTCAATATCATCAGCCGTCATACCCGCTCTTGCCAGAACCTTGTTAGCTGCGGGACCTGGTTCGTTCAGCATCAGCGTAGGGCTTCCACCTACTGTGGCGATTGCCCTGACCCGTGCTCTTGGTTTCCAGCCAACCCTGGCTGCGTATTCCTTTGAAGCCATGATGATCGCTGCTGCACCATCTACGACACCGGAGGAGTTACCTGCGTGGTGGATGTGGTTAATATTCATGTCCGGATAGGCTCGTTTGACGAGTTGGTCAAAGGTCTCGCCTGTTTCGTCGATCGCCACCTGCATGAACTTGTCAAAGACCGTGTCTAACTTGGCCAATGATTCCATTGTGGTACCCGGGCGAGGAAACTCTTCAGCTTCCAGGGCAATGGAGCCGTCTTCGTTCCGAACCTTGATCAGACTCTTATCGAAATAACCGTTATCGATGGCGTGCTTTGCACGCTTTTGGCTTTCGACGGCCAATGCATCGACATCTTCACGAGTAAACCCATCAAGCGTGGCAATCATGTCCGCGCAGATACCCTGGTGGGGTTGAGCATGAAGGTTTCGAAGGTGCAGATTGCTGCCATCAACGGTGCGGTTCTTATCCGCGCGTGGAACCGTTGGTGTGTAGGACATCATTTCCACACCACCGGCAACGCAAAGATCATCCATGCCGCTCATCAAATTTGCTGCTGCGATGTTGACGGAGGTAATACCTGACCCGCAGAAACGGTCCAGCGTCATGCCACAGGCTTTGTCGCTCCAGCCAGCATCAAGTGCTGCCATCCGGCCAACGCAGGATCCCTGCTTGCCAATCTGGGATGAACAGGCAACAACGACATCATCAATTTCTTCTGTGTTCAGGTCGTTTCGGTTGCCGATTTCTTCGAATACCTGGGCGAGTAATCTGCCCGGATGGAATTCGGTGAGCGCACCTTTACCGGCCTTGCCGATGCCTCGGGGTGTGCGAGCTGCGTCAATGATGTAGGCGTCTGCCATGATCTGTTCCTCTGTTTATATGAAAGTGTCTGGTGGTGAGTATGGGCATTTGTAAAAGTGACCTAAAAGTAACCTATTGTAAGGTGGTTTAGGTCTGAGAACCAAACTCGCCGCGTTCCTGTACAAATGGCTATTAGGCGCCATAAAGGGTCGAAATGGCGTCTGGGTGGCGGTTGAATGAAGGGATATAGGCGCTAGAATCCCCTCCCACCGAATGATGACAAATATTGAGCTACCAATGACGGAGTTAAGAGTCCTGCACGAATCGACTGTGCAGCCAGAGGAGATAGACGCTCTGGGTCATATGAACGTGCGCTATTACATGACCAGGGTGGATCAGGCGAACCGGTCTATGCTGGCAGAAATGGGTATCCAGGAAGAGCCGGGCAAGGCCATCCGGCGACTGGACACCTATACACGATTTCACCGAGAACAATTTGCCGGTGCCACGCTGCATACGCTCGGCGGCTTGATTGCGGTTGCGGGATCAGATGAGTCACGGGAAGCGAATGGTTATTTTGAAATCCGGAATCCCGATAATAACCAGGTTGCTGCCTCTTTTATCCTGCGAAGTTGTCTGATTGATGTCTCCAGCCAGCAGGTTCTGGATATTACCGCCAACAGCGTCAATAACGACACCAGCGAATACAGAGTGTTGGTGCCCGAGCATGGGATGCCAAGATCTTTGTCTTTAAACGATCCGGCAAGGATCTCGCTTGAGGAACTGGAAGCAGTCGTCGGAGATGATCCGACCCCCGGTATGATGAGCGGTCGGCGAAAGAATGTGGTTCATGCCGATGATTGCGACTCCGATGGAAGGCTGCGCGAAGAAGTGGACCTGATGTTCGTCCTGCACCGGCCTACCACAGGCGACGAGAACGAACTTGGCGGGCCTCCGGTCATGCGTGATTCCGAGGGGCGCCGGTACAGTTGGGCGATGATTGAGACCCGTAGCGTGGTCTGGCACAGGCCGATGGAGGGTGAGATTGTTCTTTCCATCGGTGCTGATATTGCCAATGGAGAAAAATGGCGACAATCACGGCGTTGGATGTTTGCTGAAAAAACAGGTTTACTACTGGGAATCAGTGATTCGGTCGGCCTGTGTATTGATCTTGATGCGCGTCGGTCGATCCCTATGCCATTGGACGTGATAGAGGCTATTGAGCGCACCAGCCTGCCGCAATTTGCCTGAGTACCCTGCGATGACCATGCAAGTCGAAAAACTGGACGCAACCTTCGGTGCTCGAGTGACCGGGGTCGCACTCGGCTCGATCAGTGATACAGATTTCGATCAAATTTATGATCTCTGGCTTGAACATGCGCTTCTCGTTTTTCCGGCACAACACCTCATGAAGGATGAACAAAAGGCATTCGCTAATCGATTTGGTGAACTTGAATTTGAGTTGTCACCCATTGGCAACGTTAAAAAAGATGGCTCGCTTCGAGCCAATGATGAATCCGATAGTGTTGTGCAAATACTGAAAGGAAATGAGGGCTGGCACTACGACAGCACCTATGTGGAAGTTCAGGCGCTCGCCACGGTGTTTACGGCGCACCATGTTCCCTCAAAAGGTGGACAGACAGGCTGGGCCGACATGCGGGCAGGCTACACAGCACTTGATGCCGACCTGAAGACAAAAATAGAAGGATTGAGTGCTTATCATTCCCTTTATCATAGCCAGCGCAAGATAGGCCACGATCCAAAAACCGGCAGTGGATATGGCTTCGACGACCAGGAACCGCCGCTTCGACCGCTGGTGAAAATCCATCCGGAGACAGGCGTTCCGGCATTGCTGATTGGCCGGCATGCTTATGACATAACAGGATTAGCCGAGAAGGAATCGGAAAAACTGTTACGGGAGCTAACTGATTTTGTCTGCCAGGCGCCCAGGCTCTATCTTCACAGCTGGACGGTAGGCGATGCGATTTTGTGGGATAACCGATGTCTCATGCACCGCGCCTATCCCTGGGATTTTTCTGAAGCGAGAGAGATGTGGCTGGCACGAATTGCCGGAAACCCGGAAACCGAATCAGGTAGTAGGGTGTCTGCCTAGGCTGGGCGGATGCGAGAACCAAGCGCTATTCGGTAAAATACCGGAACCGCGATCAGTGTCAGTAGCGTCGCAAACATCAAGCCACTCATGATACACACCGCCATTTCCCGGAAGAAGGCGTCGGTTAACAAGGGAGACATTCCAAAAATAGTTGTTAGTGCGGCGAGCATCACGGGCCGGAGGCGACTCAGGCTTGCCAACATCATGGTCTCTAATGTGGGGGTGTCCTCCGCCAGTCGTTTATCTATCTCATCGACCAGCACGATGCAGTTTTTAATCAACATGCCTGAAAGACTTAGGATCCCCAGAAATGAGGGAAACGTCAGCGGCAGGTCAGTCACCAGTAAGCCTATGGCGACGCCGCAGATAGTCATGGGTACAGTCAGCCAGATAACGATGGGTTGCTTTAGCGCGCCGAACATAAGGATGGTGATAAAGAACATGAGCGCAAACGCCGTTGGCATGCGTTTTCCGAGTGATTCATTAGCCCTCTTGTTGTTTTCAAACTCACCTCCCCATTCCCGGACGTAGCCTGGAGGGAGTTTTAGGGTTTCTACGTCCTCTTTGATTTCCCGGAAGAACTGATTGACGTTGTGTCCGATAGGGGGATTAGCCTGTACGGTAATTGTTCTGATTCGATCGCGCCGAAAGATAGTAGTGTTTTCAGGTTCTAAACGGAATTCGCTCACGATCTGGGTGATCGGAATAAACTTGCGTTGAGTGGCACTCCAGACCTGCCGATCCCGTAGTCCGCGTAAATCAATGCGTTCGGTATCAGGTGCACGAGCGATAATAGGCACGAGTTTGTCGTCGTCCCGAATTAATCCAATCTGTATGCCGTGCGTGTTGTAGGCGAGAGACTTCGCAAGATCATTTCTGGAGATTCCCGCAAGCCTGGCATTCGCCTCATTAAATTGGGGGGCCAGTTGCAGTGATTGCGCTCTCCAGTCGGTCTTCCGGTCGATCAGGTTGTGTTTCAGGTAAACACCGAGTGTCTGTTCCGCGAGTTGCCTTAGGACAATGGGGTCTGGGCCAGAATATCGCATCTCAATTTTTGAGCCCTTGCCGGGTGCAAACTCCGCTCGGGTGATCTGCACTTCTGCGTCCGGTCGGTTATCTGAGAACAATGCTTTCACCGTGCTCATCTGATCATTTAAATAATTGACATCCTTTGATTCGACAATAAGCAGCGCGTAGGCCGAGTTCGGTTGTTCGGGTTGAGACATCGCAGTAAACCTGGGTGAGCCCCTGCCGATGAAACTCACCGTTTTAGTCACGCCTTCAACAGCGAGTATTTCTGACTCCATTTCCGCTAAATCCCGTGAAGTCGTTAGTATGTCGGTTCCCTCGGGCAAGCGATAATCAACATAGAAAAGCGGTGTATTGTTAGTCGGGAAGAAACTCGTTTTTACCAATGTCATTGAAAATAGGCCCGCACCGGTAATAGCGACGATCATGATTGTGGTGAGCCATGCGCGGCGCAGCGCGAAGCCAATCAGGATCTGATAGGCCCTGAAGTACCAGGCGTCATACAGTCGATCTTCCGATACTGGTTCCGTCGATTTCAATAGAATGTTGCCTAACAGTGGCACGATAGTGACTGCCAGCAACCAGGAAAGCAGTAAGGAGATTGCTACCACCTGGAATAGGGAGACTAGAAAATGTCCACTATTATCATCAGACAGGCTGATGGGAGCGAAAGCCAGGATGCCGATGATAGTGGCACCAAGGAGCGGATATTGGGTCCGCGACACAGACTGGATTGCAGCATTCTTTGGGGTTAAGCCGCGGCGCACTCCGACAACCATCCCTTCGGCGATAACAATGCCGTTGTCCACCAGCATGCCCATCGCGATCATAAGCGCGCCCAGTGAGATGCGTTGCAATTCGATATCCAGCACCCACATAATTTCGATTGTTCCCATGACGGTCAGGAATAAAACGACACCGACCACAGTGCCTGCCCGCCAACCCATGAAAAGATTCAGGGCGAGTATGACGGTGAATACAGAGATCCCGAGGTTCTTAACAAAATTGCTGATGGCCTGTTCTACTACGGTGTGTTGTTTGTAAATGGGTTCAATGCTGACGCCGATTGGAAGTTGCTCAGCGAGGTGCAGAATCTTTTGGTCAACCTCTTCGCCAACAGCGACGACATTCTGGCCCGGTGTCACCGAAACAGAAAAAGTGAATATCTGTTCACCATTCAGCCTGACGATTTCAAAGGGTGCTTCCAGCGAACTGCGGGTGACATTGGCAACGTCACCAAGCCGAATCATCTCTGTGGAGCCGGGGGTGCCGATTTTCATTTCCTTAAGTTCATCGACACTTCCAATGGCGGAAGGTTGCGCTATTCGCAGTCGCCGACCATCAAACAGTGCAGATCCAGCGCCGACAACCTGATTTTCGAAAAAGATTTTCCCTGCGATATCATCGATGGAAAGACCTAGTCTGGTGAGCCTGTCTTCATCAATTTCAATATAGATCGCCTCGAACGGTAGGCCATTAGTGCTGACCTTGGCGACGTTAGGAACAAGTTTAAGCTGCTTGGAAAGTTCCTTTGCGATGTCATGGAGTTCAGCGTCCGAGTAATCTGGCGCTTTAACAGCATAAAGTATGCCGTAGACATCACCGAAGTCGTCCTCAACCAGAGGAGTATCAACGCCCGGGGGTAATCGCATCTGGGCTTCGGAGACGCGCCGCCTCAGCTCATCATAGATCTGGGCAGTTTCACCAACGCCAAATTCTTCGCGCAGTTCGACCTGTATTTCGGACCTTCCCGGAACAGACTTTGATACTAATCTTAAGATCGAAGGAAGCTCTTGTAGTGCGTTCTCTATCTTGTCAGTCACCTCTTGCTCGACTTCTTCAGCAGAAGCGCCTGGATATGTGGTGATGATGTAAGCCCACTTGATAGGGAAGTCAGGGTCTTCCAGGCGCCCAACGTTTTCTATCCCGTGGATTCCTCCGAACAGGCAAGCAAGCGCCAGGATCCAGCCGTAGATAGGTCGGTTAACAATGAACTGGGCCAGGTTCATCATTGCAGGGGTCGTACCTGCATGCCTTCCTGAAGTTGGCTGCCACCAGCCACTACAATTTGATCGCCGACCTGAAGGCCGTTGGTCACCGGAACACCTGCTTGGGTGGGGGTGCCAGATTCGATCACGCGGCGACTCACGATTTGGCTTTCAGGGTCAAAGACCCAGACAGCGAGTTTGTTATCAGGCGTAGGTGTCAGTGAAGAAGACGGCAAGAGAATTGTCGCGTCGCTCGTTCGTTGCATTTTGATTTTTGCCGACGCAGTCATACCAGGCAACAGATTCAGTCCTTCGGGATTTTCCATCACGAATGACACTTCATATGTCTGGGCGAGTGACTCGGCCTCGCCCCGGTTTTCATAGTAGGAGACGTCGAACTGTTTCCCGGGTGCAAAGGAAAACTCTACCCAGGCTCGAAGTATTTCCTCTGGGTCTGAGGTGGCAATAAGGTTTTCGGGAATATTCATGATGACCTGTAGCCTGGTCAGGTCATGTAGCTTTACGATGGGCGTGCCCGGGGTAACGTTGACGAAAGTGTCAAAGTATCTTCGCGATACGTAGGCCTCGAACGGCGCGTATATCCGGGTATCGCTCAGCTGTTCCTGTGCTTTGTTCAGGCGAACTCTTTGAAGCTCATAGTTGGATTGGGCGTCTTCTACCGCAGATTTTGCGATGCCGTTTTCGGCCAGTACCTTGCGCTTTCGGGTTAGGTCCTGGGCGGCGAGTTTAAGCTGGATCTTGGCTTCCTGGACAGCGAGTTGGAATTCGGTTGGGTCCAGAGCCGCTATCATTGAGCCTGCCTCGATGCTTTCACCTTCCCGGACAGGCATTTCGTGCAGTGGGCCGCCGACCTCGAATGAAAGATCAATTGACTGTAAGGCTTCAAGCCGTGCAGTGAAGTTGTATTGAACACCTTCAGCCTGGCTCGTTACAGTCATCAGCTTTGCGGGTCTGATGTTTTGTAAAACGGGTTCAGGTGGGGCTCTATCCAAACAACCGACGAGCATAAGAACCAGAGCAAGGCCGCTGATGTGCTTCACGCTAGACCTCCTGTGCTCGTTGGCTGAGTTGGTCGACGACTTCCTGGGTTTGTTTCGTGCTCATTGGGTTTATTTCCAGGATATCGAGAAACCTGATTCCTTCACCCGCGAGGAATAAGGTTAGCGCTTCCATCGGTTTTTGACTGTTTTGTGAAATCTCGTCGACTACGCGCTTTATATAGTCTTTCACTGGTGTTAACAGTTCGGGGGCTTCTGCTGCAGCCGCGAGCAGCGCCAGTGATGCCCGGCGTTCTGCAGCGGACATCTGGTTTTCTTTGTGTAAAAACGCTGAAAGAAGATGGTCGTTGTGATCCAAGGCTTGCATTCTTTTTTCATTAGCCTGAATAAGATGATCAACCATGCCGCTTAACAGGGCTTTCTTTGAAGGGAAGTGATACAAGACGCCGCCTTTGGAAAAATTGGCATAGGTAGCCACTGCGTCGATGGTCAGGTGATTGGCGCCGTTTTCTTCCACCACCTGCAGTGCCGCTTCCAGGATCTGTTCCTTTTTGTTGTTGCTTCTCATTAATTTCTTCTGTGAGTAATTACTGTACCGTCCGGATGGTACAGTAAACTATCCTGATGTGGATGAAAAGTCTGAATAAAGAGTTTAGCCAGACTGCTGCCAGAGCGGTCTCGACCGCGATGAGAGATGCCGATAAACTGCCATGCACTAGAGTGAATGCTCAAACATGGGTTAACTGAGACACGAATATGACAACAAATCGACAATGGCTGGTAGATGCAAGTCCACGAGGACGTGCGCTGGAACTTACCGACTTCAAATACAACGAGGCCGGAGTAGAGCCTCTCGGTAAGGGTGAAGTCAGAGTAAAAGTTGAGTGCCTGAGCTTTGAGCCTTCTCAAAAAGGGCAGATTGAAGTGATTGCTGGCTATTCCTCGGGGACAGCCATTGGCGATGTCATGGGTGCCCGCGGTATCGGTGAAGTGGTCGAAAGCAATGATCCGGGTCTTGCTGTTGGTAAGAAGGTGTTGGGGTCACTCGGTTGGCAAGAACTGGCGAGCATACCAGGGCGTTCATTGCAGGAATTACCCAATGATCAGTTCCTGACAGCTCATCTGGGGCCTTTGGGCGCGCAGGGATTAACCGCCTATTTTGGATTGCTTAGGATCGGCCAACCGGAACCGGGAGACACAGTCGTTGTCTCGGGGGCTGCTGGTGCAGTGGGTTCTGTGGTAGGACAGATTGCGCGAATCAATGGTTGCAGGGTAATCGGTACTGCAGGTGGCCCCGATAAATGTGCTGCTGTAGTCAATGAGTTCCATTTCGACGCGGCCATCGACTATAAAAACGATAATGTTAAGGCGCGATTGAAGGAACACTGCTCCAATGGCGTTAATGTATTTTTTGACAATGTCGGTGGTCCGGTTCTGAACGACGTACTTGCGCGCATCGCCTCTCATGCGAGAGTTGTTATCTGCGGTGGTATTTCACGCTATGAACAAGAGTCGCTGCCAGCAGGACCGGCTAATTACTTTAACGTCGTGTTCAGGCAGGCTCGTATTGAAGGCTTCTTGTTGAGCGGCTATGAAAGAGAGTATCCCGTTGCACTTGACCGCCTTAAAGGCTGGATTGAAAGTGGCGAACTGGTTTACAAAGAAGATATCCAGGAAGGCTTCGATAACATTCCCGCGACACTTAAACGGCTGTTTACCGGTGCAAACTTTGGCAAACAGCTGTTAAAGATGTAGTTTTTATCGGGCTCTTAGGCCGCCAGCGACGCCCGAGTCCACCTTCTATGGCTTGGGCCCTTGGGGCCCCGCAGTTCGCCAGCATGCTCCGGGTAAACTGAGGCAGTGTACAGGTCCCCGTGTTGATCCATGGCAAGCTGATGGATATAGATTGCTATTTTCTCTACCCGGCCGAGCACCTCACCGGTTTCTTCGTGCAGGATCGCCAGGTCGCTCATTTTATCGCTGGCGTAGACCCTGTCGCCGTAAGTGGCGAGGCTCAGGGGCGTAACGTGAGTCCACTCATCGATGTATTCTCCATCTGGAGTGAGACGTTGGATTCGATGAACACAGTCTTTATCAGGTTGGGTACGGTATTCTTCTATTTGACCCGGTTTGGTCATGTAATCATGAAAGTTACCGCCGCATAGATCTGCCACGAGGATCCTGCCTTTGGAATCCTGAGCCATAGCGTGAGGTGTGTTGAACTCTGCCGGTCCCCGGCCCCAGCCACCGACGGACTTAATAAATTCACCCTCTGCGGTGTACCACACCAGTCGGGAGTTCCAATATCCATCGGCGACGACAATATTGCCGTTTTCTTGTACGAGGACCGCGGTCGGCCCGTTAAAATGAGACTCGTCGTTACCCCATTCACCAAAGGTACCAAGCGTCAGTAACAGTTCGCCTTCAGGTGTATATTTTTTGACGGTATGCCCATCACGATCAGTGGTCCAGAACATGCCATCTTTTTCTATATAAAGCGTGTGGCCGCCCAAGGCGAAGCCTTGCTCATCAGATGGTCCCCATTTGCCAAGATACTGTCCTTCGCGGGTGAACATGGAAATACTGCTCTTACCCATCTTGTCTTTCATGGCAAGTGGATGGGTTGCCCAGTGTTCAAGGTCCCTGGTGAAAAGGTAGACAATTCCTTCCCGGTCCACAGCGATACCTGAGCCCATCTCGAACTGCATGTCAGCTGGATAGTCTGGCCAGTTGCCATCAAGTTGATAACCGTCTCTGGGGTCGTTACTTTCAGTACTATTGTCAACGTCGTGAGAGGTGCACATGTCTGGTTCCCGCTATGGTCGTGCATAGACCGTAGCGAAAGTATGTTCGCTGTACAAGCCGTGTATTTTCTATGACACCTGATTCACAGGTCTGTTCAGGGGTAAGGGCATGGCGCCAGCTCGATGATTTGCCTATTATTAGTGCTGAATATCCATCTAACACAACGAGATAGAAGGTAAACGCATGTCACAGCAAGCAGCGCTCGAGGAATTTCGAGTTTCAACCAAGGCCTGGCTCGAGGAAAATTTCCCCCAAACACTTGTCGGAAGCGCGATGGGTCTGGAGGGTGAAGCCGATGACAGCACGAAAGCTGATTTTGAACTTTGGCGGCAGCGGCTCGCAGACAAAGGATGGGGCGCGCCTACCTGGCCGGCTGAGTTTGGCGGTGCTGGTATTGGTCATCCTGAGGCGAAAATCATCAGCCAGGAAATGGGCAAGATGGGCGCTTTTAACCCGATACCGCTGATGGCCGGTATGGGCGTCACGATGGTTGGCCCGACACTGCTTGAATACGGAACAGATGAGCAGAAAACCAAACACCTTCGTGGTATGGCAAGTGGTGAAATCCGTTGGTGCCTGGGCCTGTCAGAACCCGGGGCTGGGTCAGACCTCGCTTCTCTCATTACCAAAGCTGAAGATGATGGTGATACCTATAAATTGAACGGCCAGAAGACATGGACGTCGGGTGCTGATATTTCGCAGTGGTGTGGTGCGCTGGTCAGAACAGATTCGAACGCCAAGAAACGTGATGGCATCAGCTTTGTGATGTTGCCGATGGCTCAGGACGGTGTGTCAACAAAACCGATTCGACTGATATCCGGCGCCTCGCCATTTTGCGATACATTTTTTGATGATGCCCGGGCCGAAAAGAGTGACCTGCTTGGGCCATTGAATGAAGGTTGGAGTGTTGTCAAAAGATTGTTGCAACATGAGCGCCAGAGCCAGACTCAGGCGAGAGGTCCTGGTGGAGGCACCAAGAAACCATCGTTTCAGCAGATCGCCAAAGACTATGTCGGCGTAGATGACTCCGGTGCGCTGGCAGATGGAGATTTAAGGGTGCGGCTCATCAATCACTTGATGGATTCCGAAGCACATGGTCTAACCGTCAACAGGATAACTGCTGAAGCCCGAGGCAAGGTAGAGGTGAGCGCTGCCGCCTCGATCCTGAAGAACTCAGCAACAAAAATTGCCCAGGGCAAGGCTGAATTAACCATGGAGTTGATGGGTAGCCAGGGTGTTGGTTGGGAAGGTGACAACTACACGAAAGAAGAGCTCGACAACGTTAAGGACTGGCTGTGGGGCAAAGCCATTTCCATCTACGGCGGCTCGTTTGAAGTCCAAAATAATATCATTTCCAAGAACATCCTCGGTCTTCCCGAGAACACTCAAAAGGGATAACCAAAATGGCTGCATTAACTGAAGAACAATCCATGATTCGAGACCAGGCGAAATCCTGGGTAACAGAACAATCTCCGGTTCAAAAGTTTCGCGAAATGCGGGACAGTGGAATCGAGAGCAAATATACCCCCGATACCTGGCAGGCAATGATTGAAATGGGCTGGACTGGTATCGTCGTACCCGAACAGTATGGCGGTTCGGGCCTGGGATACCTGACTTTTGGGGTCGTGCTGGAAGAGGTTGGTCGACAGCTGACGGCGTCCCCGCTGTTCGCATCTGCGCTCGTTGGTGCGTCGGCAGTGCTTCTGGGTGGCAACGAGGAGCAGAAGCAGGAAATCCTCCCTAAAATCGTCGATGGTAGTGTGATTCTTACACTAGCGGTCGATGAAGGCCCAAGGCATTCCCCCTTAAAAACAGCGCTTGCGGCAGAAAAATCCGGGTCCGGTTTTAAACTTACGGGTAACAAAACGTTTGTACATGAGGGAATGACAGCGACTGATTATGTGGTTGCTGCAAGAACCAGCGGTGAAGGGGCAGAAGGCATTACGCTCTTTATCGTGTCGGCGAGTGCCGATGGTGTTTCCCGTGAAGCGGTGACCACGTTCGATAGTCGTGGTTATGCAAATGTTCACTTCGACGGCGTGACGGTTAATGAAAACCAGGTTTTGGGCACGGTCGACCAGGGCTATCCGATTTTGGAATCAATTCTGGATCGCGCGAGGGCTGGTTTGGGGGCCGAGATGCTCGGTACCGCTGCGCAAGCTTTTGACATGACGCTGGACTATCTAAAGACCCGCGTGCAGTTTGGTCAGGTCATTGGATCTTTTCAGGCATTAGGGCATAGAGCTGCTGGTTTGTTTGGCCAGATGGAATTGTCGCGGTCCTGCGTAGAAGCAGCGCTTCAAGCTATTGATGATGACGCTGACGATCTCCCTAAACGCTGTTCGTTGTCTAAAGCGAAGGTGGGTGATTTCCTGCATGAAATGTCTAACCAGTTGATTCAGATCCACGGTGGGATCGGTATGACTGATGAGTTCGATGCAGGTTTCTACCTCAAACGGGCCCGCTTGCTGGAACCATCATTTGGTAATCGGGCATTTCACCGCGATCGATACGCAAGGCTACTTGGGTTCTAATTTGAGCTTACTCGGGACAGACGGTGGAACGTTCATTGAAGCACTGGCGCTAAGGCCAGCGCTTCAAACGAAATACGCTGCGTTCCTTGATGCCATTGAATCAAGCGACGCAGTACCCGAGCGTGTGTTTAGATTGTGTCGTGCGCGTATTGCGCAAATTCACGGCCAGCAAGTACGCGGAATTTCTGCCGAAGAAGCAACAACGCTGCAATCCCAGAGATTAGATGCATTCGAGCTGTCTGAGCAAACTGCGCTCATCGCGGCGGAAAAAATCCCTTATCAACATCACTTTCTTGAGGACGAAGAGGTCGAAGCCATCAAACGGGCGTTCGGCGATGCTGGATGTGTTTCGCTGCTGACAGCCCTGGCGTTCTTCGATGTGTCTTGCCGATTGAACGCGACCATGACAGGAGAAGTCAGCTAATGTCCACGACACCCAGAATAGGTTCGGCGATCCCCGGTGCACCAGCCGAGTTCGGTACAGTGATGAGTCACACGCCAGACATCATCGCGAAGTTCGGTGACCTCTATGCAGAGTTCTGGCAGCAAGGATTGATCAGCCAGGAAGTCAAAGAAATGACCAGGATCCGTAATGCGCGCATTACCGATTGCGGTTACTGAAAAAACGTCCGCTTTGACGCCGCTCGTGTAGCGGGTCTGAAAGAAGAGATTGTTGCCCAAATAGAAGATGGGTACGAAAACGCGCTGGAAGAAAAAGAAACTGCTGCGCTTCAGCTTACCGATGACATCATTGGTTTGCCTGGCCAACTCCGCGATTCGGAAATCCTGGCCTTAAAGAAACACTACAGCGATGCCGAGATCGCCGAGCTTGCGCTCGGTGTCGGGTTGTTTCTGGGGATGTCCAAGGTGTTGATTACACTTGGGCTGGAACCGGAAAAGATGAATACCACTATATTGGCAACGCCGGGAAGCTAACCGCTAAATTGATTTTTCATGGCCTGCCCAATAAGGTTCGCGCACGATCCTGCGTTGAATTTTTCCGGTAGGCAGTCTTGGTAGGTCAGCAACGAAGTCCACGGTTTTTGGACTCTTGTAATTGGCGACATGCTGACGAGTAAAGGCAATAAGTTCTTCCGCCAGTTCTTCGCTGGCAGCAACATCAGATTTAAGCTGGACGACAGACTTTACCTCCTCGCCCCATTCTTCGTTGGGTACACCTATCGTACAAACGTCCTGTACTGCAGGATGTTGCATCATGGCGCTGTCGACTTCCTGTGGGTAGATGTTAACGCCACCCGAAATAATGAGCTCTGCGGTCCTGCCAGTCAGGAAGAGGTATCCGTCTGTATCGAAGTAGCCCATATCCCCTAATGTAAAATAGTCACCTCTGTAGGACGAGGACGTCTTGCTGTTATCTTTATAGTATTCGAATCGGCCTGAATCGGGGGCGCGCATATAGATGGTACCTATCTCCCCCACAGGGACATCGTTGCCTTCATCATCCATAATTTTATTATCGAATTCCGGTCCCGGGCGGCCGACACTGCCCGGTTTTGTCAGCCATTCATGTGAATCAATGAGAAAACCGCCGCCACCTTCAGTGGCGGCGTAGTACTCAACCAGTACCGGACCAAACCAATCAATCATCTCATGCTTGACATGAACGGGGCAGGGCGCTGCGCCGTGGGTGATGCGTTTAAGGCTTGACAGGTTGTATTGCTGTTTAACCGATTCATCGAGGCGCAGCAGGCGGTGAAACATGGTGGCCACCATATGGCTGTGAGTCACCTTATATTGGCTGATCAATTTTAGTGTTTGTTCCGGGTCCCATCGATCCATCATCACCAGGGATGCGCCAGAAATCAGTGGCGTCAGTATGTCAATGAGCAATGGTGCAGCGTGATAAGCGGGGCCAGTGCAAAGCGCAACTTCATTACCGGAGGCGTATCCGCGCTCAGAGTAGTCCGGCAATATTGGGGGTCTTTCTTTGCGGTAAACGCCTTTGGGTCTGCCTGTTGTACCCGAGGTGTAAAGCATGCCACCACCCAGAGTGGGATTGGGAATGTTATCTAACGAGAAGCTTTCCAGTACGTCATCGAAGGAATCAAATTGAGCAAGATCGCCGCCAATCGACAAGCTGGATTCGACCAGTTCACTCATGCTGAGCGCACGGCTTGCTGTTTCGGCAAAGCTGATATCTGCCAGAAAAACTCGAGCATCACAATTGTCGATAATATAACTGACTTCCTCGCTGGTGAGGTGCCAGTTAATGGGTGTCAGTCTGACGCCGCTCCGCAGTGCTGCCATAAAGACGATGGCGTACTCAACCCTGTTGCCGCAGAGCAGGGCGACGCCATCGTCCCCTCCGATACCCAGTGAGAGAAAATAGTTAGCGAGTTGGTTGGCTTTTCCATTGAGTTCCGACCACGTGAGTACCTTTCCGTGTTGATCCGTCACTGCCATCGTTCCAGGTTTTACTGCAGCATGCACCGCGCTTGCCATACCAGTGAGTGCAGCTTCTTCGACAGAGACTGTTGCGTAGTCGGTCATTTTTTCGTATTCCTTGTATATTGGGTTGAAGCAAAGAGCATTACCTTGAAGGATGCCGTAAGAGAGGTATCAGGATCAAGATGGTATTTTCCTCCGCTTCATTCAGCCGACGGCTAAAGCTGACTTGTGGGCAATTTTGTTATTCGCCCTGGTGCGAGAAAAGACAAGGAACGTAAATGGATGGTGACGAAACTAAAAGTGAGCTTGATTCACGTCGCTAGCAACGCCTTGATGGGTTTGGGTTGACTCTTATTTTATTAAATCTAAAATAAGAACGTCTGAAATCTACACGTAAAACTAAAGCCATCCAATGTGGACCCCAGACTACACCAAGGGGGAAAAGAGATGCCCGTGACAAAAACAGGCGCGGACACTGGGGAGCCAACCGGCTGGTCAGACAAATCGAAAGATGATCCTCAAGTTCTGGAATTGAAAGCGCATCTTGAAACCAATAATGGTATCAAGGGGCTACAGATCCTGGGCTGTAACGACGTCGATGAAGCGGTGCGTTTGTTCAAGCGGGATGGGTTTGTTGTTATTGGCGACGTGCTCAATAGCGAGCAAATAGATTTTCTGGCATCAGGCTGTGATGATGTTATCAATGAAGTCGCTGCATTGGATCCGGATAATCGCGGAAACAGGGGTTCTCATCGCTATTCCTTTGGTGGCTCGAGCCTGACCAGGAGTCAGCTTCACCGACCGGCCTGGCAGATGCTGTTGGATGTACCCGTGGTGTCCAAAATCCTGACGCCAATATTTGGTTCCACAGACTATATTTTGCGCGCAGCGAGCGGGGATTTTTGCCTGCCGGGCGCAGTTGACTATCAGCCATTGCATTCCGATGTAAACGACTGGTTCGAAGGCGGCAAGACGCCATTTAGTTCCTTTTTTGACTGGCGCGGCCAGGTCAGCCTTCGAGACCTGCCTGCACCTTATATTTGCGCCAATTTCCTGCCGCAGGATGTGACTCGATTGAATGGAGCAACTCGACAGATTCCGGGTACGCAGAATTCTCGAGCAAAAATACCCAATCTGAAAGAAGAGCCAGAGTGGATGAAACTGAGTACGGTTTGTCCGGCACCGGCCGGAGCAGTGATGCTTAGAGATGTTCGGGCCTGGCACGGTGGAACACCCAACTTATCTGATGCTACGAGAGCGATCCCGAACTTGGAATTCTATGCGCCCTGGTTCCGCGAACCCCTGGTGCCAGGCATTAGCTACCAGGATTACAAGAAGCTCTCAGCTCATGCTCAACAACTGGTTAGATTTAGCGTCATGGACTCAAGTGAAGAACTGGTGACGGGCACAACACTTCGGGCGCCTTGAGTTAGAAAAGCTTGAGTTAGAAAAGCTTGAGTTAGAAAAGCATGAATAAGAAAAATATGAGTTAAGAAAGTTTGAATCTTTAAGGAATAATGCGATGAAATACCGCCAGCTGGGCCGCTCTGCACTTAGCGTTAGTGAGCTTTGTCTGGGAACCATGAACTTTGGGCCTCGTACATCAGAGAGTGATTCATTTGAAATTTTGAACCAGTCAGTAAATGCCGGTATCAACTTCATCGACACCGCAAATCAATACGGAGGCGATCTGGGTGTTGGTGCAACGGAGAAAATATTGGGCCGATGGTTAGCTGAAGATAAATCGCGACGCGAGCACATCGTGTTAGCAACGAAAGCCCATGAACCGATGTCTGATGATATTAACGATAATGGTTTGTCTGCCCGGCATATTCAGATGGCCTGTGATGCCAGTCTGAAGAGACTTGGTGTAGAACATATTGACCTTTACCAGATGCATCACATTGACCGATCAGCACCCATTGAGGAGATCTGGCAGGCCATGGATAGGCTGATCAGCCAGGGCAAGATTACCTATGTTGGTTCAAGCAATTTTCCAGGCTGGGCAATTGCACGAGCCAACGAGAAAGCGATTGCCCGACAAAGACTAGGTCTTATCTCTGAGCAAAGCCTGTACAACCTGGTTGAACGGCGAGTAGAGCTTGAGGTACTGCCAGCCTGTCGGGAGTATGGCCTTGGCCTAATACCCTGGAGCCCTCTCGCGGGAGGATTACTGGCCGGTGGTGGGGATGCATCGACAGGTCGTCGGCAATCAGCAGAGATGCAAAAGGATGTCGCTGAACGCAGGGAACAACTTAGCCAGTTTGATCGTCTTTGTCGTGAGTTGGGTGAATCACCGAGCGCCATTGCGCTTAGCTGGTTACTTCATCAGCGTGGCGTGGCGGCTACTATCATTGGTCCTGCTAGTGCAGAGCAATTAAAATCTGTGCTGCAGGTTCCTGATATCCGCCTTGACTCGCCAACCCTTGAACAACTGGATGAGATATTCCCACCTTGTGGCGAGGCTCCTGAAGCCTACGCCTGGTAACAGCCAACGCAGGCATCATGAGTTCGATACTGTCGTTCGAGAATTTCTGGTGGGGTCATAGCGGAGCGACTGTTCGCGCACCGGGCTAGCGCAGTGCAAGTAACTGTACGACCGACGCTAAACCTGTGTGACCGGCTCCTTCAATGACCTCCCGTTCAAGTTCTTGCAGATGCTTAAGGTTCATTTCAGAGAAGATTTGTGCGAGCTCATCTTTTGTCAGCATTAAATCAGCGATCGGTGGGCCGCCAGTGCCATGGTTGAGTTGTTCCGGTGTATAGGATTCAAGAATCAGGATGCCGCCCGGCTTTAATGCGGTGATGATACGCGGATAAATATGAGCTCGAACTGCGCTGGGGATATGGAAGAAAATGGACACAATACAGTCCCATGACTCGACGCCAAGGTCGTATTCAGCAAGGTCGGCTTCGATCGTCTCGATTGAGACCTGCTTTTGCTCCGCTAGTTTTTTGGCCTTCTCGAGGCCAACCCGTGATTGATCTATTGCCGTGACCTTGTGTCCCAGTGTTGCAAGGTATGCGCCGTTTCGTCCTTCGCCATCGGCCAGGCACAGTATTTGCGAATTCGGCGCCAGACGATCCGCAACGGATTTCAGAAAGTCATTGGGCGCGGTACCGAACAGGTAATCACTGCCTGCGTATCGGTCATCCCAGTCCCTGAATTTTTTGTCGTCACTCATGTCGTTATTGTCTCAGTTAAGTTACGGCTTTAATGGCAGCTCTCATGGTGGCGTCGGTGACCGCTCTTCTGTCCTCGCCCCATGGTAGTGGCATGAGAACGGGATGTTCTACCCCAGCGTCGACATAACTTTTTACGAAGTCGGTTACTTCGGGTTCGTTGCCGATGAAGTCAATGGCCTGGATCATGCGTTCTGAAACCGCTGCTAACGCGCCCTCGCGATCCTTCTCGGCCTGGCGTGCTCGCAGCTCTTTGATTTCATCCCCGAAACCGGCCTGGCTGAACATGCGGGCGTATCCATCTGCCATGGCATAGTTAAACAGGTCTTTTCTGGCTGACTTGGCGCTGCGCTCAAAATCGCCGACGGCGGCGTGTACGTAGGCGTAAATTTTAGCATTGCCGCCTTTTCTGACCTGTTCGATGGATGTGCCAACGTGTGAGGCTGGCAGGTAGTTCAGCAGAACGCCGTCGGCGACTTCCCCGGCTAATTTCAGCATCTGTGGGTTCAATGCCGCCATGATAATTTTTGGTTTCCGTTCTCCGAGTCGAACGCCGAGACGAAACCGTTTGGCTCGGAAATAATCACCTTCAAAGGTAACGGGTTCACCGGAAAGGCATTCCCTGAGTAGTGCGACATACTCACGCATCATGCCGATGGGTTTGTCGGTCGCTCGCTCGCCATGTTGCATAAGAATCCCCGGGGCTGAGACACCAATGCCC
>JABJED010000463.1 GCA_018665025.1 Gammaproteobacteria bacterium
GAACTGTTAACTCCAGGTCATCGACCGGCCGGAGTAAAATTGGGTCAATCTCGTCTTCCTCTACAACCGCTTCTGGCTCGTTTTCACTTTCCAGGTCAACAAACACCGAAACCTGCTGCTGCAGAATGGTCGCTGCTCTTCGAATAGCTTCTTCTGGATCAATCGTACCATTGGTTTCCAGATCAATGACCAGCTTATCCAAGTCAGTTCGCTGCTCAACACGAGCGCTATCGACTTTGTAAGAGACTCGCTGAACCGGGCTGTAAGATGCATCCAACAACAATGAACCAATGATACGGCTTTCTTCTTCGTCAGCAATTCGTATATCTGCTGGCTCGTAACCCCGTCCTCGACCTACCAGCGCGCGAAGCTTCAAGTGACCGTTTTCGTTCAGGTTAGCGATGACGTGCTCAGGGTTTGCGATCTCAATGTCGTGACCGATTTCAAAATCACCGGCGGTAACAACGCCCGGGCCTTTTTGATCCAGGGTGATTTCAGCTTCGTCGTTGGAGTTCAATTTAACTGCAACACCTTTCAGGTTCAGCAGGATCTCAATAACATCTTCCTGGACACCTTCCAGGGTGCTGTATTCATGTAGCACGCCGTCTATTTCTGTTTCGACAATCGCACAGCCGGGCATGGAAGAAAGCAGAATGCGACGTAGTGCATTACCTAATGTATGGCCAAAACCACGCTCAAGTGGCTCAAGTACAACACTGGCGCGCGTAATTGATTGCTGCTCGATCTGTATGTGCTTCGGTGTCAAAAACTCTAATGAAGAATGTGGCATATTCTCACCTATAAGATGAATAACTGTTCAAAACGTGTCGGGTTTACTTAGAGTAAAGCTCGACAATAAGGTTTTCGTTAATTTCCTGCGGTAACTCATCGCGCTCTGGAGCAGCTTTAAACACGCCTTCCATTTTCTCTGGATTAACATCTACCCAGGGAACAGGGGAACGGTTCGCGGAAAGTGTCAACGCCCCCTGAATTCGAAGTTGGTTACGTGATTTTTCACGAATCGCAACAACGTCACCGGCTTCTACCTGGTATGAAGGAATATTAACAACGGTCCCGTTAACCACGATGGATTTGTGCGATACAAGCTGACGTGACTCTGCTCGGGTAGAACCGAATCCCATTCGATATACGACATTATCAAGCCGACGCTCAAGGATTCTTAGCAGGTTCATACCTGTTGCACCCTTCTGACGATCCGCCTTCTTGTAATAGTTACGGAACTGCTTTTCCAGCACGCCGTAGATACGACGAACCTTTTGCTTTTCACGCAACTGTACAGCGTAGTCAGAAAGTCTTGTTCTACGCTGACCATGCTGGCCAGGAACACTGTCAGCACGGCATTTAGATTCAAGAGGACGAACACCACTTTTAAGAAAAAGGTCGGTTCCTTCTCGTCTTGATAATTTTAATTTGGGTCCGAGATATCGGGCCATTGTTACTCTCCTCGGTTAAACCCTTCGCTTCTTGGGGGGTCTGCACCCATTATGTGGAATCGGGGTAACATCAGTGATGTTAGTGATTCTGAAACCCGCACCACTCAGAGCCCTGACGGCTGCTTCACGACCAGGGCCAGGTCCTTTGACAAATACTTCCAGGTTCTGCAGTCCATATTCCAGCGCTGCAGTACCAGCTCGTTCTGCCGCAACCTGCGCAGCAAAGGGCGTGCTCTTTCGAGCGCCACGGAATCCTGAACCACCAGCAGTTGCCCATGACAGAGCGCCGCCTTGTCGATCAGTGATCATGATGATGGTGTTGTTAAAGGACGCATGAATGTGCGCTAACCCATCAACTACCTGGCGCTTGCCTTTCCGACGCGTTGGTGCCGCCGGCGCAGCAGATGCCTCTGGAGCTTGAGTTTCCTCTGGCGTAGTTGTTTCTACTTCAGACATATTCTATTTCCCGATTTATCGCTTATTTGCGAATAGGCCGCTTAGGCCCTTTTCTGGTTCGTGCGTTTGTCTTGGTTCGCTGACCTCTCAGCGGCAAGCCTCGACGATGACGAATACCTCGATAGCATCCAAGGTCAAGCAAGCGCTTAATATTCAGCTGAACTGATCGACGCAGGTCTCCTTCTACTGGGAGCTTGGTTATTTCAGAGCGAAGTTTATCCAACTCGTCCTCTGTTAAATCCTGAACTTTTACCGTCGGGCTTACACCTGTCGCATCGCAAAGCTGCTTAGCTGTGGTGCGCCCAATCCCAAAAATATAGGTCAGGGAAATTACTGCATGTTTGTTGTCGGGGATGTTGATCCCGGCTAATCGAGCCATTCGACTTGCTCTCCTTTATCCTTGTCGCTGCTTATGACGTGGTTCCGCACAAATTACTCGCACTACACCCTTACGCCGGATAACGCGACAGTTCCTGCACATCCTTTTTACTGAAGCTCTGACTTTCATGTTCGTTTCCTAGGCTCCTGCTAAAAGCTAGCGTCTGCCAAAATTTTGCAAATTTGATTTCTTCATCAGAGATTCATACTGATGTGACATCAAGTGCGTCTGCACCTGTGACATGAAATCCATTGCCACTACCACCACGATCAACA
>JABJED010000464.1 GCA_018665025.1 Gammaproteobacteria bacterium
GCGAGCTGTTGGAAATGCCTGCCGATATCCTCACAGCGCATCCGGAACGTAATGCCAAGCGCAGTGCCTACTTTGGTGATCTGCACGTCCACACAACTTACTCCTTCGATGCCTTTGCGTTTGGCACAATGGCTAGTCCATATGATGCTTATCGTTATGCTAAAGGCGAAACGATTAAACATCCCGCGGGTTTCGATTTAAAGCTAAGGGAGCCTTTGGATTTTTACGCGGTGACGGATCATGCGATGTTCCTCGGGGCACTTCCCGCGGCGGCAGACACGTCCACTGAATTCTCGAAATATGACTTCAACCAGGGTTTGCACAATTTTAACGCACCAGAGAAACTGAATACGGATACTGTTCAAGAGCGATTCTCTCTCTTTCGAGGTTTCTTGCCGGGTATTCTGACCGGTATCGTGGACGGCACGGTAGATATAGATAAGCTGAATGAGATTGTAGTAGATGCCTGGGCGGATACGATTAACGCCGCTGAATTGTTCAATGACCCAGGTACATTCACAACCTTTGTCGCCTACGAATACACCTCTTCTACTGCTGATATGGGTAACCTTCATCGTAACGTGATTTTCAAAGGTGCTGACAAACTTCCGGCGATGCCTTTTTCGCGTTTCCATAGTCAAGACCCGGAAGGACTTTGGAACTGGATGGATGAACTAAGATCTGAGGGCATTGAAAGTTTCGCCATACCGCACAATTCCAACGGCTCCAATGGACAGATGTTTAAGTTGGAAGATTGGGCTGATGACCCCATGGATGAGAACTACACGGCGAAGCGTATAAGAAATGAACCGTTGATCGAAATCACGCAAATTAAGGGTACGTCCGAAACTCATCCATCCTTGTCTGATTCCGATGAGTGGGCGAATTTTGAGATTGCGCCATACAGAGTAGCCACAACATTGAATAGTGAACCAAAGGGTTCTTACGCCAGGGAAGCGCTACTGAACGGCTTAAATTTTCAGGACCAGAATAAAACCAATCCTTACAAGTTTGGATTTATTGGATCATCTGACACACACGTAGCGGCCACCAGTGATGATGAGTCTAACTATTTTTCAAAGGTGGGTTTGATGGATTCCAATGCGATGCTTCGTGGTTCGATACCAGCTTCAGAAGAAGAACTTGCAACAAGGCGCAACAACAATAACGCGCAAAATAGGATTAAGGAAGTTGATGGCAAAGAATACATTTCTGGAGCAATCGAAACTTTTGGTGCCTCCGGAATCGCCGGAGTCTGGGCTGAAGCAAATACCCGAGACGCGATTTATGATGCGTTTCGCCGCAAGGAAACTTTTGCCACATCCGGCCCTCGCATGAAGATTCGGTTGTTTGCCGGTTATGGTTTTGACAATGAAATGTTGAATGATGAAGATGTGATCGAAAAAGCCTATGCCACAGGTGTAGCGATGGGTTCGGACATTCTGGCATCCCCACAAATTGAAGGGAAAAGTGAAGCGCCCGGTTTTTTGCTTTGGGCTACCCAGGATGCCCGTTCGGCACCGCTACAACGACTGCAAATCATCAAAGGATGGGTTGTCGATGGCAAACATCATGAACAGATTTATGATGTCGCCTGCGCCGACGGCGGAAAAGTTGATTCAACAACTCATCGTTGCCCTGACAATGGCGCAAAGGTAAGCATAAGTGATTGCTCGATTTCTGAAGACCTCGGGGCGCCGGAGTTAAAAACTGCTTGGACAGACCCGGATTTCAATTCGGAGCATCAAGCGTTTTACTATGCGCGAGTGATGGAAAACCCTACCTGTCGATGGTCGACTTGGGATGCCGTTCGAGCAGGCGTCGCACCAAGGTCGGATTTGCATGCCACCATTCAGGAACGTGCCTGGTCTTCTCCCATTTGGTTCCGACCTAAGCGTGAAGGCGAATAAGTGGTAAGAGTATGTCTCGAAGAACTGAGTGGCTTATCTTGAAAACAAACCAACAAATCGAATAGTGGGCGGGATGAATTCTCTTCTTCGTCGCCCTCTGTTACATTTCTGGTTAATCGGTTTTCTGATTTTTGTGGTGGAGCGTGGCTACTTCGCCCCTGAAGCCGTGCTTGAAGTGGCGTACCCAAACGCCGATCAGATTGCAGCACTGGCTAGTCAATGGCAGCAGGCCAGAGGGCGAGAAGCTTCAGCGGCAGGTCTGGCGAGAATGATCCAGCAAGCGATTGACCAGTCGATCCTCCTGAGTGAAGCATTGCGTTTGGGTTTCCATTACCAGGATTCAATTGTTCAACAGCGTCTAATCAGAGATATGCGCTTTATGCAGGA
>JABJED010000465.1 GCA_018665025.1 Gammaproteobacteria bacterium
CTTCTGTTTGCCCTGCTTCGCTACCGACAGAGCCACCACAGTAACTGGGAGAAAGCGATTGACCCGCATCTTCTGCCTCACATTCTGGATAACCCGGACAAGGTGGTCAGCAAAAGCCCCTTAAGTTTATTGTTGGTTGCGTGGTTGCTTGCAACCATCGCCGTCGCAGGACCAGTCTGGCGACAAACATCACAGCCGGTTCACGAACGTGAAGATGCGCTGGTGGTGATATTTGATTTGACGCGAAGCATGCTGGCAACCGATGTGAAACCGGATCGCCTGGTTCGCGCCAAGCGTAAGCTTATCGACTTGCTTGAGTTGCGCGAAGAAGGCGTCACCGCGCTGATTGTCTTTGCCGGCGACGCTCATGTTGTTTCACCCTTAACAGACGACACCAAGACCATCGCCGCGATGATCCCCGCACTGTCACCGGATATTGTGCCCGCCCCCGGCAGCGCGCTTGCTCCGGCACTGCTCAAGGCGGTCGATTTGTTCCGGGATGGCGGTACGGCAAGCGGCAGAATCCTGATCATCACCGATGAAATCCGCGACGTGGTGGCATCGCAGCGAATCGCCCGAGAGTTCCGCTATGCCTACCCTGTCTCTGTCATGTCTGTCGGAACCAAAGAAGGCGGGCCGGTTACGCTGGTCAACGGTCGCCCTGATGCCGGTTACCTGAAAGATGCCCGCGGCAACATGGTCATACCCAAAGTGAACGCCAGTAGCCTCAAGGATTTTGCCGACCTGGCCGGTGGCCGTTACTCACCCATGACATTGACCGAGGAAGATCTGGGTTACCTGCTGGCTGAGCAGCCACTCATGCCGAATGACACTTATCGCGAAGTAGAGCGGGATTTCGACGTCTGGTTTGAGGAAGGTCCCTGGCTGCTGCTGCTACTTCTGCCATTGGCGGCACTCGGCTTCCGCCGCGGCTGGATCTGGGGCTTTGCCCTGGTGCTCATCTTGCCCGTCGAAGACGCTAAAGCTTCGCTGTGGGATGACCTCTGGCAAACGAGGGATCAGCAGGCCATGCAGGTAATGTCTGAAGGCGACGTTGACGCAGCGGCAGCGCTATTCGAAAATCCCGAGTGGAAAGCCACAGCCAACTACCGCGGTGAAAAATTTGAGGATGCTGCCAGCCAATATGGCGGCATCGATACGGCAGATGGCAAGTACAACCTGGGTAACGCCTTCGCGAAACAGAACCTGTTAGACGAAGCAATCGAAGCTTACGACCAGGCTCTCGCCGTGGATCCTGACAACGAAGATGCGCAATTTAACAAAGCCTTGATCGAACAGCTGCAACAACAGCAACAGGAACAACAACAGCAGCAGGACCAGGACCAGGACAGCGAAGACAGCGAAGACTCCGAAGAACAGCAGGACCAGAACCAACAGGAAAAAGACCAGCAGGAAAAAGAACAACAGGACCAGAAAGACCAACAGGACCAAGACCAGGACCAAAAAGAACAGGAACAAAAGGAAAAAGAACAGCAAGAACAGGAGCAACAGCAACAGGAAGAGCAGGCCAACCAGAAACCTGCCGAGGAAGAAGCTGAGCCTCTGGATGAAGAAGAAAAGCAGGCACTACAGCAGTGGCTACGACGGGTGCCCGACGACCCCGGTGGATTATTGCGCCGTAAGTTCCAAATGCAACATGAAGAACGACTACGTGAAGGTAAGGTATCGAGCAATGACTCTAAAACAGACTGGTAAGTTACTGATCGCAGCAACCCTGTTGCTTGGTAATGTCGTATGGGCAGGCCTGACGGCAACCGTGGACCGAAGCATTATCTCGGACCTGGACCTGATCACCTTGACTGTACGTGCCTCTGACGAGACTGCAGATGCCACCCTGGATTTCTCGTCACTGGAGCAGGACTTCAAGATCATCACAGAATCCAACCGACAGAACAGCTCTATGTCTATCATCAATGGTCGAAGAACCAGTGTTGTATACAAGGATCATGTGCTTACGCTCAGCCCGAAACGCATGGGCAATCTATTGATCCCCTCGTTCAGCGCAGGTAACGACCGCAGCCAACCCATTACGATTCGCGTACAGCAGCAGACCGCGTCCCAACGCCAGCGTATGAACCAGTTCGTGTTCTTCGAGACGCTGGTCGACACCAACGACACTTATGTCCAGGGCCAGATCATTTACTCGGTCAAACTGTTCTATACAGATGCGATCGGCGGCGACTTCCCGCAGCCACCCAGCCTGCCAGATACGGTGGTGGAAGTCCTGGAAACAGAAAAGCGTTACGAATCCATCGTCGACGGCCAGCGCTA
>JABJED010000466.1 GCA_018665025.1 Gammaproteobacteria bacterium
CTGCACCAGCACATCGGACTCCGCCACCAACGACTTAACCAGTTCAATGCCAGCGGGCTTGCTCAAATCGACGCCGATACTGCTTTTACCCTGATTCCACTGGTTGAACATACCCGAACGATTGATACCCTCGTCCATGTCGGCGGGGAAGATAGACAGGCGACGATAAAGGTCAGGGCGCACTTCCGATTCAAGGCGTATTACATCAGCGCCCATGTGGCCAAGATTCATGGTGCAGAAAGGCCCCGCCCAGGCCCAGGTCATGTCGAGTACACGAATGCCATCCAGGGGTTTCTTACTGCTATCAAGATGGTTTTCCCTGGGCCGTGAATGACTGTTTGAAGTAGCGCCGTCCACCTGGGTTGCACGGGCCTCGTCCAGTACTTCCTGGGTATGCGCGCCGATCTGCGGGGCAGCCATTGGATTACCGGCTCTTCCTGAGTTGCGCAGGGTCGCGGCCGCTAAGTATTTCGTCCCCTGCACATCGTTAAAGAAGTCGCGTTCGAGTAGATGTTGGGTGCCCTCAAGTGCAGACACACTCATCACAGGCGCGACGCAGACCCGGTGCTTTTGTGCTTCGTGGTAAAAATCCATCGCATGCCAGGTAGCCACGAATTCCTGTACAAACATATGCACCATATCTTGATTTTCGGCGCGGCTGGTTTGATCGACAAAAACATCAAGTAATGACCAATCCGGATTACCCATAAATTCCAACAGCCTCTCCCATTGATCTTGCTCAATGCAGACGATGAAAACAGGACCGTCAATCGCGTGAAAAATTTTCCAGGGGACCAGACGCCGCTCGTGACATCGAGTCGCGACCTCTTGTTTGTAGGTGTAGGTCGGTAGTGCAGCTTCCAGCACAGAGGCAACATATGCCTGAACTGAAAAGTCGATAAATTCCCCTTCCCCTGTGTTGGCCGCGTTTCGCGCTGTGGCGAGTGCGACGGCCGCGGCTGAAATTGATGCCATGAGATAACACTGGTCGCCATAAACCTTAAGCGGGGGTAAGGCGGGGTCACTGCTCGTTGCGGGGCACAGCATGCTCCAGCCGCCAGCGGCCCCCAGGATGAGATCCGTGGCCAGAAATTCAGCCTCGGGCCCATCGCTGCCAAAGGCGGTGATGGCAAGCACGACCAATTCGGGTTTCAGGTTCAGCAGGCGAATTGCATCGAGGCCTTTTTCGGTGGCCATCAAAGGGCTCAGGTCGTGTACAACAATGTCTGCCCAGCAAATGAGTTGTTCAAGGTTGTCTGAATCGACTGTGCAACTGCGTTTGCCGACATTCAGCGCGGCGAAGTAGCCACTACTGTCATCTATCGTCCCTGCCTCGGGATGATGCCGGCGCAGGGCATCGCCTTGCTGCGGTTCGACCTTCACGACATCACAGCCCTGCTCGGCAAGCAGTTTGCAGACATAAGCCGAAGCCACACCGGCGCCGAGTTCAAGAACGTGCAGGTGAGTCAGGGCAATCGCAGTTGCGGGCATGATTCAACAAAATCCATCGGATGGGGAATTAGAATATTCCCTGAAACCACGCGCTGATGCAAAGCCCCTAAACCAGAGCGCATGCCTGCTTAGACTGATAGGTGGTGCAGTAAACCCTCGAGTTAAGCTTGCCGGTAACGTAGCGAGCTTGTTCAGACAAAAAACGCAGCGTCGTGTTGCTACTAACGCGTCTTGCCGCAAGGTTTTGCCGTGGCGGATTTAGGACGCAACTTGGATGCCTGGTTTAGTCGTTTGTCGCTAGCGAGTTGCTCGAATGCGGTTTGCTGCAATCCCGCGACTTGCGAGACCGTCATGCCTAACTCAAAGCCTGAGCATTCATTCGCCCCGAGCGCACGAGGATCTACGCCGGTCAGATTACCAAAAACGATCAATGCCTCAAGATAGTAACCATAATCACTAGCGTGGTAATGGTCATCTGCCCATAAATTTATTTTATTGAAGTCGATACCATTGTAGGGGTTCGGGTCAGCTAAGCCAGCCGCCATAGCCCGCGTCCAAGCTTCGCCAACCGGGTTTACGGAGATGAGGCCTTGTGACCCTGCGGCAGCCAATTCATAGGCAACACGCAAATCGCTGGCCATTTTATCGATCGGTGTTGACGACCAGGGGCTGCCCGAGTTGTACACCAGGTCTGCACGCGACCAGGTTGCCGTTAGAAATATCTCGACCTTCGGATTGATCCCTCGCAAAAATTCAACCATTTGCGCGGCAGTGGTCACAAGCAACGTTGAGTCCCCGGGTCTATCGCGATCCATTGTGCTGTAGCCATGCATCACTACGTTGTCCCAGGGTTGATGCCCGATAACGCCCAGTTTGTTCTCCAAATGAAAATCCAACCCGCTACCCGGGTGCGTTTCGACAAACACCGCGTAATCGAGTTCGGCTTGATCGGTGAAAGATTTAAACAGCGCTGGCACCCCACCTATGCCGTTAAGGTTTAAGTCAGTCACGGTGTCTGCTCGATAAAACCGCGAGGCAGAACCATAGCCATAGGTAAAGCTATTACCAATGAAGAGTACGCTGGTTTCGGCGTATGAGCGGCCA
>JABJED010000467.1 GCA_018665025.1 Gammaproteobacteria bacterium
CCACCATCATCGCTGGTGCGTGGTCGCAATCGCCAAGGCAGGTCACCGGCAGGAGCGTGTATTTGTTGTCCGCTGTTGTCTCGCCGTAGTCGATATTAAGTTTTTGTTTAATTTTTTCGCACACCACATCGCCATCCATCAACCAGCAACTGACGCTGTCGCAATAAAGAATGACTTTCTCTCCCACCGGTTGCCGGTAGATCAGGTTGTAGAAAGTCGCGATACCATCCAGTTCCCCGGCAGACATACCTAATAGTTCTGCTATGGCGTTCAGGCTTTCATCAGATATCCAGCCTCGATAGGACTGCACGATTTTAAGCGCGTCGATCGCGGCAGAAGGCCTGTTTGGCAAATGACTGATCTCGCTTTCGATTTCCGCAACTTCCTGTTCAGTCAGGAAGTTGGTCGGGTTGTCAGTAGCTATATTGCTCATCGATCTACATCCGCCATGACAAAATCGATACTGGCGAGAATCGCGATCAGGTCGGGAATCAGTAGCCCTCTGCTGATCAGTGGGATCTGTTGCAGGTGCGGAAATGAAGGGGTACGAATCCTGGTTCTATATGAGCTGCCGCCGCCGTCACTCGTCAGGTAGTACATGTTGGCACCCTTGGTGGCTTCGATCGTCACACTGCATTCCCCGGCAGGAATCACGGGCCCCCAGCTGACGTTCAGAAAGTGATGGATGAGGGTTTCAATATCAAACATGGTCCGCTCTTTGGGTGGTGGGGTCGTCTGCGGGTGTATGGCCTTGTAAGGCCCAGCGGGCATATTGTTCAGGCACTGCTCAATGATGCGAAGGCTCTGGGTAATTTCATCAACGCGAACCCTCGCACGGTCAAAGCTGTCACCGTTCTGGTACACCGGTACTTCAAAGTCGAACTGGTCATACCCGCCATAGGGTTTGTCACGGCGCCAGTCGAAATCCATTCCTGTTGCCCGCAGACCTGGGCCCGTAACGCCCCAGTCCAGGGCCTCTTCTTTAGTGTAAACACCAATACCGTGGGATCTCTGGCGCAGGATGCTGTTCTTCATCACCATACTTTCATACTGTTTCAGCCGCTTGGGCATCCAGTCGAGAAAATCGCGAACCATGACATCCCAACCTTCGGGCAGGTCCTGCGCGACCCCGCCAATGCGGAACCAGGCCGGGTGCATGCGCCCGCCGGTTATTGCCTCGACAATCCGGAGCAATTTCTCTCGGTCACTGAACATATAAAAAACCGGCGACATCTGCCCAACGTCCTGAGCGAAAGTACCGTAGAAAACAAGGTGGCTGGAGATGCGGAAGAGCTCCGCCATCATGATGCGAATGACTTTTGCTCGATCAGGCACTTCAATACCGGCCATCTTCTCAACAGACATGACGTAGGGCAGGTTGTTCATAACACCGCCCAGGTAATCAATACGGTCGGTGTAGGGGATGTAGGTATGCCAGGTCTGCCGTTCTCCCATCTTTTCAGCGCCGCGATGGTGGTAACCGATTTCCGGCACAGCATCGACAATCACTTCTCCGTCGAGTTGCAGCACAATACGGAACACACCGTGAACGGAGGGATGGTTCGGACCAAGATTGAGGAACATAAATTCTGTATTTTTGTCGCGCCGGGTCATCCCCCATTCTTCAGGCTTGAAGCGCAGTGCCTCCTGCTCCTTGTCCTGTCGCTCGAAGTCCATGCGAAATGGCTCCATCTCAGTCGCGCGGGCAGGGTGGTCTTTCCTGAGAGCGTGACCCTCCCAGGTGGGTGGCAGCAGGATGCGGTAAAGGTTGGGGTGGTTTGTGAAGGTGACGCCAAACATGTCCCAGGCTTCACGTTCATACCAATTGGCATTCGGGTAAATGTCATGGATGCTGGGTACATTTGCATCTTCCCCTGAAACACCCACTTTGAGCCTTAGCTCGGTGCCCAGGCGGAACGAGAGAAAGTGATAAACAATGGTAAAATCAGCAGCAGGCAGACCGTCTCGATGTTCGCGCATGCGTTCATCAACGCCGCACAGGTCAAACAACATTTCGAAGCCGCTGTTTTTGACAAACCTGATGATTTCCCTGAGGCGTGAACGTTCAATCCAGATCGTGGCGATCTCGTCGACCGTTTGTTGTACGAAAAGCGAAGCACCAGGAAACTGTTGATCCAGCTTCAATGCGAATTCGTTAGATACTACCTGTTCTTCTACCACAGACAACAGCCTTCCTCTTCTACTACTGGTTACTAATTACACGTGATCAGGCTTCCTCAATTCGGTCGCTTGAATCCGCGACTCGTTTCTCAGGTCTCTTTGGCTTGTTTTTTCAGCTTTGTAAACACGCTGGTCATCAACAACCCAACTGAGGGGACGCCTTTCTTTTCCTACGGCATCCTGTAGTAACATCAGACCCTGCAGAAAAGCATCCGGCCTGGGTGGGCACCCGGGTACGTAAACATCTACAGGCAAGAATTTGTCGACGCCCTGCACGACACTGTAGATGTCGTACATACCACCGGAATTGGCACAGGAGCCCATAGAAATAACCCACTTGGGCTCAAGTAATTGCTCATAAAGTCTTTGCACCACCGGTGCCATCTTCAGGAAGCAGGTGCCTGAAATGACGATCATGTCTGCCTGCCGTGGAGTGGCGCGTATTACTTCCGAGCCAAATCTAGCAAGATCGAAGCGGCTGGTGAGTGATGTCGCCATCTCTACATAGCAGCATGAAAGTCCAAAATTGAACGGCCAGATGGAGTGTTTACGACCCCAGGCCAGCATGTCTTCAAGGTTTGTCATCACAAGGTTGCGGCGCAGATGCTCGTCCAGCGCAGTGTCGACAACGGGGATATTGGGTTCTGCCGGGGTTAGGCTCCATTCCATACTCAATCCTCCAACTTTTGAAGTGTGAATCCGGCGGGCAGTTCTTTGCGGGTTTTAACACCCCAGTCGAGTGCACCGGACTTCCATTCGTAGATGAGTGCGACGACAAGAATGAAAATAAAAACAGCGATGGCCAGGAACCCGAATACACCGAGTTCATAAAATGCGACGGCCCAGGCAAAGATGAATACAGTTTCCAGGTCAAAGATCACGAAGAATATGGCGACCAGGTAGAACTCGACTGAAAGAGGCATCTGGGCAGAACCAATGTGCACAACGCCGCTCTCAAAAGGCTCAGCCCTGGCTTGTTCCATAGGCGAGCGTTCGCCGATCAAAGCAGACAACATAAGAATGATGCCGACCAAAGCAAGAATCGAGACAAAATAGAGAACCAAGGGCCAGAGAGACGACTCAGTCATAACTCACCCAGAACAAAATCGCGTAGCAGGACTACTAACAACGAGCTACGGCGATTGACAACACTCGTAAGCATGGCCATCTCCTGTTGAAGATCGCCGACTACTACTGAGATTTACTCAATGCCGGTAACTTAAAATGTACTCTTGTAAATCCTCGAACGCAACCGTAAGAATGAAATGAGTTATTTCGAACAGCCGAATTCGCCATCTCCGGTTGCCGCGCAAGTGCCTCTGCGACAAAGACTCATTCGTTAAGCGCCCGCGCATACCGCGCCGCATTTTCACCCGCTAGTTTCCCAAAAACGAGACAAGGCCCGAACGATCCACCACCACCAATGTATCTATCCCCGTGCAGGTTGCCGATTGTCTCACCGGCGGCGTACAGCCCGGGTATTGCTTTCTCCTGCTTGTTCATCACAGCAGTATCTGCGCTGACCCGCACGCCGGTGCCGGTCCAGCAAACAATGGCAGGCCGGATCTCGACGCCATAGAACGGAGCGTGCGTAACGGACTGCAGGCCCTGGGTCTTAAAAAAAGCTGTATCCGAACCCGAGGCAACATCATTGTTATATTTTTCCACTGTGCCCAGTAATCCGCCAACGTCAACCTGCATCGCTGCCGCCAGGTCTTCTAATGTTTGTTCGCGTAAGATGCGACCTTCCTCAGCTTTTTGGTGCAGTACTTCACTCACCCAGTTTGCCTGTGAAATCGGGCCAGGCTTCGCCGCGGTGCGAGCCGTTTCATCGAATACAGCAAAAGCGTGACCACCCTCGTTCTGAATCAGTCCACCCAGCACAGTGTAGGGTGCAGACTCGTCGGTGAAACGACGGCCCTGTTTGTTCACCAGAATAAGCCATCCAGGCAACAGAACCTCAAGGTCCCTGCCGAAACCTGGTGTCACCAGTAACAGGCCTCGATCATGGCCGTCGACAGCCGCGCCTACCGATTCCCCGAGTACAATGCCGTCGCCCTGGGCACCATCACTGCCGATATACCAGCGCCAGTCTCCGGTTGCGTGAGCCTGCGGGTAGTATTTTGCAATCATCTCTGGGTTGGCACCAAACCCACCGGTAGCCATGATGACAGCGCCACAAGTGGCCTGGTCATCGCCAATGCTGATCCCATTTACCCGTCCATCTTCGTCGGTTAACAGCGCGCTCACCCGTGAATTCAAAACGATTTCGACACCTTTGTGGCTGCGGTGACCATCAAGGACGTTCACCACTTCCTGGCCGCCGCCTTCCGGCTGATGGCCGCGCGGAGTTGAACCAACACCGGAAGGATAAACACCTTCTTTGGCAAATTTGACCCCAAGGTTCTTCACCCACTCGAAGGTTGGTGCGCTTTGATCGCAGTACTGGCGAACCACGGCAGGGTCAACCAGCCATTGGTTGAGTGTCATGTAGTGTTCAAACATGGCGCCCGGGGTGTCGCCAACCACACCAGCTTCTTCCTGTACAGAAGTGCCAGCAGCATAGAAATGTCCGCCGCTCAGACGTGAAGAACCACCGACCTGTTTGTCACCTTCGACGATCAACACACTGGCGCCTTCATCAGCTGCAGCAACAGCAGCCGATAAACCGGCGGCTCCCGAACCAATGACGATGACATCGTAGTCTCTATCCATTCGAGCAATATAGTGTATTTACCAAGCTCCCGTCATCCCGTTTCCTCACCCAGTGTTCAGCCATTTTATCCCTGTGTGATAAACCTCTGGCGCTCACATGGCGTGAGCGTGGACAGCTAGAGAAACCCGGCGCCTTGATGTTACGATTGCGACCTGATTTTTCGAGAACTCAATCATGCGACTTAAAGGGTTAAATTGCGTAGTCACCGGCGGCTCCAACGGCATAGGCGCAGCAACGGTCCGCCGCTTCGTCGCTGAGGGCGCAGAAGTACTCATCGTTGACCGCGACCTTGACGCGGCCAATGTCCTGGCGCAAGAGTTGGGTGATGCCGTATCTGCCGTAAAGTGCGATGTTCGCCTTGAGGAAGAAATTAAGGCTGCAGCAGAATCGGCTTATAAGAAGTGGGATCACATCGACGTCCTGGTTAATAACGCAGGTTCTGAACTCAACCGTTCCTACGATGAGACAACTGTCGACGAATGGGACCGGGTGCTGGATACAGATCTCAAAGGTCCGTGGCTGGTCTGCAAACATTTTCTGCCACCCATGGTTGAACGTGGGTCCGGTAG
>JABJED010000468.1 GCA_018665025.1 Gammaproteobacteria bacterium
GTCCCATCGTGCCAAACAGCCAAAAGCCCGGCTGAAAAAAGTCATCGACGACAGCAAACGCATCCTCGGCATCCCAGAAGATTACCTGGTTGCCATCGTGCCGGCGTCAGATACTGGTGCATTCGAGATGGCCATGTGGACCATGCTCGGGGCAAGAGGTGTTGACGTCTTGAGCTGGGAAAGTTTCGGGGAAGGCTGGGCAACGGATATCAAATCGCAATTGAAGCTGGATGACACTCGTTTCATTAATGCCCCATATGGCGATCTACCCGACCTCAATAGCACCGACGCAGCCAGCCGGGATGTGATATTCACCTGGAATGGCACGACCTCAGGTGTTTGCCTGTCCGATGCTGACTGGATCTCGGCAGACCGTGAAGGCCTGACTTTTTGTGATGCTACCTCTGCGGTTTTTGCCATGGAGGTTGACTGGCCAAAACTCGACGTGGTCACCTGGAGCTGGCAAAAGGTACTGGGTGGCGAAGCCGGCCATGGCATGCTGGCACTATCACCAAGAGCTGTTGAACGGCTGGAAACCTACACCCCCGCCTGGCCCCTGCCTAAAATATTTCGCCTGGCTAAGAAAGGTAAAGTGGGGCTGGACCTGTTCGCAGGCTCAACGATCAACACACCCTCTATGCTCGCGGTCGAAGACCAGTTGAACGCTCTTGCCTGGGCTGAATCCATTGGTGGCCTGACTGCCTTAATTGGCCGGTCGCAGGCAAACCTGGCCGCAATCAAAACCTGGGTAGACAAGCGCGACTGGATAGAGTTTCTGGCAACTGATCCGGCCACGATTTCCTCGACCTCCATCTGCCTTCGTATCGTCGATGAGTGGTTTTCTGTACAGGAAGAAGATGCCCAAAGAAGTTTGATCAAGTCACTGGTTAATAGCCTTGAATCAGAAGGTGTCGCACTGGATATAGGCGGTTACCGTGATGCTCCTCCGGGCCTTCGTATCTGGGGTGGCGGCACGATTGAAGTATCTGATATCGAGGCATTATTACCATGGCTTGACTGGGCTTACGACGAAATCAGAGGATAATACTGCAAATAAGTTGGAGACGGCCATGACGACGATCACAGAAATCACCACGGACCTGCAATTCCCCGAGGGCCCCATAGCGATGCCGGATGGTTCGATTATCGTAGTGGAAATTGCACGGGGTACCTTGAGCCGCGTCGACCCAAACGGTTCCATAGAGGTCATTGCAGACCTTGGCGGTGGACCCAATGGCGCTGCCATTGGCCCCGACGGTGCCTGTTACACGTGCAACAACGGTGGCTTTATCTGGCATAAAAGCGGCGGCGGTCTCTTGTTTCCTGGTCACCAGCCAGACGACTACTCCGGCGGGCGAATCGAGCGCGTTGATCTCGCTACAGGTGAAGTCTCTGTGATTTATGCAGAGTGTGAAGGCCATGAACTGCGCGGTCCCAACGATATCGTCTTCGATGCTCAAGGTGGGTTCTGGTTTACCGACCATGGCAAAACCCGGGACCGTGATCGTGACCGAACCGGCGTTTACTATGGCACGGTTGATGGGAAACACATCGCTGAGGCCATTTTCCCCATGGAGGCTCCCAACGGTATTGGACTTTCTCCGGATGAAAAAACACTTTATGTCGCCGAGACTCCAACTGGGCGGTTGTGGGCCTATCAACTATCGGGGCCGGGACAGATAGATCAAAATGAGCGTCCAACAATGATGGCGCAGCTACCCGACTACCATATGTTCGATTCACTAGCCGTGGACGCAGCGGGCAATATTTGCGTTGCAACTCTTATCACCGGGGGTATCACGATTCACTCCCCAGATGGTGCTGATGCTCGCCTGGTGCCCATGCCTGATGTCCTGACCACCAACATCTGTTTCGGCGGAGAGGGTCTCAATACTGCGTTCATCACGTTGTCCACTACCGGCAAACTGGTTTCCTGTCATTGGGAAACTCCCGGTCTGGCACTTAACTTCCTGAACAAGTGAGTGTCTTCTTCAGGTTCCTGAGCGCGGTTGCGCTACTTGCTTGCAGTCTTTTGGCAGCGCCGGGGACCGCCGAGACCGTTCGATCCGGCCAGCTTCTTGACGAGGTCCACTTCCTGATTCCAGCTGGCCCTGGTGGTGGCTGGGATGGTACCGCAAGAGGTATTGGCGAAGCGCTTAGACGATCCGGACTGGTAGAAAAGGTCAGCTACGAAAACCTGTCCGGTGGGGGTGGTGGGAGAGCCATCGCGCGACTCATCGAAACTGCAAATCGACAGCAAAACACCCTACTCATCAGCTCGACGCCCATAGTTGTGCGCTCGCTGCAGGGAATATTTCCTCAATCATTCAGGGACCTGCGTGTTATCGGCTCAGTGATCGCAGACTATACCGCGGTACTGGTGCGAGCAGACTCCCCTCATCAGGA
>JABJED010000084.1 GCA_018665025.1 Gammaproteobacteria bacterium
ATTTTTACTGAGTCAGACGCAATATTTGCGATGCACAATTGAACGAAATATTCAGCCAAGGTGATTTTGTTACTCTTAATTTTAGTCTTTTAGATGTAAAAAACTGGCTACAAAGGTGATGCCTTTGTGATTCAAAATGCCAATTTTTGTAGTGCCAACAGGCGCGTGAACCCAGGCTTATTCTTTGCGGGTCTTAGAGAAATCCCTGGCGAAAAACGTTTTATCACTACTTCGGAAAACAACCGGCCATTGAGTCACTCGGCTGCGTTATCCGTAAGGCGACCAGGAAACGGAAGTTGTTTCCGACTGACAATTCTGCAAAGAAGATTATTTACCTGGCCATCCGGGCGGCATTAAAGAAGTGGACGATGCCGGCCCGAAATTGGAGGACGGGGCTCAACGGGTTTATGATCATGTTCAAAGATCGTTCGGCCGACTATATCTAACCCCTGACAGCTACCCAGAAATACTTACACGGGCGGGGTCTGTCCATCGAGCAATGCAGTTTAATGTGGTGAAAATATCTACCGGCTTTGCCAGATAATCATCCATACCTGACGCTAGTATTCGTTCTCGGTCACCAGTAATTGTGTGGGCAGTCAGGGCAACAATTGGAATTTTACCTGCAGAGCCAGGAAGTTGACGGATTTTTCCCGTCGATTCCATCCCATCCATCTTAGGCATAGACACATCCATTAATACAATATCATAGGCTCGGCTAGCGACTGCAGCGAGCGCCTCTTCGCCATTTGACACAATATCAATAGACAATCCTTTTGCTCCTAGCATAGTTTTAATGATCTTTTGGTTAATGAGATTGTCTTCTGCCAATAGAATCCGGATAGGACTATCCGGTAATGTGGGCGGGGATTCCTGACTATCTATCGTTAACCTATCGGCACCGTCTTTATCTTCGACTTTTCCAAGTTTAACTTTAAATGAGAATGTACTTCCTTTCCCCAGAGTACTATCTACACCGATATGTCCTTTCATTAGAGCTACCAGGCGTTTACAAATAACCAGGCCTAACCCGGTTCCTTCATGACGTCTGCTATGACTTTGATCTACCATCGTGAATTCATCAAATAAAGTTCCCATGGAAGCTTCTGCAATGCCTGTACCCGAGTCTTTAACAGAGCATGAAAATATCACCTTATTGTTAAGTACCTGGGCCGCGGCAGTAACGATTATTTCACCGCTCTCTGTAAATTTGATCGCGTTACCAACGAGGTTAATTATTATTTGCTGCAAGCGACTTGAGTCACCGCTAACATAGCGGGGTAAACCCGGCAGAATAATAAGCGTCAGGCTTAAATGTTTTTCCTCGGCTAAGGGCTTCGTGATATTAATGCAGCCATTTAGAGACCTATGTAAATCAAAGAAAGCATCATTGAGACGTAATTTATGTGATTCCATAGAGGTAAAGTCAAGAATGTCACTAATAATTGTTAATAGTAATTTTCCTGCCTCTTCCCCGGTACGAACAAAACCGGATTGTATTTCATCCAAAGGAGAATCCTTTAACAACCCTAATATGCCTAGTACTGCATTCATAGGTGTACGAATTTCATGACTCATTGCCGCAAGAAACTGGCTTTTTACTTTAGCTGCTCGTTCCGCTTTAGCCAGTGCTATTTGAAGTTGTTGTTCTTTATATTTCAGTTCTGTAATATTCTGACCCACACCAATCACACCAGTGATTTCATCGGAGATATCACGCCGTGTCGTTGTATTAAATAGAACATCAACCCGACCTCCAGATCGGTCGAACAATGGAAATTCAAAGTTCGCAGTTTCTACGCCTTCCAGTGCTTGCTCCAGAACCACGCCTACCGCAGCTTTATAGTCTTCAGTAATAAAATCGGCCACAAGATCCCGACCCAACACCTCTTCCTTACTAAAGCCAGTAATCTTTTCTGCATGCAGGTTCCACTCATTGACCCTGCCTTGCAAATCTATACCGAAGAACGGGGCATTCGCAGTATCAAATACCGTCGACAACTCGCCCATGATTTTGGTAAGTCGAAGCGTTTCAGCGTTACCCCGTGCCACTATATACGGACGAATGGCCCAGGAATACATTAGCGGACCGGATATGAGTGTCAGGATGACTGCGTCGAGCGCAACAAGAACCATCGAGTGTTGGTTTATGAAATAAAGCTCAAGGCCCGGGAAACTCGAAAACGTCATCATGATTGTCGACTCGACAACAAAGAAGACAACCAGTATCCGCCAGACCAGAGTAATATTTGACATATTCGAATGTGTCCCGAGTAGCTGTTTATTCTTGCAGCGTGCCCATGCTGAACGGCTCTATTATAGTCTTTAGGATGTAAAAAACCGCGCACAAAGGTGATGCCTTTGTGATCTAAAAGGTCTATTTTTGTAGCGTCGATAGAAGCCTATACCGCGCCTAAGTTACGGCGCCTCGGGCACCGCTGGCACTAAACCTAAAACACGCGTATCTTCTAGGTATCGAAAATCAGGGGAAAACCACATGCACCAAGCACCCACTGTCCTGCTTGTTATGGCTACACTATTCATCGCCGCTTGCTCAGAAGCACCAGAAGCGCCAGAGCTTGCAGAGACGGCCAAAGAAGCCCCAGCGACCTCTGCTATCGGACAGATTGATGATGCTCGCATCAACAATGCTGCCTCCGAACCAGGCAATTGGTTGGCTCATGGGCGCACCTATGAAGAACAACGCTTCTCTCCTCTTAAGCAGATTAACAAAGAAACCGTAAAAGACCTTGGCCTGGCCTGGTACAAGGATATGGACACAAACCGAGCACTCGAAGCAACGCCGATCGTGGTCGACGGCATTATGTTTTTCACCAGCACCTGGAGCCGGGTGTATGCCATCGACGCCGTTACGGGCGAAGAAAAGTGGTCCTACGATCCCCAAGTGCCTCGCGAGTGGGGTCGTCGTGGATGCTGTGATGTCGTCAATCGCGGCGTTGCTGTGTACAAAGGGAAGGTCTATTTCGGCAGTTTCGACGGGCGGCTAATTTCGCTGGATGCAGCGACCGGTGAAAAAGTCTGGGAAGTGGACACTATTACCGACCGGGACCGTTATTATACCATCACCGGGGCCCCGCGCGTGGCCAACGGCAAAGTGTTTATTGGTAACGGCGGCGCTGAATTTGGCGTCCGGGGGTATGTCACCGCCTATGATGCAAACACCGGTGAGGAAGTGTGGCGCTTTTTTACTGTCCCGGGGGATCCGTCTAAACCCTTTGAAGGCGAGGCGCAGAAACTCGCAGCGGCAACCTGGAAAGGTACGAATTACTGGGAATACGGTGGCGGTGGTACCGTTTGGAACTCGATTGTTTACGATCCAGACCTGAACTCACTATATCTTGGCGTCGGAAACGGCTCGCCCTGGACTCGAGAGATCCGCTCGCCTGGGGGCGGTGATAATTTGTTTCTTTCGTCGGTTGTTGCGCTTGATGCTGATACCGGGGACTACAAATGGCACTACCAAACCACACCGGGCGACAACTGGGATTACACGGCTGTTCAAGATATCGCCCTAGCCGATATGGAGATAGATGGGGTCGAGCGAAAAGTCTTGCTGCAGGCGCCCAAGAATGGTTTCTTCTATGTGCTTGACCGCAACGATGGCACCTTGCTTAAAGCGAACCCCTTTGCCGCAGTGACGTGGGCGTCGCATATAGATATGGACACCGGGCGACCTGTGGAAGTTGAGGCTAATGCCTACGATAAGGAAGCGCAGTGGGTGCTGCCTGGTCCGTTGGGTGCGCACAATTGGCAAGCCATGTCGATCGACGCGAAAGCCGGTATTGCCTATTTACCGGTTCAGGAAAACGCGCTCATCTACGCCATGTCGGATGAATACCATAAGACGGGGCTCTACAAACGGCACCCTGGCCGCTTTAACCTTGGTCTTGAATTTGGGCGCATTGCCCAACTCTTTGTGGACAACATCGGTGAGCAACCAAAGGTCCGGGGATATCTTAAAGCGTTTAATTTTTTGACCGGTGAAGAAAAATGGGCTGTTGAATTCCCCCATTACTGGAATGGCGGGGTACTCGCGACAGAAGGGGAATTAGTCTTTCAGGGTAACGTGCTTGGTATGTTCGCGGCCTATGATACAGAAACGGGGGAAGTGCTCTGGGACTTCAATACTTACGTTTCCATGCTCGCGCCGCCCATCACTTACCAAATTGATGGCATACAGTATGTGTCTATCCTGACTGGTACGGGCGGCGGGGATCTCTTTTCAGGCGCACCCATTGACCCAGCGGCAAACCCAGCGTCGCTTACCTACAGCAATACCGGCCGATTGCTGGTGTTCAAACTGGGGGGGTCTGAAAGCCTGCCATCCCCCACCTTGCGTGATATGACCATTCCTGAGCAACAATTAGCAGCTGTCAGTGATGAAGAATTGGCAAAGGGTGAAGTGCTTTATCATGACTTTTGTGCGCCCTGCCATGGGTTGATCGTGCGCTCGGGTGGGGTGATCGCCGACCTGCGAATGATGGGCGCAGAGTCACATACCAATTTTGATGCCATTGTGCTTGGGGGGCTGCTGTCTGGTGCTGGCATGGCGTCTTTTGCAGATTCCTTAACACCGGATGATACGGCGCTGATTCACAACTATGTAAAAGCAAGGGCTCACGAAGACCGTGGTTTAGCGATGGGTGAACCCGATGCCGGCCGGTTGACGTGGCTTAAGTAAGCAGCGCTAACCCGGTAAAGGCTTAGCAGGCAGGTGCCGGGGTGGTGCGCGGTTGAAGCGAATATTCACTTCCTCGTCTGAAGCGCCGGTGACTGACTTCTCACCGGCGTATCCCGAAACCGCATCACCCTCTTCACTGGGGGTCATTAGATTTCGCGACAGCGTCCCGTTAAGCTCTTGCCCTTCCTCGATTGCAGAGGCTGCCGCTTCTGCCGTTTCCGCCGCTGCCTCAGACCACTCGACCCGATGCGCGCGTGGCGGCCCAACCGGCAGATCTGCCGCGTCGAGCGCTCGCACCCAGTAGTATATGTAGCCTGGGTTTCTGTCCTCTTTCTTTCGTTCCTCAATAGAAACCCACAATAGACGGAATTGCTCAGGCAGCGGCTGCGTTGATGCCCAACCGGACATCGCCTGAAAGCCAAACCAAGTCACCATATAAAAACAAGTCGTGACAACAATTGCTGCGACCTTCACTCGGGGCGCATGACTGGTTTTCAGGTTAAGGTTCAATAACAGCGCGGCCACAACGACATAGGCAACAGACAACAGCACCACAGCGCTGGCCATCAGGATTTATCCAGAACCAAGGTCAGAAGTCGCTTCTGGAGTTCATTCGTCCCTACAACTTCACCGGCACTATCCAGCCGAAATCGCACTGCGGTTTGCTCATCCCCTGTCCCCTTGAGAAGTCGTGTACCGTAGTAAACCAAAGATACTTCAGGGTTCAGTTTTTCGACTTTAACGGTGACGGGCAAACTTTCATCATAGTTAGATTGGTAGTGCAGCAGGTTCACCACATACTCTCCACTCTGCAGCGCCCGCACCGTAACAGTTTCCTGGTTAATCGGGTTCAATACCTCTTTCCCGTCGAGGGTGACGCGATCAGCTACTAACCCGCGATCGTCCCTGTCCAGGTGCATCAGTTCACCATCACGATTGTGGTACCAGACAACTTCACCATGCGGGCCTTCCACTAACGCGTCAACGTCGTCCGGATGACCATCAGCCCAGCGCACGGTAATGAGCATCTCCGCCTTGGAATCGATCTTGCCCGCGTCTTCAGGATCATTGATCAGCATAAACGCTATGATGAACATCATGGCGAATCCAAGCAGCGCATTAAACAGAAGGTCAGTGAAGGCGTCACTTGATGTGCTGCCATCCAAAGCTCTATGTCTCATCGACACCTAATCCAGCACGGGTCTCAACATGAGTCGACACGCGATTAGCAAGATCGACGGCTGCTGAATCCAGCACATGATATTGGAATCGAAGTAATGTGCTGGAGACAAGACCGGCGAGCGTGGTGTAGAGGGCGACGGCCATGCCACCACTCATGCTGGCCAGCAGGCGCTGCATCACCGCTCCGTCAAAATCCTTGATGTCTGCCACCGGCAGAAGCATGAAGATGAAACCGATAATCGTTCCAAGCAGACCCAATCTGAGCAGCACATCGGTGGCAAAATGCCCAAAGGCGTGTCTGTTCATGAGCTGGTCATAATACAGGCTGAGGAGCCGTTCTCTGCGAGCCCCACCAAGACTAGATTCCAATCTCTCAATCAAATCCGAGGTAAGACTGGCGGTGCCGGACGGTACCGAACCGCCATCCAGCGATGCGGCATCATTAATGTCCCGAGAGAGTAACCAACCCACCCAAACCCAATGCATGGTTAATGCTATATACATCGTAAGAATTACGGATGAAAGGTAACTTCGATCGGCACTGACAAAAAGGTCAACAAAACCATATTGAAAAGCCAGGAAAACACCGAAAGAGATTACGCCCAACAAAACCAGCATGCGCAGAAGCAATAAATGTCGATACACAGGGGATCACAGCTATTGGTATACCCGTAAGCATAACAGAACTTCTAGCCGAGCAAGGTATGACTGTCAGCCACGAATCAATTCGGCGCTATAGACATCAGGAGACTGAAACGAAAACACCGAGTTTGTTTTCGTTACTTACTTCCCACACGGGCTAGATCATCGGCAAGGTAATACCCCGCTCGCCAGTAATGGAACGCCGCCCACAGGTTCACAAAACCCCAGGCAAAAAGGCTATAGCGCAGCGCATCGGCATTAAAAGTGCCAACAAGCATGTCAGAAAGAAATCCAACAGCCGGTGGGCCAAACACAAAACCGATAAAGTTCAGAACAAACAACAACACTGCAGCGGCGACAGCTCGCATGCGCACCGGGGCAAGTCCCTGAACTTGGGCGAACGTCGTGCCCTGATAGAAGTTGCCAAGCATAATAGGAAAGCTGAGCAACAACAGCGAAAGCCACCAGACATCAACCATGAATGCTGCAGCACTGCAGGGAACGGCGACGAGTAAGGCAACAGTCACAACCCACAAATACCAACGCGTATCTTTGGCACCAAAGCGGTCTGAAAGCCATCCGCCAGCAACAATACCGACCCCACCGGGAATCCCAAGTACCAACCCGAGCCAGAAACCTGCTTCGGTGAGACTCATATCGTAACTGCGAACGAAAAAAGTGGGCGCCCAGGTAACAAGACCGTAACCAACGAAAGCAGTTAAACCTCCGCCCGTGGC